>NZ_JBIARC010000096.1:0-20174 GCF_042889625.1 Streptomyces sp. NPDC002573 | reverse complement strand
CCGTCGTTGTACGGGATGCCTCGGAACTGGGCGATGTTGCTCAGCAGCGCGGCCGCATACCCCTCTGTCTGCAGCAGGCCGGGAACCATCGTCGAGGAGTAGACCCGAAACAGCCGGGTCTCGTGGAAGAACTGCACGACGCTGTCCTGCAGATGCTTCATCCCGCGGCGCACCTGGTGGCGCCATTCGCTGTACATGGACTCGGCGTTCAGCGACTGGGTGACGAGGTCCTCCGCCTGGTCGACGGCCTCGCAGGCGGCGGCCCAGGCCCGTATGTCTTTGGCTGAGGGGGCGGTGACGGCGTTCTCGATGCGAGACGTCTTGGAGTGGTGCCAACCGCACCGGCCGGCCAGCTCAACGACCGTCAGCCCGGCGTTCTTGCGAAGGTCGCGCAACCGTAGGGCTACGACTTCCCGCGCGGCCTGCGCGGACGAGGACGGGGAGATGGGCATGTGAACTGGCCTGTCGGGTGCGTGCTGTCAGCGGATCTCGTACTGGTCGTGGGGGATGGCGCTGGACCACACGGCTTCGAACGCTTCGGCGCACAACTTCGCCGCTGCCGGATCGTCGGTGATCTCCTCGCCGGTCCACGACCCGTCACCAGCAAAGTGGTTCCAGTGGACCCATCGCTCGTCGAAGAGCCAGAAGTCGTTACCTGGCAGGGCGATGCCGGACGCCCGGCGCCGTGGCAGCCAGCGCACTTGTTCGCCCGCGGCGACGTTGGTGAACGTGCCGTCGTGGAGGAATCGCGTGTACTCGCTCACCGGCTCGGACACGATGCGGGCCCTGCGTACGACGACCCCGCGGCCCACCGTCTCCTGGATCAGGTCGAGCCACGGCCGCCACCATGACGCGCGATCCTGCGGGTTGTGACGGAAGCCGTTCCGCCACTGTGCGAACGGCCCCTCTTCGTAGTCGACGGCGTAGCTGTCCCGCATCTCCATGTGCACGGCCGAGCGCGTGCAGCCCGCGATCAGCTCATCGAATGTGGGCACGCTCGACGGCATCGCACGCCTCCCTGATCATGTGCACCATCCTGGCGGGGATACGGATCACTGCCTCGCCCTCCGGGATTCCCTGCGCGTGGCCTGGCACCTCGAAGGCCGCGCACTCCGCCTTGAGTTGGGGCCCCGGCTTCCAGCCCTGGAAGACGAGCTCTTCCTTCTCCTGGTCGACCCACACCGTGGGGCTCTGCTTGTCCCCGGTGTTGGGGTCGATGCCGATGAACAGTAGCGACATGACCGCCTCCGTCGATGAGTTGTGCAGTTGTGTGCAACACCGTCATCCCAAGGAGGCAGTGGGTCAAGAGGGCGAAGCAGCCATCACAATGGCCGGGCAAGTCGTGTAAGCAGATCTGCACATTGCTGGAGGCGCTACACGCCAGCCCCTAGCGTCTGGAAGCACCAAGAACCCCGGCGAGGCCGTGAACCTCCCGGGGTGTGGCCAACGCTGCGAGGAACATCGACGCCATGCACGCCACAGCCCACCCGCCGACGGCGGCAGAGCAACGTCCGCAGACGGAGCACCATGCGCTCGCCCGGGCCGCCGCAGCCTTCACCGCGAAGCCCTCCTACGCGGCCTACAAGGCGCTCATCCAGCATCACGGCCACTGCCCCGGCTGCGCGCACGCCATCGCCCCTTGCAAACCGGGCAAGCAGCTGTGGCAGGCCTGGAAGCCGGTGCGCTGGTCATGACGAACAAGACGACGAGCGAGCCCGTCCACGTGCCGATGCCGGATGGCTGGCCGACCCCGCATCCCGGCTGCAAGGTGTGCGGAGCACTCGCCGCCGAGCGTGACCGGGCGCAAGCGGTCGGAGACTTCTCGAAGGTCTCGGACTGCAACGTCGAGATCCGCGAGCACAAGGACGCGCACCCGCGGACGCGCCGGTGAGCCGTGCGGGCTGGGCGTACGTGCCTGCGGGCAGCGGCCCCGGTCGCCTGCAGCGCATCGCCAGCAGCAGCCGGGAAACCCGTATTCAGCGCGCGTACCGGGCCTACATAGACCACGGCCGCGGCTGCGCCACCTGCGCCGTCGACAGCGCCCTGTGCGCGACCGCCGAGGAACTGTGGAGCGCCTACCAGGCGGCCACCAGGCCCTCATAAAGCTCCGCCCGTCGCACCCCATGCACCAGGGACGGGCGGCCTCTGCGGCCCGCTCCGGGCTCGCAGGAACCATCCGAGCACCATCACCTCAAGGAGACAGTATGCGCACAGCAGCCATCCCGTTCGGCGCCCGCGCCGAGCGCACCCCCTACACCGTCACCCTGGCGGCCGGCTCGTTCGCGTACGACCCCGCCCGTCAGGTCAACGTGCTGACCGACGGCTCCGGCTCCCTGTGGAGCCGATCCACATCGCTGAACGGAAGCTGCACCAACACGAACTGGGACAGCCAGAACGACGACACCGCCGACCCGTACGTCATGCGGTGACACAGCACCTGTCCGGCGGCCCGGTGCTGGTCGTCACCAAGAACCTGGACCCCGCGGCGGACCTCGTGGTGGACGAACTCTCGGCCCGGCACGTGCCGGTCATGAGGTTCGACATGGGGGACTTCCCCCTGTCCATCTCCCTGTCCGTCGAACACACCGCAACACCTTGGGCGGGGGTCCTGGCTGACGAGTTCCGCTCCGCGCGGCTGGAGGAGGTGAGGGCCGTCTACTACCGGCGGCCCCGCCTTCCCGCAGTCTCCGACACGATCGAGGAACCTCACCGATCCTGGGCTGACGAGCAGGCGCTGGCCGGCCTGCTCGGGACGCTGTACGCGCTGCCGGTGCCGTGGGTCAACCGGCCCGACGTGGACGGCATCGCCTCCCACAAGCCGGGCCAGCTCCCCGTAGCAGCGGCGCACGGCCTCCGCACTCCCCGTTCACTGATCACCACCGACCCAGCGACCGCGCGGAAGTTCTGCCAGGACGTGGGCGGCCCGGTGATCTGCAAGCCGCTCATGGGCGGCCCCCTGGAGTACGAGGACGGCCGCCGCACCGGGGTACCCACCCACGTGGTCGACCCCGACACCATCGACGACTCGGTGACCCTGACCGCGCACCTGTTCCAGGAGTGGATCCCCAAGGCGAACGAGGTACGCCTCACGGTCGTTGGAACGGACCTGTTCGCGACCGAGATCCACGCCGGGAGCGACGCGGCCCGGGTGGACTGGCGCAGCGACTACGACGCCCTCACCTACGACACGTGCCAAGTCCCGGACAACGTCAGGGACGGTGTGCTGGGCTGGCTGGACCACTTCCGGCTCAACTTCGGCGCATTCGACTTCGCCGTCACCCCGTCCGGTGACTGGGTGATGTTCGAGTGCAACCCGTCAGGAGAGTGGTCCTGGATCCAGAACCGCACGGCCCTCCCCATCGCCGCGCACATCGCTGAACTACTCGCCAAGGGACGACCATGACGACTCACGCAGCAGAGCGCGCCACCAAGTTGCGCGCGGCACTCGCCGATGCCCTCGAGGCCAGTGGCCAGCTGTCCGATCCGACGTGGCGGAAGGTGTTCGAGACCGTCCCGCGCCATGTGTTCGTGCCCGAGTTCTGGGCCCTCACCGACGGTGGACGCCGCCGTGTGATGGCCGCCGATGAGGACTGGCTTGACCTGGTGTACACAGACGACGCACTCGCCACGCAGATCACCGACGGCGTGGCCACCTCGTCATCGACGGCACCCGGGCTGATGCTCCAGATGCTCCAAGCCCTCGACGTCACGGCCGGCCACCGCGTGCTCGAGGTGGCCACCGGCACCGGCTACAACGCCGCGCTCCTGTCGGAACGGCTCGGGAGCGACCTGGTGGCCACGGTCGAGGTGGACCCGGCTCTGGCCGACCTGGCGCATGCCCGGCTGAAGGGTTGCGGCTACACCCCGCTGGTGGTCGCCGGGGACGGCCGCGCCGGCTACCCGGCGCGGGCACCCTACGACCGGCTGATCGCAACCTGCGGGTTCAGCACGGTGCCGGCCGCGTGGCTGGGGCAGGTACGGCCGGGCGGCGTGATCGTGTGCCCGCTGGGCTGGGGCACCGTCCGTCTGACCGTCGGCGACGACGGCCGCGCCGAAGGCCGATTCCTCCCTGCCCCCTCGTACTTCATGGCCGTACGCGACGCCGGCACCACCGGCACTCCCCCACACCCGGGCAGGCCAGCCGCAGCGATCGACCAGTCCAGCGCCCTGGAACTCGCCGCGGTCGCGGAGGACGAGGCCTTCCGGTTCGTGCTGTCGCTAACTGTGTCGGATCTCGGGTTCGCCTCAGAACGCGGCGACAACGGCCTCGTAAACGCTGTGGAGCTCTGGACCGCAGACGGCTCCTGGGCCCGGGCCGAGAACGGGACGGTACGGCAAACGGGTCCGCGTCTGCTGTGGGACGCGGTGGAGGCCGCGCACACGCTGTTCGTCGAGCACGGCCGACCCGGCCGGGAGCGCTTCGGTGTCACCGCTTCCCACGCGGGCCAGCGCATCTGGCTGGATCACCCGAGCCAGGAGGTATTCCACGCGAGCGCCCTGGGGTAGATCGAGGCTGCGCCCGAGATCCCGGCCTTGCTGTGGCCCGGAAGCCGCGGTGTGGCGGCCCGCCCGTCCCGTCGGAGTCCCGGACAACTCCCTATGCGGCTAGAGCCCTGACTTCGACGGTCGGCCCACGGCACGGCCCCGCGTGGATTACTCGTCAGTGTGGTCAGCCCGCAGACGCTGTCGCCGAGTCGTCGCTTCCAGCCGTGGTCGCGTCACCCTGCTGAGCTTGCCGCCTGGCCTCTGCGAGGCGAGAGCGCAGTTCGATCTCGATCAGGCGTTCCCCTACCGGCAACCAGGGCGCGCTCATCAGCCGGTACATGGGGAACAAAGCGACAGCGACAGCGCCAGCTGCGACGGCGGCCAGGCAGACGCTTGCGTCTTGAGGGTCCGCCGAGTGTTTGGGATCCCCTAGCCATGCCAAACAGAGGATCGTGACCACCGCCTGTCCAACCATGATCGCCGCCCAGAGGAGGCCCAGCAGCCACCGGGCAGCCGTTTTCATGATTCCGAGTCCGATGCTTACGGCGTGGGTCTCCACCAGCCTCCTTACCGTCGTTTGACGGTCGTCGGCAGGGAGATTCAGCAACGGTGCGAGTTCCGGTTCAAGTTCCTGCACTAAGCGGGCCACCCACTCCTGGATCGCTTTCTGGTAGGCGGTGACCTCCAGCGCTGCGGCGATCAGAATCACGGGGGCTATGGCGGCGGTCGTCGTGGCGAACGGCTCAGTCATCTGCACGCCGCTGATCCTGGCCTTCATCACCGGCTGGCCCAGCGACATTTACGAAAGGGTGACCGTTCGAGCGGCGTGTGGAACGCGCCCAGCCCGGCAGAGCCCGAGCGCCCTCGACGTCAGCAGGCGGGACCGATCGAAACCTTCACCTTTCTGAGGCGTGCAGGTGCCTGGGTTCGACAGCAGCGGGGGTGCCATAGTCCACGAAAACACGGGCTGACCTGCTGGAACGCCAAGATGATCAACGAGTAGCCGTGTCACTGGGGCCCTGGATATGCCCTGGTCGGCGCGCTGCGGAACTGGTGCTCCATCCATTGAAATGGGAGAGAAACCGGCGGCGGTTTGCCCACTTATGTGACTATCTTTTGGCGGGTAATCGCCGTCAAGGGCAAGGCGGTAGCATGGGGAATCGATCATGGTGGCGTCTCCCAACTCGGCGCCAAAATCATGTACTTGACGAGCCCAAGGCAATGAATGTCGAATGGTCCACAGAGCAGGTCCGCGGCATCACCGACGAGCGGCCTACGTCGATCTGAGGCTGCAACATGACCGCGACGAGCTGGCAGAGCTCAAGAATCTGTACCAGGAACCAAGGGAGGTACTCCGGGCTATCGGCCGGCGCCTTTACGAGGGGGCCGCTGCTACGGGGTTCCGCGGTTGCCCGTACTTCAATGTCTCGACCGAGTTCTTCGACAGGAAGCACCCGGTGCGTGATGCGACGCTGCAGCACCGCATCTGGTTCATGACCGAAGTTAAGCAACTGCTGCAAGCCATGGGCCATCCCGCCCCCGCCGTGGCAGCCGAGCGCCTGCTGATGCTCCGCGCTGGGGCGATGGCCATCGCAGCGAACAACGGCTGGGAGCGGCCGATGTGGAAGGTCTTCCTGGACACCTGGAACGACGTCATCGGGTGATGACGCGATGGTGTCGCACCCCTTGGCCCGAGGGCAGAGTCAGGCAGCGGGCGGGGCGGAAGGGTCCGCCTCGTCCTCTTTCTCCGTTCCGTCCCACAAGCTGAGAGCAGCGCGCACGGTGCTTTCGAGTTCCATCCTGCTGTGGCCACCCTTGGCCTGTACGGCCATTCCCTGAATGAGCGTCACCAGCAGAGCCGCGGTCGCGTCGGCGTCCAGCCCTCGCGGCAGCGGCCCGTCGACGCTCGTCTCCCGCAACCGCTCGCTCAGCGCGGGCCCGATCAGATCGCGCTTGCGGGCAAGCTCCTCGCGGATGGGGTCGTTGTCGGGACCGCAGGCCAAGGCGCCGTTGGTCTCCAGACATCCGGGCGGGGTCGCCTCCCCCGTGTGCAGCGTCGCGATGCCGTATAGAAGTTTTTCCGCGATGCGCTTGGGCGTGGTCTCGGCCAGGGCTTCGACCCGGAAGTCCAGGTACTCCGAGTGATAGAGCTCCAGCGCCCTCTGGAAGAGTTCCTCTTTGCTGCCGAAGGTTCGATAGAGGCTGGTTTTGCCCAAGCCTGTGGCTTTCATGAGGACACCCATCGAAGCGCCTTCATATCCGTACTTCCAGAAGGCGAACATGGCATTGCGGAGAGCATGTTCTTCGACGAAGGTCCGCGGCCTGGACAACTCAACCGCCTTTCATTCGAGCCTGTCCGGTGTGCGGCTCATGGACCTGGGGGTCGCGCTTCTCGCGCGACCCCCAAGGCTATCACTTGGCAAGTTCCTCCATCGGCGCCGGCCGGACCGCACGCGTCTTGAGCGCGAGACCGGCCACGGCTGCCGCCGCAAGGGCCAGGGCAACGGCCGCCCATGGAGTGCTGAGCACACCCGATCCGGCGAGGACCCGTCCGCCGATGAGCGATCCGCCGGAGATTCCCATATTGAATGCGGCAATGTTGAACCCGGACGCGGCGCCCACCGACTCGGGCACCTCATCCTCGGCCACCGTCACCACTCCCGTCTGCACCACAGGGTTGATCGCGAATCCGAAGAAGCCCCAGACGGCGAGGTTGATCAGCACAGCGCCCGCCGAGTGGGCAGTGACGGGCAGGAAGGCGAGCGTGGCGGCCAGGCCGAGCAGCACCACGATCACGGCCTGCTTGGTCCCCAGCCGGTCCGCCAGTTTCCCTCCCCAGAAATTGCCGACGACTGTGGCGATTCCGAAGACGACGAGACCGACGTTGACCATGTCGTCGCTGAAACCCGTCGCGGATGTCAGCAGCGGCGAGACATACGTGAAGACGACGAAATTGGCACCAAAACCCAACGCGGTGATGAGGTACATCGTCACCAGCCGGCCATTGCGGAGCAGTCGGAGCTGGGAGAGCAGACTGCTCGGCGGCGTATGGGGGATCTCCTTCGGCAGAAAAGCCAGCAAGGAGATGACACTCACCGCCGCCAGCGCGGTCACGACCAGGAAAGGAAGACGCCAGTCGAATGTCTCACCTATCCAGGACCCGAGCGGCACACCCAGCACCATGGCCACAGTCAGGCCGCCGAACATGACGGCCACGGCACCGTTGGCCTTCTGCCGGGGAACGAGCGAGGAGGCGACGGCGGCTCCGACGCTGAAGAAGACCGCGTGAGCGAAGGCTGTGATGACGCGCGCCGCCAGCAGCGTGCCGAAGCCCGGTGCGAAGCCCGCCGCCAGGTTTCCGAGGAGGAAGATCACCATCAGGCAGATGACCAGCTGGCGGCGGTCGACCCGCCCGGTGAGCGCGGTGAACAACGGCGCGCCGATGGTGATCGACAGGGCGTACAGGCTCACCAGGAGTCCGGCAGTGGGGAGGCTGACCCTCAAGTCACCTGCGATCGACGGGATGATCCCGACGATCACGAATTCGGTGGTCCCGATGGCGAATGTCGAGATGGCCAGGGAAATAACGCTACGCGGCATCGCCGAGGAGCTCCTTGGTGCGTGCGGCAGCGGCGGCGGCCTGGGCGATGGCCTCGTCCTCCTCCACGGAGGCGCCGGAGACGCCGACCGCACCGATGACGGTGCCGCCGTCGCCCTTGAGGACGACCCCGCCGCCGAAGTTGATCAGCCCGCCGTTGGTGTGCTCGACCATGTAACTGGGCCCGTCGGGGTGCGCCACCCCGCCGAGGGTCGCGCTGTCGGTCTCGAAGAGGGCAGCCGTACGCGCCTTGCGATGCGCGACGTCGACAGTGCCGAGGACGGCCCTGTCCATGCGGAGGAATCCCGCGAGGTGTCCCGCGGAGTCACACACGCTGATGTTGACCGGCGGAAATCCCTGCCGGACGACCTCCGCCTGCGCGGCGGTGATGAGCTTTTGGACAAGTGCAGCGCTGAGCGTCACGATGCGCCTTTCCGCGTCTGTCGGGACCAGTTTGGTACCGATCGGTTCCAAACTCTAGATCCGGCTGCACTGCGCGTCAAACAGCAGGTCGACGATTGACGACCGCACCATGGGCACCGCCATGCCACCGTGGATACGTCGGAAGCCCCCGCCTCGCTGTGGCCTCGACCGCACGGCGTACTCGTGCTGCCTGGCCCCGCGACGCCGCTGCCTCACCGGCTCACCGCGCCCCGCGACCGAAGGGCGGGGATGTATGCCATAGGCGCTGCGGCGCGCTTACCGGCCCTCTGCCCCCGACTGCCAGGGCAGCGGCTGCTCGACCCAGATGACCTTGCCGTTCGTGGTGTACCGGGTGCCCCAGCGCTGACCGAGCTGCGCGACCAGGAAGAGCCCGCGCCCTCCCTCGTCGGTCGTGCGTGCCCGGCGCATGCGGGGGGCGACGCTGCTGCCGTCGGAGACCTCGCAGATCAGTCCGGTGTCCCTGAGCAGTCGCAGACGGATGGGCTTGCCGCCGTAGCGGACCGCGTTGGTGACCAGCTCACTGACGATCAGTTCCGTGGTGAACTGCAGATCGCCGAGGTCCCACTCGGCCAGCCGTGCCGCGACGTCCGCTCGCACCTGGGCGACGACCTGTGGATCGTCGGGCAGCCTCCGCCGACGGTGAGTTCGGCCACCAGCACGCAATGGCGGGCTCTGCCCGAGCAAGTGAACAGCGCAGCTCTGGAGTACTGCTGCTTCACCAGTAGGTGCGCGAGACCACCGAGGCGATCGTCGGCGCGATCACCGGCACACTCGCCGCTCCCCGCACTCTGCTGCTCGGCAGGTACGACGACCATGGCCGCCTGCAGTACACCGGCCGCACCACCACCCTCGCCCAGGCTGCGAGCAGCACAGTCGCCGGGCTACTCGCCCCGGCCCGGCGCGGACATCCGTGGACGGGCTGGTCGTTCTCCGCCGGATGGGGCAGCCGGGAAACGCTGGACGTCACACTGGTGGAACCCGAGCTGGTGGTGGAAGTAGGCGTCGACGTCGCCCGCGACGCCTCCGGCCGATGGCGCCACCCCGCACGCTGGCACCGCGCCCGCCCCGACCTCTCCCCCGCCGACGTCCCCCGCATGACGGCGCCGCCGCACTGACAGCCGATCTCGGCTGCGTCCGCGCCGCGCCGCCGCCAGTTAGTGCGTCAGCGACCGGCGCAGCAGTCGTAGACCGTGAGCATCAGCGCCTTGACCGCTGCCCAGGCGCGTTCGACGTCCTGGCCCTCATCGATGGCCTCCAGCGCCGCGGCAGCCGACACCCGAACCGCACGGGGCAGGCCGTCGTAGGCGGCAAGCCAGTAGGCGACGGTGCGTCGGGCCTGTTGTTCTTCTTCATTCACTCCGTCAGGGATGAGAGGGAAAGCTGCGGCACAGCGCAACGCCCAAAAGGACCACGTCGGCGGTCCCTTCCGTGTGCCCCCCTTGTTTTGGCGGCTCGCCGGGAAGCCCCCGCACGGCGGCGGTAGAAGAAGAGCGCGGCTCCCGGGCCCAGGCCGGCTACACCCGCCCCTGCGGCCCCCACCGACGGATATCGCGTTGATCCGGGTGACGAGCGCAGACGTCATGGCCACGCCCCTTGAAGGCGCTGACCTGTCATGGTCGGGGCTGTACGTGGCATGGTGGGGGGCGCGGTCGGCCTCATGGTCGGGGTTGGTGGTCGCCCTGACCATGACGGACCCGCGGTGTTCCTCAGCGGCCTCTTCAGCGGTGGCGCAGTTCCTCTGCCCAGGCGCGGGGCTCGGGTGGGTGCGGCGGCCGTTGGTGGAATCGGCTCGTGGTTCGAGTCAGTCAGCAGAGCGGCGGATCAGCCCGGCGTCACCGCACCCTCTGGCACTCCGAACCACTCCTCCAGCGCCTCCGCCAGCCCGGCCGTCGACGTCGGCGCATGCGCCCCCGTGTCGGCCGCCCAGGCCGTGAAGCCGTCCGGACGGACGAGGACCGCCGCCAGTCCCGGGCGGGACGGGCAGCCGGCCGTCAGGGTGTCGACGCGGCCGGCATACCCCGCAGCGAGGGCCCGGAGCTCCGGGTCGTCGGTGAGGTCGAGCAGGAGCGCCCGGCCGCCGTGGAGGTGGTCCGCGAGGCGGCTGCCGTCGGCGAGTTCGAGGTCTGGGGCGCTGCGGCCGGTCAGCGGGTGCTCGCCCGGCAGCTCGTAGCGCACCCCGCCACCGTTGAGCCGCGCGGTGAGGTACGTGGTGCCCGTGACCGTCTCGGCCAGGTCGCTGACGATCTCGCGCAGGGCCCGGGACTGCGGGTCCGGGCGCATGGCCGCGACCTGGGACCGGGTCCAGTCCAGGATCCCCGCGCCGACCGGGTGCCGTTCGGCGGTGTAGGTGTCCAGCAGTCCTTCCGGCGCCCGGCCGGCGATCACCGCGGCGAGCTTCCAGCCGAGGTTCATCGCGTCCCCGATACCCAGGCTCAGGCCCTGGCTGCCGAACGCGGAGTGCACGTGCGCCGCGTCGCCCGCCAGCAGCACCCGGCCTTTGCGGTACTCGGTGACCTGGCGGGCGTGGTCGGTGAAGCGGGTCGCGGTCTGCACCCCGGTGATCGTGACGTCCACGCCGGAGACGCGGCGCAGCCTCGCCTGGAGGTCCTCGGTGGTGACCGGCGCGTCCCGGTCGGCCGGCGGGCCGTCGAACTCCACCGTGACGATGCGGCCCGGCATCGGTCCGTGGGCGTAGACCCCGGTGTCCGTGGCGGTCCAGCCGACCGTCAGGTCCTCGGCGCCGGTCATCTCCACGACCGCCTGGTGACAGGTGATCTCCGGGTCCGTGCCGGGGAATGCGAACCCCGCGAGCTTGCGGACCGTGCTGCGGCCGCCGTCGCAGCCCACGAGCCAGCCGGCGCGTATGGCCCCGTGGCTGGTCCGCACGGTGACGGCCCCGTCGTCCGCGTCGAAGCCGGTCAGCTCCACTCCCCGGCGCACGTCGACGCCGAGCTCGTCCGCCCGCCCGCCGAGCAGCCGCTCGATGTCCTGCTGCGCCACGAAAGCGATCTCGGCGGCGGGTCCGGCGTCGCCGAGGCCCGGCTCCGTACGGTCGACCAGGTCGGCGCGCAGCATGATTCCGGCGAAGTGCCCGACGAACCCGAGCCCTTGGCCCGCGGCCCCGTCCCCGCCGTTCCGTCCGCGCATGAATGCCTGGAAGCGGTCCATCGCCTGCCGCTGCACCTCGGCCAGCGCGGGCAGCATGCCCCGGCGGTAGAGCGCCTCGACGCTGGGCGTGGTGATCGCCCCGCCCTTGATCGTCGGGTCCACTTCGGTGAGGCGCTCCAGGACGGCCACCCGCGCGCCTCCGAGCCGGAGCTCGCAGGCCAGCATCAGTCCGACCGGGCCGCCTCCGGCCACCACTACGTCATAGTCCATGGCGCCGACTATGACCGAGGGCCGAGAAGGCCAAAAAGGCGCCGCGGTGTCAAGGAGACAACCCCGCGAGAAGGGACGGGAAGCGGGCCATCCGCGCTCCTCCTCAGCTACCTCACCCGCCCCCGCCGGTGTCCCGGCCGGTCTTCGATCGGCTCGATCAGGTGGCCGGGCGGTCAGGCGGTCAGCGCTGCAAGCTCCGCGCTGGCGCGCTCAGTGACCAGGGCGAGGACGCGGCCGGCGGCGGCCAGGTCCTTGGCGGGTATCCCGCCCCAGATGCGTGCGGTGATGGGGGCTATCTCCGCGCTGGCGGCGGCGATCAGCTCATGCCCTGCAGCCGCGGGTCGAAGTGCGCGCCGTCCGAGACGCCCAGCCCTACGTGTCCGTTCGCCGTAGAGGCTCATCGGCTGCTATCGCCGGGAGCGAGCAGGGTCGTGAGCTCGGCGATCGCCTCCGGGGACGGCTTGAAGTAGCGGCGGACGTTCTCCGGCTTCTTGTGCCGGGACTTCGCCATGAGCATCAGGAGTGACGAGCCCTGCTCGCCGAGGTGGGTCAGATGAGGAGTGGCGGTATTCGTGCAGGTCCCAGCCCGTACCGGGACCGCGGAGGGCAGTGTGCTCGTCCAGCAGTGCTCGGGCCTGTCCGTACGACAGCCTGGCCAGCCCGGTGTCTGGGCAGACGTCGCGGGGGCTGACGACCTTGCCCGGCCCCGGACGGTGGTGGGTGACGAACACCGGTCCGCGGGTGCGGCCCTTGAGCAGCCGGGGCAGGAGCCGGGCGGTGCCGGCGTCCCAGTACACGGTCTCCAGCACGTAGTCCTCGCGCGCCTGGCCGCGGCGGCGGGCCTTGGTCCGGGCGCCCTTGGCCTTGACCAGGCAACGACGCCCGGCGAAGTCCACCTCCTCGATATTGACGCCCAGGATCTCCTCGGCCCGCCCGGCGGTCTCGCAGAGCATCCGCCACAGCGCGCCTTCTCCCGCAGGTGGACCTCGCGCCGCGCTATCAGCCGGTCGATCGCCATCTTGGAGCGCGCCGGGGTCTCGTAGTCCGGCACCGCCAGCCGCTTCGCCCAGGCCGGAACCATCGGCCCCTCATAGCCGCGCTCACGGCACCGGCCGAGCCAGGACAGCACCCCCGCCCGGCGGGAGTTCCAGGTGTTGACCGCCGCGGTGCCCCAGAGCAGTTCGAGGGCCTCGCCGATCTCGTCGTCCGCCACCGACGCCAGACACCGGGCCTCGCCAAGCCGTTCGGTGGTCTTGCCCACCCCGATCCCGTAGTTCCGGACCGTGTTCGGGTTGCCGAGCGAGTCGAGGAACACGTCCGCCGCCGCGCGGACGGTCATGGCCTTCCCGGTCGGCAGCTGCACGACGGGTCGTCGGACAGGACCGGCTGGTCGACGCGCACCGGCAGCTCCGCCCGCAGGGCTTGCGCACCGACACGACCAGCCGCGGTGCGGCGCTCGCTGGGGAACATCGGCCCAATGCCTTTCGCACACGCCACCCCTTTCGGATTTTGGGTACCCAAAACTGGAGGGGCGTGCATTGTGGGTACCCGAAACTATGGGAGGGTTCCGTGAGCAGTGCCTCTCTCGGCCGTCCGGCCGTCGGCCCCAAGGTGCCGATCAACTTCCCCGCCGGCCTCCTGCGGGACATCGAGACGGGCGCGAGCATCGCCCGTCTCACCCGTGCCGCCTGGGTCCGTCGCGCCGCCGCGCGTGCCCTCCCCGAGACCTTCGAGGGCGTCCTCACCCCCGACGACCTGTTCCGATACTTCACCGCTCGCGTGAAGGATGCCGAGCCCGACCGCGAGATCGACGGCGGCACCATCCGGACCCTGCTGACCGCCGCCGACGACGGCACCCTGACCATCGAGCCGTTCACCACCGAGACGAAGGCCATCGAGGCCACCGGGTGGCGGCGTCAACTGAGCTTCATCACCCGCACCTTCCTCGCAGGCGGCACGAAAATCGTGATCTATCAGGTCAGCTTCGGCAGGATCACCTACCAGCGACCGGACGAGAACGACAGCGACCAGTACAGCCAGTACACGCTGTACCTCGACCAGGACGCCGCCCGCGCCTATCACGAGCACCTGCGCCAGACCCTCCTGCGCGCCTGACGACGGCCTCGCACGGCCCTTCGCCCCACCACCGCCAGACCCGGCACCCCCGACAAGGACTGCTCATGCCGAAGCTGCTGCGCCCCCATCAACGCGAGGCCGTCGACGCGGTAGTGCGGGCCCTTCAGCTGCCCGCGGGCGGCACCGTCCCCGAGCGCGGTCTGCGCACGCAGGCCGTCATGGCGACCGGCTCAGGCAAAACCCTCGTGGCCGGCCGGAGCGCCGACGAGCTGCAGGCAGGCCGTGTGCTGGTCCTGGTGCCCTCGCTGGACCTGCTCGCCCAGAGCGAGGCCGCGTGGCGCGAGGGCGGCCGCACGGGCCCGATGATCGGGGTCTCGTCCCTGCGCGGGGAGGAGGCCGGCTTCCCGAACACCACGGCCGCCGATGAACTGGTCGCCTGGGCGCGGCCCTTCGACAAGGTCACCGTGTTCGCCACCTACGCCTCCCTCGGGCTCGGCACCCTCGAGCGCGCCCACGCCGCCGGCGTGCCCGGCTGGGACCTGATCGTCGTCGACGAGGCGCACCGGACCTCAGGCCGGCTCGGCAAGCCCTGGGCGGTCGTCCACGACAACACCCGCATCCCCTCCCTGCGGCGCCTGTACATGACCGCCACGCCCCGGCTGTGGCAGCTGGACGAGGACTCGGAGCAGGGCGCGCCCGGCGAGCTGGTGGCGAGCATGGAGGACGACCCGGAGGGGCCGTTCGGCGCCCGCTGCTACACCCTGACCCTGTCGGAAGCGATCGACCGTGGGATCTGTGCTCCGTACCAGGTGGTGTGCGTGGACATCACCGACACCCAGCTCCAGGCCGCGCAGCTCCTGGGCGCTGAGGGCCGCTCGGATGAGGTGCGCGGGGCGCGGCTCGCGGCGCTGCAGACGGCGCTGGTTAAGGCGTCGGCCGAGGAAGGGTTCCACCAGACGCTGGTCTTTCACCACGTCGTTCGCGAGGCCGAGGCGTTCGCGGCCGGCCTTCCCGATGTGGCCGCGCAGCTGCACGCCGCAAACCCCGAGCTGTACCCGCGCACGGTCTGGGCCAACTGGCTGTGCGGCGATCACAAGCCGAACCATCGGCAGCGGGTTCTCACCGAGTTCGCCGACGGGATCGCCACGGACGGCACGGTCGTGGAGAAGGGCTACCTGGGATCGGTGAAGGTCCTGGGCGAGGGTGTCGACACCCGCAACTGTGACTCCGTCTTTTGGGCCGACGTGCGCGGCTCCATGCCTGATCTGGTCCAGGCCGTGGGCCGGGCGCTGCGGATGCAGCCCGGTGAGGGCAAGGTCGCCTCCCTCGTGGTGCCGGTCCTGCTCGGACCGGGTGAGACGGCGGACAACATGCTCACCTCGCGGGCGTTCGGGGGGTTGGCGAAACTGCTAGAGGCCCTCAGGGCGCATGACGCCAGGGTCGTGGAGCAGCTGGCGCAGCAGCAGGCGCCAAGCCGTGTCAGGGGCGTTCAGAGCCGCAGCGGGGGCCAGGAGGGCCGAGACGAGAGGGAAGGGTCCGAACCGTCGACTCCTGCCCGGCAACTGCTGAAGTTCTCCACCCCGCGTGACCCCGCGCAGCTGGCGGCGTTCATCAACCTGCGCGTCCTGAACCCCGAGCACGAACACTGGCGGCGCGGCATCGAGGCCGCCGTCCTCTACAACCGGCTTCACGGCGATCTGAAGGTGCCGTTCACGTACCGGGGGCCCGGCGGCGACGACCAGGCGGTGGAGGCCCAGGGGTGGCCGGCCTCGCTCGCCGCGTTCCCCCTCGGGCAGTGGATCGCCGACAACCGGCGGTTCTACGCCCGCGGTGACATGGACGAGGACCGCGTCGAGCAGCTGGAGAAGCTGGGCATGGTGTGGTCGCACTTCGACGTCGCGTGGGAGGAGGGCCTGTCCGCCGCGCGCGGGTGGGCGGCCGAGGCGGGCCACCTCCTGGCCCCGCTTGACGCCACGCACCAGGGCTACCGCGTGGGGATCTGGCTGAAGAACGCGCGGGCCGCCGCCCGTAAAGCTGCCGAGATCGAGCAGCGCCGTGCCGAGGGCCTGCCGGTTCAGTCGGCGGCCGGGGCGCTGTCCGACGAGCGGCGCGAGCAGCTGGAAGACATCGACCCGTCGTGGTGCCCGGCCTGGCCCGTGGAGTGGCAGCGCGCCTTCCACCTCGTCCGGCTCCACCTGGAGGCCGGCCGCCCGCTGCCGACCGAGCCCCGCGACGTCGTGCACCAGGGCGAGGACCTCGGACGGTGGGTACGCTCGGTCCGGCTCGGCTGGGACAACCTCACAGGCGTCCAGCAGTGGATGTGCGAGCAGGTCCTCGGGATCGAGCCCGCGGCCGAGGACGAGAAGCCGACCCCGCGCCGTACGCAGGCCGACAAGTGGGCGATGAACTACGAGGCCGCCAAGCAGTTCTACGAGCGCGAGGGGCACCTGCGGGTACCGAGGAAGCACATCGAACGGATCGTCGTCGGCGGGGGCGGCTGCAGCGGCGAGGACCAGGAGGAGCGGGAGCTCCGGCTCGGCGCATGGATCGGGAACCAGCGAAGCAGAGCCGCGACCCTGTCCCCGGAGCGGGTGGAGCAACTGTCCGCGATCGGGATGCGGTGGGCGTAGGAGTCGCTGGTGCTGACTCCGGGGCCCGACAGAGAACTCACGCGTGCCCTCGTCTGTCCGCTGAGTCGGTTGCCACGTCGATAGCGGCGTGGATCCGGTGGTCGACGTACGGATTGGTCGTGAGGTGGCGGAAGTGAGCAGCGCAAGCGGGGTAGCGGCGCAGCATTGCTGCGACGGAGCTTGCGCTGTCTCCTGTGAGTGTGGGCAGCCAGCGGGCGATGTGTGCTTGGGGCTTCCACTGATCCCAGTCGGCGTCCCATTCGAAAGCGCCGTTGCAGCATTCTTCGAGGAGGTCGAGTGCGCCGGCGTCAGCTGCTTTCTGGGCGATGGTGATCAGCCACATGATCGTGGCGTCTACCTCTCCGCGTTCTGGTGAGCGGTGGGTGCCAAGGAGCGCGGCCGTGGCTCTCACTACCTCGACGGCCTGGTCGGGCGTGGCCACGAGCGCAGGTATGAGGCTGTCGGGTGGAATGGTGACCATGAGATCGCAGTAGAGCTGTGCGTCGTCGGTATGTGCAGCAGCGAGCTTGATCAGTTCATGTGCTGCTGAAGGCGATCCTGCCTCGAGGGCTCGTTGGAGCGCCTTGCCGCGGAGGATGGCAGGCTGCGGCGGGGCCATCGGCCCCGGACGGCGGTCACCGGAGAGAGCGGCGCCAGGCTCGCGGCGGCCGTCCAGCCCACTGACCGCGGCACGCATTCCGTCACCTCGGAAGCCACATTTCGTCGGTTGCCCACCATCCCCGCGGGTGCGGGGAGCAGCCGGCCTGATCTCGCACGCTCTGTCCCCGACCAGGACCATCCCCGCGGGCGCGGGGAGCAGCCGGCCTGATCTCGCACGCTCTGTCCCCGACCAGGACCATCCCCGCGGGCGCGGGGAGCAGCACCCCGACAAGCGCCCGATCCCGTGGCGCGAGGGACCATCCCCGCGGGTGCGGGGAGCAGGGCACGTCCACGTAGTCATCAAGGCTGCTCTTGTGATGGTGCTCCATGGAGGGCCAGCCCTCGACTTCCCCGCTACCTTCCGGAGCCGTGCGCCTTCGCAGGGCTTAGCCGTTGCCGAAGACGGCTCCCTCAGTTTCGGAACGCGTGCAACCTACCTGCCGCCGCGTGCATTAGAGGGAGGAGGGACGAAGACGGGCCATGGACAACCGAGAGGGGCGTGGACGCGTATGGCGGAGCGCAGACGCGACGCCGAGTTCACTGAGTACGTCACCGCGAGGACGCCGTGGCTGCGTAAGGTCGCCTACCTGCTGTCCGGGGACTGGCACGACGCTGACGATTTGGTGCAGACAACCATCACCAAGCTCTACATCAACTGGCATCGCGCAGCAGGCGTCGAGAACGTCGACGGTTACGTCAGAACAATCCTCGTCAACACCTTCCTGGCCGAGCAACGGTCGTTGTGGGGACGCCGCGTCGTCCTCGGGACAGCCAACGATGAGGGGCCTGCATTGAACGCCGATCTTGACACCACGCTGGATCTACGCGCGGCACTTGCTGCTCTGCCACCCCGTCAGCGAGCCACGGTGATCCTTCGCTACTACTGCGACCTTTCGGTCGAACAGGCTGCCCAGGCATTGGACTGCTCGCCCGGGAACGTCAAGAGCCAGACGTCACGGGGCATCGACGCGCTGCGTCGTGTCCTCGAGCCCCGTCCCGTCGATGCGCCCAAGGGGGTCCGATCATGAGCCGCGAAATCGCCGGCCTGACAGAACAACTCGAAAAGCTGGCCCAAGAGCCGGCACCACCGAGCAGCATCGACATCACCAAGGCTCGAATGGTGGGACGACGACGCCTACTCCGACGCAGGGTTGCCTGGGTAGGAGTCACCGGCTTCGCTATCGCCGTCTCCCTGAGCCTCTCCTCGCTACCGGGTCTCGCCACGAAGGTGTTCAGCCCCTCGGCCCGAAGAGCCACGAACGCACCCACCTCCGCGGCCGCCGAACACAATCCACTGATCGCCCCCGCTACCTTCGGCTGGCTACCCGCATCAATCGCCGGCGTCGGGTACAGCGCGGGCTACGAGCAGGGGTCCCAGGGCACGACGGCCGTGGCTCTTGGCCGGGGAAAAGCGGCCCCGCGCATCCTGCTTAGCCTCTACCCGGTCGGAGTGACACCCCCGCTCGGAAGTTTTGCCGGCGTCCGAAACGTGAAGGTGCCCGCCCCGCCTGTACATGGACGCAGCGCGTACTGGCTCACGTCCGACACCGCCGAACCCACCAACCAGCGTGCCGGAGCGGGCATTCTGCGGTGGCAGACGAAAGACGGACGGTGGGCCCAGATCGATGCGTATTACCTCAATACCCCTGACCTTCCGGGGACATTGCTCCATGTGGCAGATGGCGTGATCGTCAACGATGTGGCCGTACCACTACCGCTGCACATCACCAGTCTGCCCGCGGACTTCCAGATCACCCAGATCGACCTCAGCCGACCAGCGATCGACGGCCACGGAGCCTGGCGGCTGCAGATGTTCTACGGTGCCAAGAGCGGCACCAAGAACGGCACCAAGAACGGCACCAAGAACGGCACCAACATCTCCATCATCGTCCGCCCAACGGCAGGTGCCCCAGCACCCGACAAAGGCTTGACCTGCACCAAGGCAAACGGCCTGGACCTGTGCCTCGCGGTCGACGGGGACCCATCTCCCTCACTCACCGCCATCGGCGGCCTCCAGGGACTGCTGCACCGCATCACCCTGCTCGGCACCGACGAGCACAACTGGACGACCCACGTCACTGGATGATGGCCTGCGCCGATGCCAAGCAGACGGTCCAACCGGAGCAGCCCCAATCCTGCGAATTCGATGTACCGCCGAATATCCTGCCGCGCAACCGTACGCGTGAGGTAACTCACCCGCGAGACACGTTCGTTCTTCAGGGCGCCGAAGAAAGACTCGGCCATGGCATTGTCGAAGCAGATCCCGGTGCACCCCGCCGATTGTCTGAGTCCGAGGCCCCTGAGGACGTCGGAATACTCGGAGGACATGTAGTTACCAGGTTCAACCAGTGGATGCAACACCGGCTTATGTGATCGATAGTAGATGGTCGTTGAGGGCTTCGGCGGGTGTCTTCCAACCGAGGCTCTTGCGGGGACGACTGTTGAGCGTGGCTGCGACCGCCTCGATGTCCTGCGCCGCCCGAGAAAGGTCGGTTCCCTTCGGGAAGTATTGGCGCAGCAGGCCGTTCGTGTTCTCGTTGGTGCCGCGCTGCCAGGGGCTGTGCGGATCGGCGAAGTAGACCGGGACGCCAGTCTCGACCGTGAACTGGGCGTGCGCCGACAGCTCTTTGCCCCGGTCCCAGGTCAGCGATCGCCATAGTTGCTCGGGCAGGGTGCCGATCGTCACCGCAAGCGCATCTTTCATCGTCACCGCGCCGTAACCGGCCAGCGGCGGCCCGTTCTTGCTACGGGGAAGTGCGCCGTAGCCGCGCTGGCGGGGCAGGTGGACAAGTACCGTGTACCGGGTCGTGAGCAATTTCAGCTCTTCGCGCCGCTGGGCCGTCGCCGAATCGGGCCGGGCGCGCCAGTCGTAGTAGCCGGACTTAGATACGCCGAGTCGCTCA
>NZ_JBIARC010000095.1:0-20738 GCF_042889625.1 Streptomyces sp. NPDC002573 | reverse complement strand
CCCGACTCCAGTGGCCAATCGAGACGTTCCACGTATACGACGACACCCTCGTCTCGGTGGAGTTCCTGTCGGCGGAAGTGAACATCACACAGCCCTCTGAGATCGTCCTCTACCTGAAGGCTTTCGAGCAGCTGCGCAGCATGGCCGTCTACGGGGCGGACGCCCGCGCCCTGATCGTGAAGGCCATCGACGCGCTGCGCTGACCTGCAGGGCTTCGCCCGTCCCGTTGCGGCGTACCTGGTGGCTACGTGGCTGGCACGCTTGTCTGGTGCCAGGGGGCTGGGCCGGTCTGGGATGCCCATCCGCCGAGGGCGTGCTCGTCGTAGAGGCGGATGCCCTGTGCGATGGCGTAGCTGACGGCCTGCCGGGTGAAGGTGCTGGTGGTGACCATGACGGGGATGTGCGCCTGGTGGTCGCTGTAGCAGGTGCCGCCGAACCGCTGCGCGTCCGGGGAGCCGACCTTGTGGGTGGGCCCGTACCGCTTGCACTGGATGACGATGCGGTGCCCGGTGGGAGCGGTGGCGACGACGTCGGCCCCCAGGTCTCCGGCTCCGCCGACGACCTTGACGTCCGTGCAGCCGTCCCGCTGGCACAGGTAGGCGATGGCGTGCTCGAACTCGCCTGGGTTCATGGTGTGGTAGCGGGCGACCTCCCGTGACTGCACGGCGCGGATCTGCGCTAGGCGTGCAGCCTCGAGGCGGCGCTGCTCCGCGTTGCGGGCGCGGCGCACCACGTAGACACCGCCGGCGGCGAACGCGGCCAGGAGCAGCGGGATACCGACAGCAGGGACGTGCTTGACGAGCTGGAGGAGGATCGCGAGCGGGAGGCCGACGCCCCATATGGCGACGAGGACGTAGAACATGCAGGACGAACCGCGGGTCCGGCGTGGCGACATGGAAGGCCCCCCGAGACGTGATCGGTGGCGGAAGCGTAGCTGTACTGCGCAGGGACTGCGGGCAGTTGGGGGACAGACTGGTGCCGCGCATGAAGAAACGCCCCCTGCCTCTTGCTGCCGTGAGTGAGGCTCTTGACCCTCACGTGACGTCAGGCTGCACAGTCGGTGCCGTGGAGGATCACTGGACCGTAGGACGCGTGGCCGAGCTGGCCGGCGTGAGCGTCCGCACGCTGCATCACTATGACGAGATCGGGCTTGTTCGGCCGTCGGCACGGACCGCGGCCGGGTACCGGGCTTATTCGGCGGGCGATGTGGAGCGGCTGCGGGAGGTGCTGGCCTATCGGCGGTTGGGCTTCGGGCTGCGGGAGGTTGCGGAACTGGTCGGCGACCCGTCCACCGACGCGGTCGCGCACCTGCGCCGGCTGCGCGGGCTGCTGCTGGAGCGGCGCGATCGCGCTGACGCCATGGTGGCAGCCATCGACAGGGAACTTGAGGCACGGGCGAAGGGACTGAAGGTGACACCGGAGGAGCAACTGGAGATGCTCGGTGCACGGCTGTACGACGCGATCGGCGGCGCTTATACCGCGACACGGCGTACCGAGCCGCGGATCGCCGCGCAGATCTGGGATGCGCTCGGGGACGCGCAGACGGTGCTGAACGTCGGGGCGGGCACCGGCTCCTACGAGCCTGCTGATCGCGACGTGACCGCGGTGGAGCCATCGGCGGTCATGCGGGGGCAGCGGCATGCTGGCTCGGCGCCGTGCGTGGCTGCCGCCGCGGAGAGCCTGCCATTCGAGGACCAGTCCTTCGACGTCGCGATGGCCATCTCGACCGTTCACCACTGGGGGGACCCGATAGCGGGGCTGCGTGAGATGCGGCGTGTGGCCCGCCGCGTGGTGGTGCTCACGTTCGACACCGACGAGCCCGGATGGCAGGACCGGTTCTGGCTTACTCGCGACTACCTGCCCGAGTTTGCCGGCGTCCTCGCAGAGTTTCCCTCGCTTGCTGGGATGGCCGACGCGATCGGCGCCCGCGTTGAGCTGGTGCCCGTCCCGTGGGACTGTGCTGACGGCCTGTTCGAGGCGTACTGGCGCCGACCGGGGGCGTATTTGGAGGATCACGTGCGCCGTGCGATGTCGGTGTGGACGAGGGTCGGGCCGGAGGCCGAGCAGCGGGCGGTGCGAAGCCTCAGCGACGACCTCGACTCCGGCCGGTGGGCCGAGCGCAACAGCGACCTCGCCGACCTCGACGCGGCAGATCTCGGCCTCCGCCTGCTCATAGCTTGACCTGCGTCGCAGGTTCAGCGTCTTGGCGGCTCCTGGACGGCCCGCTGGTTCGGCTGGTCGTCAGGCGGCTCCTCCCGTGTGGTGTCCGGTCAGCTGGCTTGGGCTTGTTCGGCTTGGGCCTGGTGGTGGGCTGCCGACCAGGTGAGGAATCGCAGCAGGGCGGGAGTGTCCCGCTGCCGCGACAGCTGAAGGATCGCGGGCAGGTCTTCGCGCTGCGCGACATGGGCGGCGCAGGCGCGCAAGACGGGGGTGAGCGCCGCGGTCGTCTTCCCCGACGGTTCGTGTCCGGCGGCGGACTCCATCGGGTACACCGTGACCTGGGGGCGGTGGGTGTCGTCATCGTTGTCGAGGGTCAGGCTGCCCCAGTAGCCGGTGCGGCTGCGGGCGAGCCGCGGCAGAGCGTCGTCGGGGGCGGTGGCCTGGAAGGCGTCGACGGGGCCGAGACAGGCGCGTACGGCGATGAACTGGTCCCAGCGGTGGGGGCGGTGGGTGCCGCTGACGTGCACACGCCGCGCATCGCCCCGCCCAGCTCGAAGACGACGATGTCGGCCTGGCGGAGGCCGGCGGTGGCGCCCACGGCGCCGGCGGGCGTTTCGATGGTCAGGCTCGGGCTGGTCATGGGCTGCGGCTCCTCGTCGTCCGGTTCGGTGAGCTGGGGCCTGCCGCCCCGCGCCCGCCGAAAGGGAGGGCGCGGGCGTCGGGGCGGCAGTTCTTCTGCCAGTGGCGCTCTGGCAGGGTCGGCCGTTCCCGCCTCCCTGGGGGAAGGGGGAGACAGGAACGGCGTCTGTGGGGCTACTCCTGCGGCGACTTGTGGCGGCGCAGGTTGTCCCGCTCCGTCAGGGACACTTCCTTGCCGCACGGGCATTCGCCGTAGCGGCGGCCGTGCAGGTGGAAGAACTTCGGGCCGGTGTTCTTGGCGTTGACGGTGCGGATGGTGCCGGGGACCGGGGCAGTGTTGGTGCAGAAGCCGGCAGCGGTGACGGCGGGCGTCTCAGCCACGGGGGCTCTCCTCGTCGGCGTCGGAGATCTGGGGCAGGACCGGCGCGTCGTAGACCTCCCGCCGTACGGCGGGTACGCCGGGGCACGGGATGACGGCCTGCTGGAGCTCGGCCGTGTCCATGGGGTGCAGCCACCCGTTCTGCACGGTCCAGCCGCACGCACGGGGGTTGGGCTCGGCGGCCGTCGTGGCGACCAGGACGGCGCTCCGCACGGTGGTGCCCTCCAGCGCGAACACCAGCAGCGTGCGCAGCGTGCAGTAGTCGTCTTCGTCCAGCACGGCCAGACGTAGCGGGGCGGTGCCGACGGAGAGATCAGCCTCAGCGCGGAGGAACGTGTCGTCGGTGCGTTCGGCCACGAGGTTGATCGTGTGTTCGCCGTCGCCGAGCGCCTGGACCAGGCCGGCGAACGCGGTCAGGGCGCGGCTCATGGCGGCCGCGATTGCGGCATTGTCGGGGCGTATGAGCTCCGGGCATGCGGGCATGAGGCGTGACTCCTTGATGGCGGGTGGCCGGGCGTTGCTCCCTCCTCGCCCCGCGCAGCGGGGTGCCCCGCGCAGCGCCCGGGGCCAGTGGGCGGCCCGCTGCGCTTGCCGAGCTGGGCCCCTGCGCTGCGCTTCGGGGACCGTGGGCGCGCGGACTGCTTCACCAGGTCCACGTCAGCGACGGCGCCCGTATCCGGCACCGCAAGGTCTGCGAGCGCGAGGACGTCGAGGTGCCGCAGTCGGAGATCGCGCGCGGCTGGGAGCGCCCCGACGGCCGGACGGTCGTCCTCCTCGACGAGGACCTGGCCGCGTTGCCCCTGCCGACGCGGAAGACCGTCGATGTGCTCGGCTTCGTCGCCGAGCGCGATGTCGACCCGATGCTCTACTCCAAGCCGTACTGGGTCGGCGCGGCCGGGGAGCAGGGACAGCGGCCGTATGCGCTGCTTGTCGAGGCTTTGGCCCGGCACGGCACGGTCGCCGTCGCCAAGGTCACCTTGAGGGCGCGTGAGCGGCTGGCGGTACTGAGGCCGAGGCATGGCATCCTCGTCCTTCACACGCTGCTGTGGCCGGAGGAGATCCGCGAGCCGGGTGACCTGTCGTCAGCCTCGCCGGTGACGGAACGGGAGTTGGAGCTTGCCGAACTTCTGATGGACCAGCTCGCCGGGGTGGAGATTGCCGACCTCCACGACGAGTACGCGGCCGCGCTGGAACAAGTGGTGGTGGCCAAGATGTCGGGTGGTGAGCTGGAGGAGCCAGAGGAGCCTGTGCCGGCCGTGGACTTGATGGCGGCGCTGGAAGCGAGCATCCGCGCGGCCCGCGAACGCTGAAGGCGCGCCCTCGGGCCGTCTTCCGCGTCATCGGAACCCGGGAGCGCGTCGGCCGCCACCACGACCGCTGGCGCGACGTGATCCTCGTAGAACGACGCAGCCCCACCGTGCAATAGCCGGGAAGAGCGCCAGATCCAGCACGGCCGTGGGTTCAAGTCCCGCCACCTCGACAGTGGAGTACCGTCAGCGCCTCTTCCAGGTGGTGGTGCCTACCGCGTGTGTGCTGTGAACGGCGTGGAGTGCCTTGGCGAGGTGGGTGGACGCCGGTGCGAAGGTCGCTCGTCCGCCGTCTTCGAGTCCGCTGTCTTGTTCGGTTGCCACTGCCGTGACGAGGAGGGCGCTGACTGTGACGGCGCAGAGGGGGATGACCCAGTCCCGCAGTATGTTCCGCTGGTCGGCGGTGGCCTTTCCGGGTCGCATGCCGTTCTGTCTCCGTTTGTCGATCCGGCTCCGGACATGGTTCCTATGAGTGCGAGTCGCCGTGTTCGGGGCCCACCCGGGATGTCAGTGGTGGTGCGAGAGGATCTCGCGGACCTCGCGGGCCGCGTAATACACGAGGACGTAGCCGGCGAGCGGGTCGGCCCACCACCAGCCGAACGCCGTGTTGAGTGCCAGACCGGCGAGGACGGCGGCGGCGAGGAGTCCGTCGACGAGGGTGACCCGGCCTTCGGCCTTCAGGACGGGATTGTCCAGAGCTGTGCCCGTACGAGTCTTTCCGTAGGCGAGGGCGAACATCACCGCCGCGGTGACGGCGGTCCAGGCGATGCCGAGCGGTGAGTGGCCCGGATGGAAGCCGGTCGCCAGAATGAGGCTGGACTGGATCAGTAGGTACAGGGCCAGGAGCGCAAAGCCGATGCCGATCATTCGCAGGGCCCGGCGTCGGCGTTCCTCACCAGTGCCGGACAGTTCCCAGATCACGACGGCGGACGCACCGATCTCGATCAGGGAGTCCAGCCCGAAGCCCGCCAGCGCCACCGAGCGCGCGTCGATCGCGGCGATGGCGAGTGCCACGATGCCGATCGCATTCCAGCCCAGCGTGGCGTACTCCAGGGCGAAGCCTCGGCGCAGCAGGGCCTGTCGGGAGATCTCCGCAGTCTTGGTCACCCGATGATTCTCCTGGGAAGTAGTCGATGCTCCGGGCGGAGGGCCGCCGGGCGGAGTCAGCCCTCGGCCTTGGCTTCCGCGGCCGCGTCGCTGATGCCGTCCTAGTGAGTCCCGCAGGCACGACGCGCGCTCTCGTTGCCGGCCTTCCCGTCGCCGGTACATCACCGCCGCCGTCGGGGCGAAGGCAGGGAAGGCGGCGCCGGGCAGCACGCCGCTGATCACCGGTCGCTCCGCGGCGGGCGCGCTGTGGAGGACGAGCAGTTCCGCCGAGCTGCCGAGGCCGATGGCACGCGGCACCGTCAGGATCTCGCCAGCCCGCCGCCGGCGTGACGTCTTCATCCAGGGTTTCCTCGGCTTCTCGCCTCCTGCGCACCACCTGACGCGATTGGGCAGGCGTTGTCCTGGGACCGTCCGACCCCTTTGCGGGGCGCTGAGTCAGCCGGTCAGACCAGTCCTTCCCGAGGCCGACTAGTGACGTTTTAGGCAGGATTATGGGTATACGGCCCCGTGATGCTGCCGGAGAGCAGCTCACGCGCGGGGCGATACCCACGTTGGTAGGGCAGAACGATGACCATCAGCCCGTCTTCGCCGCAGCCGCCCGCGCACGAGGAGCAGGCACCTGTCGTACATCTGTCGTCGCTGGTGAAGCGCCCCGTGGTGGACCGGGGCGGTCGACCGGGGCAGGGTCAGGAAGCCGAACCGCGCCTTCTACAGGGTGTGGGCGGCTATGCAACGCGCGCGCAAGCGCGGCGACCGCACCCAGTTGCGGGAACTGCGCAAGCAACTCCGCAGCATACCTAGCATGGACACTCAGGATCCCGGCTATCGGCGGCTGCGGTATGTGCGCTACTGCGATGACACCCTGCTCGGGTTCGCCGGACCCAAGGCAGAGGCCGAGGAAATCAAACGGCGACTGGCGCAATTCCTTCGTGACGAACTCAAGTTGGAACTGTCGCCGGAGAAGACCCTCATCACGCACGCCCGCACCCAGGCGGCGAGGTTCCTCGGCTACGACATCACCGTGCACCACAACGACCGCAAGATCACCGGCGGAAAACGTTCCGTCAATGGGGTCATCAGATTGCGCGTCCCTCGTTTGGTGGTAACTGCCAAGCAAGCCCAGTACATGAAGCGCGGCAAACCCGCGCGTCGGCCCGAGCTGCTGAACCAGGATGACCACGTCATCATCAGCACCTACGGGTCGGAGTACCGCGGCATCGTCCAGTACTACCTGCTGGCCGGCGACGTCTTTCGACTCGCCCGGCTGCAATGGGTCATGGAGACCTCGATGCTGATGACGCTCGCCAACAAGCACCGCTCGTCGGTGTCGAAGATGGCCCGCGCCTACGCGGCCACCATCGAGACACCGCACGGGCTGCGCAAATGCTTCGAGGCCCGCGTCGAACGCACCGGCAGGAAGCCACTGGCCGGACGGTTCGGCGGGATCCCGCTGCGGCGAGACAAGAAGACGGTCATCAACGACCGTCGGCTGGCCCCGGTCAACACGAAACGCAAGGAGCTGGTCACCCGGCTTCTTGCTGGACGGTGCGAGGCATGCGGGCGGATCGACCAGGTGGAAGTTCACCACGTCGCCAGGCTCGCCGACCTCGGCCGATCCGGAACCCGGCCACCGTGGGCAGATCTCATGGCCGCGCGACACCGCAAACCCTGGTGGTCTGCGGGAGTTGTCACGCGGACATCCACGGCACGAGACCCGCCCCAGCACTCACGGAGTAGTCACTGGAGAGCGACGTGCGGGGAAAACTCGCATGCGTCGTTCGGGCTGGGGGCCGTCGGAAAAGGGCCTGCTCAGCAGGCACCTCGCCGACGGCCCACCAGTACTCTGTGGCACAACCTCGGGCAGCACGTCGAGCGGGCGGTGTCGCGGTTGCGCGCTCCGCTGTGCGAGGGGCTGGCCCAGGCGCAGACGCCCGGCGAGAGGGCTACCGCCCAGGTGATCGCGGCGGCGTTCGAGGACCGGCCGCTGGTCCAGCGGACCCGGCAGCGGTTCACTGCGGTGCACGGCCTGCTGAACCAGGGCTACGCGCTGGGCGAGATCGCCCGCGAACTGGGCCTGGGCATGCGCGCCGTGCGCCGCTTCGCCCGCGCCGCAAGCGTGGACGAGGTCCTGGCCAAGGCCCTGGGCGGGCGGGTGACCGCACTGGAGGACTTCACGCCCTACCTGCACCGGCGGTGGGATGAGGGGATGCACTCGCCGACCCGGCTGTGCGAGGAGATCCGGGCCCGGGGCTACACCGGCACCGTCCAGCTGGTCCGCCGCTACCTCGCTCCGCTGATCGCCGCGCAGAAGGCGCCACCGGCCACGCAGGTGCCGAAGGTTAAACGGCTCACCGCCTGGATCATGTCCGACCCCGAGCATCTGCGCCCCGGCGACCGGCAACAGTTGTAACAGGCGCTGGAGGCCTGCCGGGAACTGGACGCTCTCACCGGGCACGTCCGCGACTTCGCCGCGCTGGTGACCCGGCCGTGCGAGCGCAACCGCACCCGGCTGCGGGCCTGGACCACCGCGGTTCTCGCCGACGACCAGCCGGAACTGCGCTCCTTCGTCCGCGGGATCGAGGAGGACTGGTCGGCCGTGATGGCCGGGGTCACGCTGCCATGGAGCACCGGCGTCGCCGAGGGCACCATCACCAAGATCAAGCTGATCAAGCGGAGGATGTACGGCCGGGCCGGCTTCCCCCTCTTACGCACGTGCGTCCTGGCGGCCCAATGACCAACCACACAAACGCCCCATCACGAAAAATGAGACAGAGCCGGTAATAGTCATCGACAGCGCGACCTGGGAAGCTACCGCCGCGTAACCGAGAAACTCCAGGAAGGAGGTGGGGTGCCGGACTTTCGGACCCGGCACCCCCCGTGTGGCCGTGCCAAGCTCAGACGAGGGTGTTGAGCATGGCCACGTCGTACGGAATGGCCTCGCTGAGCCTGTCCTGCAGTGCCTTGGTGGGCCAGTCAGGGTCGGCGACGATGGCACGCGCAACGGCGACCAGGTCGAACTCATCGCGCTCCAGGCGGTCCAGAAGCGCATCGATGTCGGTGACCCCGGACTGCCGCGGGCGGCCCTGCGGTCCGATGAACTCGGTGGCGAGGCCGACGGAACCCACGGTCATTGCTGCCTTGCCGGTCAGCTTCTTGGTCCATCCGGCGAGATTGAGGTCGCTATCCTCGAACTCCGGCAGCCAGTAGCGGCGAGTGGAGGCGTGGAAGGCGTCCACGCCCGCGGCGGCCAGCGGCGTCAGCAGCTGCTCGAGCTCCACGGGAGTCTCGGCGATCCTGGCCCCGTAGTGGTCGGTCTTCCACTGTGACAGGCGGAAGATCACCGGGAACCCGGGGGAGACCGCGGCCCGGACCGCGGCGACGATGTCGGCGGCGAAGCGGGTCCTCGAAGCGATGTCGCCGCCGTACGTGTCGGCGCGCTCGTTGGTGCGGGCCCACAGGAAGTCGTCGATCAGATAGCCGTGTGCGCCGTGCAGTTCGACACCGTCGAAGCCCACTCGCTCCGCTGCCGCAGCCGCCTCGGCAAAGGCCCGGATCACCTCGTCGATGTCCTGCAGTGTCATTGCGGTGCCGTACGGCCGGCCGTCGAGGCCCACTCCGGACGGACTCTCGGCCGGCACCCCGGCCGGGAGGCTGTCGGGCGTACGCTGCACTCCGGCGTGCCACAGCTGCGGCATGATGCGGCCACCCGCCTGGTGAACCTCCTGTACGACCCGGGCCCAACCCGCCAGCGCATCCTCGCCGTAGAAGTGCGGAACGTCGTTGTACGCGCCGGCGGCGTCACGACCGATGAAGGTGCCCTCGGTGATGATCAGGCCGACACCGCCCGCCGCCCGGCGGGCGTAGTAGGCGGCCACGTCCGGACCGGGCACGCCACCGGGCGAGAACTGCCTGGTCACCGGGGCCATGGCGATCCGGTTATGCACGGTCAGATCGCCAATGGTGAACGGCCGGCCCAGCAGCTGTGCGGCCCGTGTCGTCTCGGGCGTTGATGTCATGCCCCACTCCTTGGCTGTTCGATGTCGAGCGTGCGAAAGAGCTTTCGCGTGTTTGGATATGTTTCTTCTGGCTTAGCGCAGCGCCGTGAGCCGTGAGGGCGCAGGAGATTCCGCCAGCGCCCGGCCTCTTAACCCGCCGTCAGGCGGCCAGTGCGGTGCGGCCTGCCACATACACCCGGGCGACCTCGGAGACGCGCTTGCCCAATTCCCTGGCGGTGGCGACGTCCGCCTTGTGTACGCCCTCCGTGCCCTGGTCATTGTTGCTTTGGGCACCGGCGCCCAGGAAGAAGCCCAGCCGGTTGAGGTCGTTCTCCGACGCCGTTGAGGAGTTCCAGCCGGGCAGCAGGCCCAGGGCAACCCAGTGCATGCCGTGCTGTGCGGCGAGGACCGTGAAGTTCTGGAGGACGTTGAGCTTGTCGCCGCTCTTCGAAGCCGAGTTGGTGAAGCCGGCCGCGATCTTGTCCTTCCACTGCTGGGTGATCATCCGCTTTGCCGTCTTCTCGGCGAAGGCCTGGAAGACGGCGGAGGCGCTACCCATGTAGGTGGGCGAGCCGAAGATGATCGCGTCCGAGCCGTCGAGGAGGCTCCACTGCTCGTCGGAGATCTGCTCAAGGTCGATCAGGTGAACAGTGGCGCCCTCGGCGGCCGCGCCGTCGCGGACGCCCTCGGCGATGACTGCGGTGTGGCCGAAGCCGGAGTGGTAGGCGATGGAGATGACAGGTGTGGTCACGATCACTTTTTCCTTAAACAGATACGTGTAGATGCGTGCTGCTCGATGCGTGCTGCCCCGGGTATGGGAGGCACCGGGGTGAGCCGACACCCGCAAGGAGAGCACGTTCTTTAAGAAAGCGCAAACCAATAGTAAGTGCTAACTGCTGGTACGCTTCGTGGATGCACAGTGACGGCACGACGCAGGAGCACACCGAGGCAGGTAGCGAGCGACCCTTCGACGTCTTTGTTCGCACGTGCCCCTCGCGGCCGACGCTGGAGCACGTCACAGGCAAGTGGGGCAGCCTGACGCTCAGCGCGCTCAGCTCGGGCACGCTGCGCTTCAACGAAGTGCGACGGCGCGTCGATGGCATCAGCGAGAAGATGTTGTCGCAGACCCTGCGTGCCTTGGAGCGCGACGGCCTGGTGCACCGCTCGGCGCAGCCCGGGAACCCTCCGTGGGTGGACTACACACTCACCGAACTCGGCGAGGCGGTCGCCGCACGCCTGCTAGACCTGATCGACCTGGTCCAACGCCAGATGCCCGAGGTGGAAACCGCCCGCAGTCGCTACGACGCGGCACAGGACGCACAAAACCACCGCCCATAGTCGCCGTCGGGCCCGACCCTACGACTCAGCCGCCCAGGGGACGCCGTGCCGGTGGATGTCGCCTGATGCGATGAAGGAAACAGGGCCTCCCGCTCCGGGCGCCGGGTGCGGACCATGCTCGGCCTGCGCGTTATCCGGATCCACAAAAGTGGTCATCACTCGGTAGACCGTGCCATCCCCGGTGCCGGCCTTGCCGGGGGCGTACTCGACGACGCATCGCCGGCACCAAGTGACATCGCTCGGTGGGCAAGGCTTCCTGGCACGCCCCGCACCTTATCTCTCTGTCACCCCGTCTGCCGTCGTCCCACACGCAGCGGTATCGGGCGGGGCCTTCATGGTCCAGGTGGAGCGCCCAGCTGGACCGTCGCGGATCGGCATGTTCAGCGTGACCCTCGATCGCATTTGCGGGCGCTGCATCGCCTGCTGTGATCACGAAATGCGTGGCAAGAGAGCCGCCGGGTAGATCGGCGGTTCCTTTCAGGTGCGGATCGTCAGGGGTGCTTCGGTGACCGAGTCGCGGCGCCGTGATGCCCGGGTGGGGAGGCGGTGCGGGTGGTGCCCCGGTCGTAGGATGACTGGAGGAGGCTCGGACCCATGTTGCGCGGCAGGATTGCCGAATGTCGACGGCTGGACCAGCTGCTCGCCGAGGCGCGATCGGGCTACAGCGGCACGCTGGTGATCAGTGGGGAGCCGGGGATTGGCAAGTCGGCGTTGCTTGACTACCTGGCGGGGCAGGCGTCGGGGTGCCGTGTCGTCCGTGCCGGGGGTGTCGAGTCGGAGATGGAGCTCGCGTTCGCCGGCTTGCATCAGCTGTGTGTCCCGATGCTCCACCGGGTGGAGCATCTTCCGGGTCCGCTGCGAGACGCGCTGGAGGCTGCGTTCGGTTTGCGTGCCGGGGACTCGCCGGATCGGTTTGTGATCGGTAAGGCAGCTCTGATGTTGTTTTCGGACATCGCGCAGGAGCAGCCGTTGGTCTGCCTGGTGGATGACGCGCAATGGCTCGATCAGGCCAGCGTGCAGGCTCTGGCATTTGTCGGTCGACGGTTGCTCGCCGAGTCGGTCTTGTTGGTTTTCGCAGTGCGAAAGGAACGCAAAACCAGGCTGGACGGTCTGCCGGAGATGGCGATTGCAGGGCTCGATGACAAGGATGCGCGCTCGTTGATCGAGTCGGCGATTGGCGGGGGACTGGACGCACAGGTGCGAGACTGTCTAGTCGCCGAGGCACACGGCAACCCGCTGGCCCTGCTGGAGTGGTCTCGTGGGTTGACGCCGGCGCAGCTGGCCGGCGGGTTCGACCTGCCTGACGCGGGGCCGTTGGCGAGCCGCATCGAGGAGAGCTTCCTGGTGCGGGTGAAGTCGCTTCCGCCACCGACGCAAAGACTTCTGTTGACGGCGGCGGCTGACCCTGTCGGCGATGTCGCCTTGTTGTGGCGTGCGGCTGAGCGGCTTGGGATCGGGGCGGAGGCGGCAGCACCAGCCGAGAGTGCCGGATTGCTGGAACTGGGTACCCGGGTGCGGTTCCGTCATCCGCTGGTGCGCTCGGCGGTCTACCGGGACGCGCCCCTCTGCGACCGCCAAGCTGTGGATCGCGCGCTGGCCGAGGCGACCGATCCGCAGCTCGACCCTGATCGCCGGGCATGGCACCGCGCCCGCGCCGCGCTGGGCCCGGACGAGGAAGTGGCCGGCGAGTTGGAGCAGTCGGCTGAGCGGGCACGAGCCCGCGGCGGCTGCGCGGCGGTAGCGGCGTTCTTGGAGCGGGCGACCGAGCTGACACCCGATGCAGCCCGGCGTTCAGCCCGTGCGCTCGCGGCCGCTGAGGCGAAGCTGGACGCTGGGGCACCTGATGCGGCGTACGAGCTGACCGCGACTGCGGAGTTGGGCCCGTTGGACGAGCTGCAGCGTGCCCGGCTGGAGCGGCTGCGCGGGGAGATCGCCTTCGCCCAAAGCCGCGGCGGTGACGCTCCGCCGCTGCTGGTGCACGCGGCCAAACTTCTTGAGCCGATCGATCCCGCTTCGGCCCGGGAGACCTACCTCGAAGCGTTCGGTGCAGCGGTCTACGCCGGCCGACTCAACAGTGGCGGCGGAGTACGGCAGGTGGCTGAGCAGGCCGGCGCCCTGCCTGCGCCGCCTGAGTCGTCGCGAGCCATCGATCTCCTCGTGTACGGCCTGGCAAGACGGTTCACCGACGGCTATGCGGCCGGGGTGCCACCGCTGAAGCGAGCGTTGAATGCCTTGCTCCGCGAAGCCGACAGCAGCAAGACGCGCGTCGTAATTCTGTCGCACCCTGGATCGGTCGCCTGGGACCTGTGGGACGACGAGATGTTGCATGAGCTGACCAACCGGATGGTCGAGCGGGCTCGTGACGCCGGTGACCTCGGCTTCCTTCCCATGGCGCTCGCCTACGGCGCGTGGCCTCTTGCCGGAGAGTTCGCCGAGGCCTCGGCGCTGATCGACGAGGCTCACGCCATCTCCGAGGCCACCGGCAGCCCGTACTTCAGGAACACCTCGCTCGTCCTTGCAGCCTGGCGCGGTCATCCGGCCCCGGCATTGGACCTGATCAAGACGGCTTGCCACGACGCGACGGTGCGAGGCGAGGGAAGGCTGCTCGGTTGGGCCGGGTATGCGACCGCGGTGCTGTACAACGGTCTCGGTGACTACGCCACGGCGCTGCCTGCCGCCCAGCGGACGGTTGAGTATGACGATCTCGGTATTCTCGGCGTGGCGCTGGTCGAGCTGATCGAAGCGGGGGTCAGAAGTGGCCGGCAGGAGGCCGCCGCCGCGGCTTTTCAGCGATTGCAGGAGCGAACGCGGGTCAGCGGCACCGAGTGGGCCTTGGGCACCGAGGCTTGCTCACGGGCACTGCTCACCGATGGGCAGGCTGCCGAGGCCTTCTACCGCGAAGCGATCGAGCGGCTGCAGCGCACCCGTATTGCCGTGCATCTCGCCCGCGCCCACCTGTTGTACGGCGAGTGGCTGCGCCGGGAAAACCGGCGAGTGGACGCACGCGGACAGCTGAGCGATGCCTACGAGGCGTTCAGACGCATGGGGGCGAACGCCTTCGCCGAGCGCGCCCTACGCGAGTTGCTGGCATCCGGGGAGACGGTACGCAAACCCACGGCCGACCCCCGTGACGCGCTCACCGCCCAGGAAGCGCACATCGCCCGGCTCGCCCGCGACGGGCACACCAACACGGAGATCGGCGCCCAGCTGTTCATCAGCCCGCGCACCGTGGAGTGGCACCTGCGCCACGTGTTCGTGAAACTCGGCATCACCTCACGCAAAGAGCTCCGCTGAGCACTCCAGCCCCACCGACGACCGCGTGGGCCAAGCACGCACCCCGGTAGGCGCCGAGAAGCGTGGGGTGGACGGCGCATCCCAGTCGGTTACTTTTTGTTCATTTATGTGCACGGTGGGGATTCGTCGCGGCGGCGTCGCGCTGGAGAGGCCAAGTCCCGCCGGAAACCGGGTCGCCGTGGGCCCCTGGGAAGGCACTAGTAGGGCTTGGTCAGGTGCGTATTGGTGCTGGTATGTCGCGGTGGCAGGTCGGGCAGGCGCCGGTCCAGACCGCGAGTAGTGTCTGTAGCTCGCGGACGACCTGGTAGAGGCTCAGGCCGACGCCACGTCTTTTGGGGCCCGGGCCAGTCGTTGCAGGGTGCAGAACGCATGCGCGACGGAGACAAGGGTGACGTGGTGGTGCCAGCCGCTCCAGGTTCGGCCCTCGAAGTGGGCCAGGCCCAGGGCCTGCTTCATCTCCCGGTAGTCGTGCTCGATGCGCCAGCGGAGCTTGGCGAGCCGGACCAGTGTGGTCAGGGGCATGCCGGAGGGCAGGTCGGACAGCCAGAACTGCACCGGCTCGCTCTCGCCGGCGGGCCATTCGGCCAGCAGCCAGCACTCCGGCAGCTCCGGGCCGTCGGTGGCCTGCCGGACCTCGCGTCCGGCAGGCCGGACGCGCAACGCCACGAAGCGGGAGTACATCCGCTTGCGGCCGGAGCGGCCGGTGCCGGGCCGGGAGCCTTCCCGCCATTGCACGGGCCGAGCTGCCTTCCGTCCTGCCGCGATGACCAGTTCCTTCACCGACTGCGGCTTGTCGGGATACTTGGCCACCGGCGGGCGTCCGGTCCCGGAGTACGGCTCGGCCACCGGCACCGCGCCGGCGGGCTGAGCCGACAGCGTGCTGGAGATTCCCACGACGTAGTTCAGGCCGCGGGCCTGCAGCCCATGGCGGAACGCGGCAGCGTCGCCGTATCCGGCGTCCGCGATGGCCAGTGGCACCTCGATCCCCCAGGAGCGGGTCTCGTCGAGCATGTCCAGGGCCAGCTGCCACTTCTCCACATGCCCGACGTCGTCGGGGATGCCGCAGGCGGCACGTCGGGTGACCTTGCCCGGATCGGCCTTCGGCGAGGTGGGATCCCATGTCTGGGGCAGGAACAGTCGCCAGTTGACCGCCGCGGAGGCGTGGTCGGAGGCGAGGTGGAGTGAGACGCCGACCTGGCAATTGGTGACCTTGCCGGCGGTGCCGGTGTACTGCCGCGACACACACGCCGAGGCGGTCCCGTCCTTCAGGAATCCGGTGTCGTCGAAGACCAGGGCCTCTGGTCCGATCGCCTCCTCCATCCGCCAGGCCAGTTTCGCCCGGATGTGGGCCGGGTCCCACGGGCTGGTGGTGATGAAATGGGCCAGTGCCTGCCGGTTCCCGTCTTCGCCGAGCCGTGCGGCCATCGGCTCGACCGACTTACGCTGCCCGTCGGTCAGCAGTCCCCGCAGGTAGACCTGCCCCCAGCGGCGCTGGTCATTGCGCGCGAACGGCTCGAACACCTCCGCCGCGAACGCCTCCAACTCACCACGCACCACAGCAATCTCGTCCGGAGTCACACACTCCCAACGCCACACCAAGCCAGGAGGACACGCACCACCACAGCCGACCTGACCAAGCCCTACTAGTGTCCTGCGCCTGAAATTCATTTTCTATGTTGTAGATTGGTGGGGTGTCGAAGTCAGGGCGGCCGAAGTCCGAGTTGGTGTTGAGCGACGAGGAGCGTGTGACGCTTCAGCGGTGGGAGCGCCGGGCGAAGTCGTCGCAAGCGCTGGCGTTGCGTTGTCGGATCGTATTGGCCTGCGCGGAGGGTGCGAGCAACACGCAGGTCGCGCAGGATTTGCGGATCTCACGGCCGACGGTGGGTAAGTGGCGGTCCCGGTTCGTTGAGCGGCGCCTGGAGGGCTTGGTGGACGAGGAGCGGCCTGGGCGGCCGCCGTCGATCACCTTGGACCAGGTCGAGGAGGTGCTGGTGGCCACCTTGGAGAAGGCTCCGAAGAACGCCACCCACTGGTCGAGGGCCTCGATGGCGAACAAGTCCGGCCTGTCGAAGTCCACCATCGGCCGGATCTGGCGTGACTTCGGGCTCAAACCGCATCTGGCCGACACCTTCAAGCTATCCACCGACCCGCTGTTCGTGGAGAAGGTGGTGGATGTCGTCGGGCTGTACCACAACCCGCCCGAGAAGGCAGTGGTGTTGTGCGTCGATGAGAAGTCCCAGGTGCAGGCCCTGGATCGCTCCCAGCCGGTGCTGCCGATGATGCCGGGGATGCCCGAGCGGCGCACCCATGACTACGTCCGGCACGGCACCACCACCCTGTTCGCAGCCTTCAATATCGCTGATGGAACCGTCATAGGTGAGACGCACCGTCAGCACCGGGCAACGGAGTTCAAGAAATTCCTCACCACCATCGACAAGACGGTGCCCGAGGGGTTGGACGTCCATGTGGTCTGCGACAACTACGGCACCCATAAGACGCCGGCGATCAAGGCGTGGCTCGCCAAACATCCCCGGTTCCACCTGCACTTCACCCCGACCGGCTCCAGCTGGATCAACCAGGTCGAGCGGTGGTTCGGCTTCCTGACCGACCAGCTCATCCGCCGCGGGGTCCACAAGAGCGTGCAGAGCCTGGAGAAGGACCTCCGCGCCTGGATCAAGAACTGGAACGAGGACCCCAAACCGTTCGTGTGGACCAAGACCGCCGAAGAGATCCTCGACTCCCTCGCCCGATATATTCAACGAATTTCAGGCGCAGGACACTAGGGCGTGTTTCGAAAGTGCTGGTCACAGCCATTCGTTGATGGCCGCGACCAGCACTGTCGCCTCATAGCGGACGGCGAGCTTGTCGTACCTCGTGGTGGCCACTGCGCGATGGCGCTTGAGGCGATTGATTCCGCACTCCACAGCGTGGCGCTCTTTGTAGTCGGCCGCGTCGAACTGCGGTGGCCGGCCACCGCGGGAACCCCGCTTCTTGCGGTTGGCGATCTGGTCGCGCTTCTCCGGGATCGTGCAGCGGATGCCGCGCTTGCGCAGGTACGCGCGGTTCGCGCGGGAGCCGTACGCCTTGTCGGCGCGGACCTTGTCGGGCCTGGTACGCGGACGGCCCGGCCCGAGCCGAGGCACCGGATACGGCCCAGGACCACCTGGAACTGCGGGGAGTCACCGCGCTGTCCGGCCGTGATCACCAGCGACATCGGCTTCTGGGCCTGCTCGACCGCCAGGTGGAGCTTGGTGGTCAGCCCGCCCCGGGAGCGTCCGAGCCCGTGGTCGGCGGGCTCGGTGAACACACCACCGGGCGGCTCAATCTGCAGATCCCCTTTTTGCGGGCGCCCGCCGCATGCTGGTGCGCGCGGGCGATGGTGGAGTCCACCGAGACGTCCCAGGTGATCAGTCCTTCGGCATCGGCCCGGGCCTGCAGTTGCTCGAAGATGCGGTGCCAAGTGCCGTCCCGCTGCCAACGCCGGAACAGCCCGTACACCGTCTCCCACGGGCCATACCGCTCGGGAACGTCCCGCCACGGAGCACCAGCGCGGGTGCGCCAGCGTATGCCGTCTATCAACTGGCGCTTGGTGTGCACCGGCGGTCGTCCGGATTTCTTCCCAGCGGGGAGCAGGGGCTCCAGCTTCGCCCACTGCGCATTCGTCAGATCATGCCTCCCCATGAAGTGGATCTTGACACATCAAGATCCACTTCTGAAACACGCCCTAGCACCCCAGGGGGGACCCCAGGGGGCACCCCAGGGGTCCTTTACCGGGGACATCCACCGGCGTCATGGGCGATCCGTAGCGCGACGGTGGATAGCACACGGCTCACTCCCGCCAAAGACGCAAGGGAGTGACCGCCCAGAAGTCCAGCCTCCTTGAGGCTTCGCCCAAGAACCCACGGACGCGACATCCAGGTCGCGAGCCAAGGAAACCCAGACAAGGACGTGATCGACCGCCATGACGAGCACCGACCAGAAGCTCCACGAGATAGCCGACGCAGCGATCGCGATGCTCGACGAACAAGGGACAGTGGTCGGGTGGACGCAGGCCGCTCAGCGGCTTGTCGGGTACTCGGCCGGGGAGGTGGTGGGCCAGTCCGCCGCACTCGTGCTCCCGCCCTCCGGGGAGCCGCTGGGGGTATCAGCGTTCGCCGAGCAGTGCCGTGCCCGGGGTGGCTGGTCCGGCACCGTGGCGGTCCGCCACCGCGACGGCCGCACGCTCAACCTGAGCCTGCGCCTCTCACTGCTGCGGGGACAGGATGCAGCCCTGCGGTGGCTGGTATCCCTGACCGACATGAGCACGCTCTCCTCGGGGATGATCAATGGATCGGTGCGGGAGGCGCTTCTCAACCGCGCACCGATGGGCATCGTTGTTCGTGACCTGCAGCTGCGCTGCACCTGGACGAACGACACGATGGAGCGCCTCGACGGCATTCCTCGTGACCGGCGGTTCGGACGCCGGCTGACGGATTTGGTGCCCGGTTTCGAGAACGAAGCGCTTGAGGTAGTGGCGCAGCAGGTGCTGGAGAGCGGCGACTCCACGGTCCACGAGTACCGGGCGTGGCCGCCGGAAGATCCGCGCCGGGAGCACGCATATGCGGTCTCGTTCTTCTGCCTCCAGGACGCGGACGGCAAGGCGCTGGGGGTGTGCCTCTCGTGCGTGGATGTCACCGGCAGCCGGCGGGTGCGCGAGCGCCTTGCCATCCTCAGCCAGGCCGGCACGCGCATCGGCAGCACCCTGGACGTCGTGCAGACCGGGCAGGAACTGGCCGACATCGCCGTGCCGTTGATGGCCGACTACGCCGTCGTCGACCTGGCGGGCTCGGTTCCGTTCGGCAAAGAACCGTCCGCCCGAATCGACACGACACATGATCACCCCCCTGTTCTCCGCCGTGCCGGTTTGGCCTCGATCCACCCAGGGATCCCAGAATCCCCGTGGGCGCGGGGGGAGACGGTGTTCGTCTCACCGGACTCGCCATTCACCAGCGCCCTGCGCACGGGGAGGTCCCACTTGGAACAGGTGTTGGACACCTCGCCTGGGACATGGCTCGACCACGACCCGGCGCGGGCTCGCACGATCCATGAGAACGGTATGCACTCCCTGATGATCGTGCCCATCCGCGCGCGGCGTTCCGTGCTGGGTGTCGCGGTGTTCATCCGCACCGAAGACCCCAAACCGTTCCAGGAGGATGACCTGCTCCTCGCCGAGGAGCTGGTCACCCGGGCCGCACTGTCCTTGGACAACGCCCGCCAATACGCCTGCGAACACACCACGGCCCTCGCGCTGCAGCGCAGCCTTCTCCCCCACCGTCTGAGGGGCGGCACGGCGGTCGAGGTGGCCTCGCGCTACCTGCCGGCCGACATGGACGCCGGCGTCGGGGGCGACTGGTTCGACGTGATCGAGCTGTCCGGCGCACGGGTGGCCCTCGTCGTCGGGGATGTGGTCGGACACGGCATCAACGCCGCAGTGACGATGGGCAGGCTCCGCACCGCCGTCCGCACGCTCGCGGACCTGGACCTGCCCCCCGAGGAACTGCTGGCCCGCCTCGATGACACGGTCCGCCGGCTGACCGAGGAGGACACCGACGGCCCGGACGAATTCCCCGTGATTCTGGCCGCGACCTGTCTGTATGCCGTCTACGACCCGGCCACCCGGCGGTGCACGATGGCAGCGGCCGGGCACCCCCCGCCCGCGATCACCGACCCACAGGGCCAGGTCACCTTCCCCGACCTCCCCACAGGAACCCCCCTCGGCGTCGGGCTGGGCGTCCCTTTCGAGGCCGTGGAAATGGAACTGTCCGAGGGCAGCGTGCTCGCGTTCTACACCGACGGCCTGGTCGAATCCCGTGACGAGGACATCGACGTCGGCATGCACCGCCTGGGCGCCGCCCTGACGCAGCCCGATCAGTCCTTGGAAGACATGTGCTCCTCAGTGATGGAAACCGTGCCGGCTCAGGCAGCACCCGACGACGTCACCTTGCTCCTGGTCCGGATCCGCACACTCAACGCCGCCCAGATCGCCTCCTGGGACCTGCCGCCTGAGCCGACCGCCGTCCACACCGCCCGGCACCTGACCGCCCGTCAACTCAGTGAATGGGGGCTGGAGCCTCTCATGCCCGCCACGGAGCTGGTCGTCAGCGAACTGGTCACCAACGCCATCCGCCACGGCGCCGGCCCGATCCGGCTCCGGCTCATCCAGCACCAAGTCCTGACCTGCGAAGTTTTTGACAGCGGAGGCTCCTACCCGCGCCCGCGCCACGCCTGCACCGTCGACGAGAACGGCCGAGGCCTGATGATGGTTGCCCAGTTGTCCCGCAGGTGGGGCTGCCGCTCCTCAACGGGCGGCAAGCTCGTCTGGGTCGACCAAGACCTGCCCTCTACAGCCTCACATCCACACGACCCCGTCCCGCACTAGTCTAGCTAGTACTGCAACCGCATCTGGGGGTTGTGGCCTCGACGTTTGTAGTGGGAGCGGCGGGCTCGGGCCTGGCTGTGTCTACGGAAGTGTGACCAGTG
>NZ_JBIARC010000094.1:0-20743 GCF_042889625.1 Streptomyces sp. NPDC002573 | reverse complement strand
AGTGCCCGAAGCCGTCTTCCCAGCAAGGGCGGATCGCGACGCGCGCCCAGTCGTAGACGCGTTCGCCGTGCGCGCCCGGCCCGCCCGACAGCCGCCTCCAGCGTTGTCGGGGCAGCGCGGCGATCAGCTCGTCGACCCGGGCCTCGGCCCAGCCGGTCGTGACCACCGTGTCGTTGACCTTGGTGGTGGCCCTCACGTAGGCGACCTTGCGCTGCTCCAGCCAGAGACGTGTGTGCTTGACGCAGCCGAGACGATACGGCGCACGGGCCCCCCTTGGCGGTGCGGAAGTTGCTGCGGACACCGTGGCATCTGCGCACGGAGCGGGTGCCGGTGTTGTCCAGAACGTGAAGAAGCCGGGACCCATCGGGAGGCCCGACAAGCCCCGAGGACCCACGCCGTTCGGGGCCGCTCAGCACGGAGAGGCAGGGCTCAGCGAGACCCGGATCCAGGTCCAGTCCGGGCTGCCCCCGTCCTGGGTGACGTCGTAGGCGCCGCTGGTGCCGCCGAAGAGTTCCACGCACAGCGTCCCGCGGCCTGCGGTCTTGCCCGACGGTTTGAGCAGCGTCACCACCAGGCCCCGCTGCTCCGCGTCTGCTGTGTCGGACGACTGCGAGGTGACGGTGGCCGAAAGGTAGGTGGTGGGCCGGTCCCGTCGTCGGTCACCTCGGCATCAGTGAGCTTGAGTGCGAAGTGGCCGACTGTGTAGGTCTTCGCCAGCGCTCGGCGCTGCGCGGCGGCCGCAGTCTCCTGTGAGGCGGCGCCTGAGCCGGTCGGCGTGCCCTGGGCAGTGGGCGCAGGGGCGGAGGTGCCGGGCTGGGCAGAGCCGGGGGAGGCCGTGCCAGCGGGTTCGGGGGCGGCCGAACTGGCCAGCGGCGTCTGCCCGGTCGGGGTCGGCGATGAGGGGCGGGCCGCATCCGGGCAGGACGCGTAGGCCTGATGCAGCAGGTGCAGGGTCTGTGCCTGCCCGTGCTGCTGCACCCAGTCGCCCGTCACCATCAGGTTCGCGCATGCGACGGCGAGCGGCTGCTGGAACTCCGCCCCCGGTCCGGTGTTCCACCAGGCAGCCGCATTCTGGGCATCCTGGGAGCTGCCGAAGCTGGTCGCCGAGAGCAGCCCGAAGAAGTCCGCGCTGCCGCTGGGCCGGTCGATCTCCGCGTTGGCCGTGGCCCTGGCCGTACGTGGGAGGCGGCGGGCCGCCGCCCTGCATGACGCTGGGCGGCAAGGGCAGCAGGACGACGTCATAGCGGTTGTCGTGGATGGGCCCTGCCGGACCGCCCGCTTTCTGCAGCGCCTTGAGGACGTCCCCGGAGTCGGTGGGAGGCCTTCCGGAAGCGCCGGAGGAGCATCCGGCAGCCGTTGCGGCGAGAACAAGCGCGCGGACGGCTGACAGCAGGGGGCGGTGGCGCACGCGGTTCTCCAGTTAGGGCAGCAGGACACCAGGACTTGCGGGGGAATGGTGAAGGTGATGTGTGCGGGCAGATGGTATGCACGAGCACGATGCGCGTCGGCAGCGGGTCGGTGCTGCGGCCGCGCACCTGCGGTGCTGAGCCCCTGCGAACCGCAGGACAGGTGCCCGGCGGACGGGCGTCCGGTGCCGGCGGCAGGCGGCGAGATCCAGGTGCCGCGCCAACCGGGGCTGCGCCGGCCGGCAGCCGCCTGCGCAGCTGTTCAACGGCTGGAAGCCGTGCAGCCGGGCGGGGGTCGCTCGGCGGGCCGCCGCAGGCGCACCTGGCCGGTGCCCCTGGCGCGGGTGCGGCGCGGGAAGCGGCCGCGTGCGGCAGTCCCAGGCGAGCGCGGTGCTGCGCCGTTGGCCGCCTGCTCGCCGGGAAAGGAGGCTTCGCTGGGCAGCGGTTGTTCTGTTTGCCACTGCCGCGGCGCCCCCGGCGTTTTCCGCGTACGGCCGGCTGTCGTCGCGGCCCGGACCGTCCTGGGGCTCGTACGCTCACGGGTTCGTTGCGGTCAGGTAGCACTGCACCGTCGGGCCCAGCCATGCCACCAGTTCCTGCCGGTCGGAGATCACTGGGGTGGTTGCCTTTCTTGCTGTGGCCGGTGTTCGGGCACCGGGGTGCGGGATGGTCAGGTGCGCTGGGGGCGGCCGAAGAGCAGGTCGTAGCCGGCGGGGAGCTGGAGCAGGATCTGGCCCAGCAGGTCTTCGCCGGCGGCGTCGGCGACGGTGGACAGCACGGCGCTGACGTCCCAGGCCGCGGTCTGCTCTGTGGCGCCTTCGATCCACGCGGCGGTTGCGCGGACGAACCGCTCCGGGGGCAGCGGCTCGGCGCTCTGCAGCGGGTTGAGCAGGATCAGGGCGAACGCCTCAGGCAGGCGCGCCGCCAGCTGAGCGCGGACGTCGCCGACCAGGTGTGCGCCGAGGAGGGCGAGCACCACACGGGCCGCACGCTCGGCTTCCTCCGTAGTGTCGAACTTGCCGCGTTCTTTCACGTGGCCGAGGAACGCTTCGCGTCGCAGAGTCATCTCGGCCGCCACCCTTCCTCGGACTGCCCATGGGGGTGCGGAGAGCGGGCTGAGGGGGAGATCAGGTGCCGCTCTCCGCACCCGTCCGGCCGGTGTCAGCCGGAGATCTCCGTGCGGCCGGATCCAACGCCGATGGAGATCTTGCGGGGCTTGGCGCGCTCGGCGATCGGGATGCGCAGGGTGAGCACGCCCGCGTCGTAGTCGGCCTGGATGTGCTCGGTGTCGAGGGTGTCAGCGAGCACGATCTGGCGGGAGGAGACACCCAGCGGCCGCTCGGACAGCTCCATCTGCACGTCGTCGGCCTTCGCCACTGGCCGCCGCTCGGCCTTGACGGTGAGCATGTTCCGTTCGACGTCGATGTCGATCGCGTCCGCAGGGACGCCCGGAAGGTCGAAGGCCACCACATACTCCTCGCCCTCGCGGTAGGCGTCCATCGGCATCACCGACGGGCGGGACCAGGTGCCCGGGCCCATCAGCTGCTGCGCCAGCCGGTCCAGCTCACGGAAGGGGTCAGTGCGCATCAACATCGTGAAATCACCTCCAGCAGGTTCAGGCAGTTGCTGCCAATGCGCCTCACTGACACCGTTGTAACATGTCATCTAATGGATGACAAACATGATGTCGTCGACATGATGACATCAGAAGGAGGTGCCGTGACCGCAGCCGACCAGCCGTCCACGACCAGCACGAACGCCCATACCCCGGCATCGTTCCTCGCCGCCGCGGCGGCCCTGCATTGCCGTAGACGACGCCCTCCGCGACGCCCAGCGAGAGTCCCCGGACACCCCGGATGCGCCCGGCCGCCCCGGGCCGGAGCAGGCGCTGGCCTCCCTGATGCTGCTGCGGCGGGTGCGCGAGCAACTCGCCGGATGGGAGACCGGCCTGATCGAAACCGCCCGCGACGCGGGAGCCAGCTGGGTCGACCTCGCCCACCCCCTCGGCGTCGCCAGCCGCCAGGCCGCCGAACGCCGCTACCTGCGCGGCCGCCCCGGCCCCGCCGAAACCACCGGCGAACAACGCGTCCAGGCCCCCCGCGAACGCCGCGCCGCCGAACGCACCACCGCCACCTGGGCCCGCCACAACGCGGCCGACCTGCGCCGCATCGCCGGCCAGATCACCGCCCTCACCGACCTGCCCACCACGGCTCGCCTCCCGCTCAGCCAGCTCCACACGGCCCTTGCCCACGACGACCCCGCCGAGCTCATCCGCCCCCTCGACGCCACCCGCCCCCACCTGACCACCACCCACCCCGACCTCGCTGCACAAATCGACACCCTCGCACGCCCCTGAACCCACCCGTTCCGGTTCTCTGTTCCGTTCCTGCTCGGGCGCCGGGCCGGCATGCTCCGCCGGCTCACCGCCCCTGCCCCCACCTGGCGGGACGACGTGGAGCTGGCCGCGTGAACGTCAGCGAACTCCTGCGGCTGCTGCAGACCGAACACGATGAGACCGCCGCCCGAGCCGACAACCTGCGCGAGCAGATCGAGCGGCTCACCACCGCCCTCGCCGAGACCGAAGCCCGCCTGGCCGAGCTCGCCGCCACCCGCAAGGTCATCGACGGCCTCACCCCTCCCGACCAGACGACGGCCCCCGCGGAGACCGCCACCGTCTACCAGCGCATCGTGACCACGTTCAACGAGTACCCCGGGAAGGTGTTCCGCGTCCGCGATCTGCACGAGCACCCCGGCCTGCCCACCGACGAGCCCTCGATCAACGTCACCCGCTCCCGCCTGGGACGACTCGTCCGCCAGGGACTCCTCACCCAACCCGGACGCGGCCGCTAGCGGAAACGGACTTAACGCCCTCTCAGGGGGAATGAGCCCGTGAAACGGCCTTTGCGCTCAACTCGAGCGCCGTCCACGAACACAACACCGCCATCCTGGGGATCCATACCCTGCCTGCGCGGCGCGTGCGCCGTCCTGCTGCCGATCACATTCGCCGCCAGCCTGCTCGGCGCCGGACCGGCCGCCGCAGACGATGAGGACTGGTACGTGCGGGCCCGCAACGGGGCGAGGACAGCGCCCGCGTAGGCGCAGGATCGGTCCCATACGGCGAAGTACTCGATGTGCAGCTCGTGGCAGGGGTGGCAGGAGTCGAACCTGCGGCATCCGGTTTTGGAGACCGGCGCTCTGACCTCTGAGCTACACCCCTTCGGTGGTGACAGCTTGGCATGCCGAACAGGCGAATCTCCAAGGGATTTCCGCCTTCTCAGAGCACCCGCAGGACGCCGACACCCTGGCCGAGGATCTACATCTTGTCGCCGGGGATCGGCTCGTAGGCGGGTTGTGAGGGACCAGGGACACCTGCCCGTCCTGTCGGCGCAGCACCTTGACGGTCGCCTCGTCCTCCTGGAGCGCGGGGGCGATGTCACCGTGGTCGGCGCTGTCCCGGCACCTGACTGCCATGTCCCGGGCCCGCAGGGAGTCGGCGAGGGAGTCCTGAAACGGAGCGCGCTCGTCCTCTGCCGTGGACGTCACGGCTGCCCGTCGTTGAAGAGTGAGACCGCAATACGTTCTTCGTCAGACTGCCGTCAGGGGGGGCGGCCAGGGGCGGTGTGGGCACGGGTCGGTGTGTCCCGGGGAGCCGGATTGCCGCGTCGGGTCCGGGTTTGGCGAGACGCGCGGAGGCGTCGCCTTGCCGGTCCTCGGCCCGCGTGTCGGCGGATCGGGCCAGCCAGGGGAAGAGTGTCATCCATTGAGTTCTGTTCAGCAAGCACCGGGGCTAATTGTGTCGGTTGCGGCTGTGCAGTGGCAGAGCGGCAAGCGCAAGCAGAGCGGCAAGTCCAAGCAGCAGGATTGCCTCAGGGACGGGCTGCTTGGCGCGCCAGAGCTGGACTGGCAGCCCGATCGAGGGTACGCGCAACCGTGCTACGCCTTCGAGTGCCGTGGGTCGGATCGGGGTGGAGTCCGGTGTGGAGTTGGCGTCACCTTTGGTGATCAGGTCGTTGTTGGGAAGTACCTGGTAGACCCGATGAGTGAGCAGATGGCCGGGTCGGGTGGGGTCCTGGGCCAGCACGATTTGGCCCACCGCCGGTGTGCGGTCGCGCGGTGGTGGCTGGTAGAGAACGACGTCGCCCGGCATGAGGGCGGGACGCATGGAGCCGGACTGCACCACGCACGCTGTCCAGCCCAGCGCCGCCACGGGCAATTGCGCCCACATGAGCAGCCCAATCAGTGAGCCGAGCACGGTACGTGAGGTGACCGAGGTGACCGCGCGGATCGGGTGCCGGGCACGCCTGGCCGTGGGTTGGCAGGGGGTGCTGGCGGCTAGGTCACTTGGGAGAGTCACTTGTGTTCCCGCGCTTCCCAGGTGAAGGTCACCTCGTTAGTGACCACGCTTTGTGCGCTGTTGGGTGCGCTCCGGCTGAACTTCCACGCGAAGCGGAAGCTCAGCGAGTTGGGTGGCTTGCCGGGCAGGGTCCAGGGACCCACGCCGTTGCGGAAGTCGGTGTGCAGGGCGACGAACTGGTCCAGGGTGCCGTCGAACGCAGTCATTTGCGGAGTGAAGCCGTTGCAGTCGCCGAAGGTGCCGCCGCTTCCTACCTCAATTTTGAGGTTGATGAAGGATTGGAAGTTGCTTGGCCAGTTCGGTGAGTTGCTGTACAGCTTGAGCGCGGTGGGGAAGTCAGCGTTCGACTCGATCCTGATGCAGTTGGAGCCTGTGTCGCCGGGTCGCATGTTGTCGACGCGGAACATGGGCACCTTGCTGTCGTTGGCCAGCCCCAGCGAGCCAGACTCCCACGTGTTGCCGCTGTTGCTGGTGGTCCCACTCCAGTCGGCGTTGGTGGCACCCCAGACCAGTGCACCGCTGAACAGCAGCCCGAGCGGAACGGGGACCACCTGTGCCAGCACGTGCAGCCAGGGACGCCCCATCGACCACTCCGTTCAATTCCGACGATCTTGCACATATTGATGCATTGTGCCTCATCTGTGGTGGTGCCGCTCCGTGTAGCTATCCGGGTCTGATGGAGGCTCGGGCCTATCCAGGGCGGGCGCCCCTGGCCTACCTGCGCCCTGGCTCCCGAGGTCGGCGGAGTCTTAATGGCCGAGTCAAGGGCCTCTGCTGGGCCGCTGGTGCTGTCAGGCTTCGGTGTCGGCGGCCTTTTCGAGCAGGTCCATGGCGTGGTTGTGGAAGCGGCGTTCGGCGTCACGGCATGGGGCGGTGAAGAAGGCTCGTTGAGCTTCGGCAAGATCGCAGTTCAGCAGGTTCATGGTCACGAACACTGCTTCTACTCCGTGACACCCGTTGTCCTTGAGGAACTGCTGGAGTGCGTCCGTGTCGCCGGTTGCCTCCCACACGGGCCGGGCGGTTTCAAACGCCTCGCCGGTAACGCAGCGGAGCTGATGACGCTGTCGGCCGAGCTCCAGGCCGGCGGACTTCCCCTGCCCCGATCGCGTCCGCTGTGCTCGAGCAGCAGGATGAGAGGAGCAGCCCGGCCCCGCGAGGAGGGTGGAGATGGCTGGCGAACGACTCCGCAAGCGCGTACTGGCGGCCTTCGTTTCCGGGCCCGTTCAAGGGCTTCCCCGTCGATTTCCACCTCTCCCCGTGATCCGAGGCGAGACGTTCACCAGGGACGGGGCGCTGATTGTTCACGCCGAGCGAATCGAGGGGAAGGAGGACGAGCAGCACTCCGAACTCCGCCGCAGATCCTTCGCCCGCAGCGTCCAGCCGCCCGCTGGAGCCAGGGAAGCACGCCACCACCGCCGCCTACGAGAGGAGCATCCTGACCATGAAGGCCCGTCGGCCGAGGTCGAGAAGCAGGAGTGGAAGATCACCATCACGACAGCCCGGTCACAGCAATGAGCGCCGCTGAAGTGTGGGGTGCGCCTGCGGCGGAGAGCGGCGGGAGGACTTCGCAGCCGCAGACCATTCCGTTGATCCTCACGCAGACGCTGAACCCCACCGTCGACATCTGCTGCGAGGTCGACCATCTGGAGGACGTCGGCAAGACCCGCGCCCAGGTCAGGTTCGTGGCCGCCGGCGGCGGCGGGATCAACGTCGCCCGGGGCGTGGCGCGGCTCGGCGGACGGGCGACTGCCCTCCACACCGCCGGCCGCGAAACCGGCCAGCGCCTGAACCGGCTACTGGACGAGGAGGGCGTCGAGCACCTGGCCGTGGGCATCGCGGGTGAGACGCGCGAAGCGTTCGTGCTGTTCGAGACTGAGTCACGCCGTAGCTATCACATCGTGCCGCCCGGCCCGCGGATCGATGACCACGAGGCGCGGCGCTGCCTGGACGCGCTGGACCGGGCACTCGGGACTCACCAGTACGTCGTGGCCAGCGGCAGTCTGCCCGGCGGCGTGCCTGACGACTTCTACGCGGCTGTCGCCCGCCAGGTCAAGACGGCCGGGTCCCGACTGGTCCTGGACACTTCGGGGCCTGCGTTGCGTGAGTCGCTGCAGGAGAGCGTCTTCCTGTTGAGGTGCAACCGCAGCGAGGCCGCCTGGCTCGTCGGCAGACCCGTGCGGGGCTTTGACGACGCCCGCGCTGTCAACGAGCACCTGCTCGCGGCAGGAGTCGAAGTCGCCGTCACGACCCTCGGCGAACTCGGCGCTCTGTGCTCGACTGGTCGCAGCCACACCGAACTGCGGGCGCCTGTGCTGCCCGGGGAGCCGCTCAGCGACGCCGGGGCCGGGGACAGTATGGTGGCCGCACTCACCGTGCGACTGGTTGCAGGCGACGATCCGGTCGACGCCTGCGCGCTCGGGGTGGCCGTGGCTGCTGCGTCGGTACTCACCCCGGGCACTGAGCCGTTCGATCGGGACCTGGCGGAGTCCCTCTGCGCTGCGGTGCGGATCAAACGTCAGGCCGACTCATAAGCGCTGTCGTCGATTCCGACCGCGACGTCCTGTTTCTCCGTCTCACGACAGTCGTCGATGTATACGTATGTGTGCCGGACTTGCACGAGCTCGCGCTGCTGCCCGGGACGGAACCCGCAAAGAACCTGCGTGGTGCTTCGGTGACCGCCGCTTGTCGGACGCCGCCGCGCCAAGGCCGCCTGTCGCAGCGAACAGGTGGCACAGTCGGCCTCGGCATGCCCGCCGCGCTCGACGCGTCGGCCGCTGGCTCCGGGGGCCGGGTCCCGGCTTCCGGCCTGTGGGGATGGCGGGTCCGTCCGGCTGGCCGGACAAGTGCACGTGGGAGCGGGCCAGCTGCATCGGCGTACTGATGCCGCCCTTCGCGGCGTGCCTGAGGCTGGAGTGGCGCGGGTGGTGGTCGGGGTGGGAAACACCGAGCAACACGAGCAACAAAACGGGAAGATCGAAAACTCAGACGAGCGCAACCGTGATCCGCGGCCGAGGACATGTATGACGATTAGGGGTGTTCTTCAGGGTGCCGACGCGGCGTCGAACGGGTAGGCGGGTCCAGTTGGTGCCGACGCGCGCGGACAGGTCCCGTCACCATGCACCGGGATGGCGGCTACGTCTCCGGCAAGCCCGCACTCTGCTCAACGAACGCGGCCTGCGTCGCCGATCTGCGGCCCGATGTCAGCGGAGCCAGACATGGTTGCGGACCAGTGGCAGGGACGCCCAGGCACGGCCCAGCCCCCAGGTGTTTCCGGCGCCCACTGCGGCGAGCACGATCAGGAGCACCGCGTAGACGATGTGGTAGTCCACCAGAGGATTGGTGGACATGCTCGGAGAGCCGTCGGAGAGGTGCTTTGCGGGCGGCCATTCCGCAGCCCACATCAAGGCGAGCATTATCGTGCCGCAGACCGCGGTGATCCTGAGCGCGATACCGCCCAGCAGGGCGAGTCCGATGCCCAGGAGTCCCAGCATGAACAGCCAGTCGGCCCAGGTTGCGCCGGCCCAGCTCTGGAAAGTCGACTGCAAGGGACCGACGTTGACGCGCCTAAGGAAGCCCATCGTGGGTGAGCCACCGTTGATCCATGCTCTGGCCGGTGGTGTGACGTAGCCGAAGCCGAAGGTCTTGTCCAGGAAGGCCCAGAGGAACATGAAGCTCATGATCAGCCGCGCGCCTGCTACCACCCTGGCTGCGGCGGGGGTGAGCCCGTCCCGCCCGGCGAGATCGCGGGGCTGGTCGGCCGGAGGAACGGTCTGGTTCCGGTGTGGGAGCCAGCGCGCGTGGTGGACGGCCATGACGTTTCTCCTCCGATGATGCGGTGGTGGAGGGAGTCCTTGTCACCACCCAACGTGTCGAAGGAGCCCCCAGGCCGGTACGGGTCGAAGGTCCTCGACGGGGGACGGACGGCCCAACATCTCGGCATGACGGGAAGGGGCCGACAGCCGTCTGGCAGCTTCTTCGGCCGGAGAACGTCGACCGACCAGGCGCACAATCACTGTGCGTATTCACCCGAAGGGATTGCGTGAAGGAGTGGGGGTGTACGAGTGCGAGTCACATGAGGAGAGAGCCCCCCACCCAAGGTGCCTCGCAGAACCTCACCCCGAAGTGCCCCGAAGGAGGACCTCGGCCTCTGCACGCTGACGGCAGCCTCACAGGCTGCCACCGCTGTAGCCCTTGCCGTGCCAGCCGATCAGCACCGGGCTCCGTACAGCGCCGCCCGGGCTCTGCGCCCGCAGACGCTCTCCGACCTCACCACCGCGATGAAGGGCGAGGGGTTCGCCTACGCCTCGTACGACCTCTACGGTGCCCAGGCCGACCGTGAGGGCCAACCGGCTGTGGGCAAGCTGTTCCGGACCACAGCGCAGACCGAGCTGAACGAGCACCTGCACGAGGCAGCCGCCCTGGCCGGCGTGGTCGGAGCGGACGCGGCCAACCTGCGCCAGGCCATCAACGGCGAAACCTACGAGCATCAGCGGCCGCGGCATCGTGACTGTCCGGGGCGGACGGTGCGAAGCCTTCCGCGGGTTCGACCAGCAGCGCGCCGTGGATCATGTTCATGCCGCAGGCGAACCTGAAGGAGCCCGGCCGGTCCGGATGCAGCCGCACGGTGGTGCGGGTATGAGCGGGCAGACCCGCGCCGACCTTCAGGTCTGGGAAGACCACACGGGAGGTGCACTCGTCTGCCTTCCGCCGGTCGAAGACCAGCTCCACCGGAATACCCTGGCGGACCTTGAGCATGTCGGGGCTGTACCCGCCCCGCACCGTCACAACCACCCGCTGCGCTCCGCCCTCTAGCCGGGCGGCACCGACACGGCGCGGTCCGAAGAAGTACCAGCCCAGCGCGGCGATCAGCAGGGCCGAGGCTACAACGACGACGACATCGAGGGCACCTATGGGCTTCTCGCCTCCCTTGTCGGGTCAACTCTCCAGCGTGCGCCCAGCTACCCCTACCTGGTAGGGGCGCAATGGCCCACTGGTCCTGGACCATCCGGCCCCAGACCGCCACGTCCAGCGGCGGGACGATGCGAGGGAAGGGCTGGGTGCTCTCCGCATCCAGCCACGGAACAAGGCCGAAGCGGGTGAGTGGTGATGATGTTCTGGTACGACCATGACGTCAGCGGCTGGGGCTGGTTCGCGATGTCGGCCGGCATGATCCTGTTCTGGGCGCTGATCGTCACAGTCGCCGTGCTGCTCTTTCGCGCACTCAACCGGCCCCAGGAGCACACCCACACCCCGGCCACGCCCTCGGCCGAGGACATCCTCCGCGAGCGGCTAGCTCGCGGGGAGATCGACGAGGACGACTACCAGCGCCGTCTGAACGCACTGCACGCCGGGCCCCTCACCAAACCCTGAAAACACGGCCGCCGGTGGGGCCATGCCCTCCGTTGAAGGAGGCCGGTCGTAAACAAGCGCAATTACGGCATGTACGCGCTCGCCACCGCGATCGTCATCTCGGAGCCCTGATCCTCGGCGCGTCGCTGCAAAACGTCTCTGATTGGGTTAGCGAGCCTGAGCGTTGCTCAGCCTTGGGAGCCAATCGCTTTCGTGCCCTGGTACTGAACGACAGGAGCCGCCAGCCCGCGTGGCACGTCCCTCCGGACGCTGGTCGACCGGGCCGCAAGACCCGACCGAGGAGGGTGCCCGACGTCGCCTGGGCGCCGGGCGTGCACGTAGCACTCTGCCACAGGGTTCACTACGCTTCGCTAATCCAACTGGTGAGCCTTATCTGGCTCGCCCTCATGGCTGTCTGCCCGCTGATGATGTTCTTCATGATGCGCAACATGCGCGGCCAGGACATGCACGGCGGCCACGATCAGTACCGCAACGCCCGGGACGAGGACTCGCTGCACAAGCACGATCACCCCACCGGACCCAGTCGGCCCTGACCGTTCCGGGCCCGGGCGAGCGGTGAGTGTCGTGGCCTTGATCGCCACGCTGATCGTGGGAGCCCTCGTCTACGACATCACCTGGCTGTTCGGCAGCGATGGCCGCGCCGCCCACCGCTGGCCCGTCTGCGGGGCAGGCGCGCCGCCCTGGAGGCCCTGAGTTGCGACTGGCGGGCCTGCGCCTGCACCACCGCCTACCAACAGCGCATGGACAGGCTCTGCCGCGCTCATCGCGCTGCCTACGTAAATCGACCGTCCTGGTGGTCGTCATCGCCTTCGGGCTGCTGGGCGTGAGGAACGCCGCGCTGCTGTCGAGGCGGGCAACCCTTTGCGCTGGGGGGATTGCGGGTGCCGGTCCCGCCCACGGGGCAGCCTCCTGCTGGGCCGGCAGGGCACCGGACAGTGCGCGTGGCGAAGTCCGCACGGGTGACTTCGGCGAGCGCCGTGCCCAACGGGGAGTCTCTGGCATTGGGGACCATCGGCCCCGGGACCGACCGGACGCGGAGGAGCACAGTGGAGAGGTGGGGGGAGCTGGCATTCACCGCGCAACGCGCAGGCAGGAAGGAGCTGCGACGATGACCACCCAGCACAGCACTGTCAGTGAGGTGATGACACGAGATGTCGTCACCGTGGGACCGGAGACCCCGTTCAAGGAAATCACCTCCGTCTTGTCCAGCCACGGCATCAGTGCCGTGCCTGTGGCCGACGAGCGTGGTGCGCCGATGGGGCTCGTGTCCGAAGCCGACCTGCTCCGCAAGCAGGGTGAACAGCCCGACATGTATGGCGCGCAGGCAGCACCGCCTGGGTGGCCGCACGAGAAGGCCAAAGCGCGTGCGGAGAACGCTGCCGGGTTGATGACCGCTCCCGTGGCCACCGCTCACGCCGACTGGCCAGTCGCCCAGGCGGCCCGTGCGATGGACCGCCACCATGTCAAGCGGCTGGTGGTTGTGGACGAGTCGGAGCACATCGTCGGCATCGTCAGCCGTCTGGACCTGTTGCGCGTCTTTCTGCGCCCTGACGAGGAGATCCGGGATGAGATACGCGACGACGTGCTGAAAGGGATGCTGCGGCTGGGCGGACAGGAGGTGCAGGTCCAGGTTCACGATGGCGTCGTCACCCTGCGCGGCGAGGTCGACAAGCGCAGCACCGCCCAGATCGCCGAACGGCTCGCCACGGGCGTGGACGGCGTGGTCACGGTCAGGCCACTGATCGACTACAACATCGATGACAGGCCCGTCAAGGACTGACCGCGGCCGCGCATCCCATCGACCCCCGCCGCAGTAACGCGTAGAGCCCGCGCCGGGCGGGCGGCGGCACCGCGTGCGGCGCTGAGTCGCTGCAGCAGTCCGGCGTAGTGTTCGGCCGACTTGAAGGCTCCGAGGTCGGGCGACGCGGCACATGGCCACGGTCCGGGCCCGTCCTGGACCAGTGTGGTTGCCGCGCGTTCGGCCACGGCACCTCACGTCGTACGGGCGATGAGAAAGTCGGCGCAGCCGGACAGGGTGGTGAGCTGCGGCGTGTCCTCGTCGTCTATGCGGATGCCGGTACGTTTGCTGAGGGTCTCGATGAAGCTGAGGAAGTCCAGCGAGTCCATCTCGAGCGCGTCGCGGAAGGCGTCGTCGGGTCCAAGCGTGTCCAAGTCGGCGTCCGGGACGACGTAGTCGATCGACTCCTTGACTACGTCCAGTGCATCAGTTCGGTTCACAGCTGCTCCGGGTTCTGCAGGAGGCGGTCGACCGCTGTCAGGAAGCGGGACCCGACGGCACCGTCCGTCGCTCGGTGGTCTGCCGACAAGGTGGCCGTGACGACCGGCCGCACGCCCAACAGGCCGTCGACGGCGCACGGCCGGTCGACGACCCGCCCGAAGCCAACCAGGGCCACTTGTGGCGGGTAGATCACGCCGAAGACCGCTTCCACGCCCTGATCACCGAGATTGGTGACCGTGATCGAGGAGTCGGACACTTCGGAGCCGCGCAACCTGCCCGCGCGGGCACGCGTGACCAGATCCTTCAGGGCAGTCATCAGCTGCGGGAGTTCGAGGGTCTCGGCGTCGTGCAGGGCGGGAGCGACGAGCCCTCCGCCGCGCAGGGCTACGGCTACCCCGAGGTGTACACCCTCGCCCGCGGTGAAGTGGTCGTCGGTCCAGAAACCGTTGAGTTCGGGTACCTCTCGAGCCGCGAGGGCGGCCGCCTTGAGCAGCAGGACGGCGGGAACGAGGCGCTCGGCGACCGGGCTGCGCCGGTTGTGCTCGTGCAGCCAGTCCATCGCTGCGGCCATGTCGACGGTGGTGGCCAGGTAGTAGTGTGGGATGTCGCGGTTGGCGCGGGCCATCAGGCCGGCGATCGCCTGACGCATGGCCGCCGCCCGGTCCTCCGAAGGACGGGAAGGCCGTACGGGTGCGGTGACGTGGCCCGGGGGCGGGGCGGCCGCCGCAGGGCCTGGAGCGGCCTTGCGCACGTCCGCGGCGCGGATGGCGGACTCCCTGCCGGTCCCGAACACCGCGGTGAGGTCGACGCCCAGTTCGGCGGCGAGGCGGCGGGCGAGGGGGGTGGCCCGGACGCGCGACGGCCGAGCGCCAGTAGCCGCGGCCGCTGCCTGCTCGACGTCGGTTCGGGTCACACGCCCTCCGGGCCCGGATCCGTGGAGGGTTTCCAGGTCGATGCCGCTCTGCTCTGCGAGGTGTCGGATCAAGGGGCCCGCCCCGAGGGGAGGCCGCGGGCGCCTGTGCGCGGGCCGGACCGGTGGTTCCTCCACGGCCCTGTCGGACCTCTCGGCCTTCTCAGGTCTTCTGGGTTCCGCTGCCGTCGGCTCGATCAGCGCAAGCGGAGTGCCCACCGGCACCGTCGTACCCGGCTCGACGAGCACCTTTCCCATCGTCCCGGTCTCGAAGCACTCCACCTCGATCAGGGACTTCGCGGTTTCGACGACAGCCACCGGATCGCCCTTGTGGACCAGGGCGCCGGGCTGTACGAGCCATTCCTGGAGCGTTCCCTCGTCCATGTCGGCTCCCAAAGACGGCATGGTGAACTCGGCCATGATTCAGTCCACCGCCCGGTGTGCGGCCGCGACGATGCCAGCGGTCTGCGGCAGGGCGGCCTCCTCCAGCCGCCGGGCGTAGGGGATGGGCACCTCCGCGCTGCACACCCGCTCGACGGGCGCGTCCAGTTCGTACAACGACCGCTCGGCGATGCGGGCGGACACCTCCGCGGCGAGGCTCCCGGTGCGCCACGCCTCGTCGACGACGACCGCATGGTGAGTGCGGGCCACGGAGGCACCGATGGCCTCGTCATCGAGAGGACGGAGCGTGCGCAGGTCGACGACCTCGGCGCTGATGCCCTCGGCAGCCAGCTCGTCCGCCGCGACGAGAGCCTTGGGCAGCGAACCGCCGTACGTGATCAGGGAGACGTCGGTGCCGGGCCTGCGGATCGCGGCGTGGTCCAGGTCCACCGGGGCGGGATGCAGGGTGCGTTCACCGGAGGCGTTGTAGAGGCTTCCGTGTTCGAAGATCAGGACCGGGTCGGGGTCGGTGAGCGCCGGTGCCAACATGTGGCGGGCGTCCTCAACGGTGGCTGGGGCGACCACCCGGATACCGGGGATATGGGCGTACCAGCCTTCCAGGCTGTGCGAGTGCTGTGCGGCGAGCTGGCGGCCCGCGCCCGTCGTCATACGGATCACCAGCGGGACGGGCAGCTGGCCACCCGACATGTGCAGCAGGGTCGCAGCGTTGTTGAGGATCTGGTCGAGGGCGAGCAGACTGAAGTTGACGGTCATGATCTCGACGATCGGCCGCATCCCGGCCAGGGCGGCACCGATGCCCGCTCCCACGAACGCGGACTCCGACAGCGGAGTGTCACGAACGCGTTCGGGGCCGAACTCCTCCAGCAGGCCGAGGCTGACCCCGAAGCATCCGCCGTAGTGGCCGACGTCCTCGCCCATGAGAAACACGCGGTCGTCGGATCGCAGCGCCTCCCGCAGTGCCTCGCGCATCGCCTCCCGGTAGGTCGTCTTCGACGTCTCGGTCGCGCTGGCGCCCGTGGTCAACTCACCACCCCCGTCGAAGCACTGGTGACATGGCGGAGCAGGTTCTCAACCGGCTCCTCGGGTGCCTGCTCGGCCGCGTCGATGGCGCGCTCGAGTTCTTCCACGAGCTGGTGCTCGATCCGGGCGAGCTCCTTGTCGCCCAGCTCAGCGGTCTCGCGCATGCGGTCCATGAGCTGGTTGATCGGGTCACGGGCCTTCCACTGTTCGATCTCCGCCTTGTCGCGGTAGCGGTCCGGGTCGTACATGGAGTGGGCGCGGAAGCGGTACGTGCGCAGCTCCAGGAAGTGCGGTCCGGTGCCGGCCCGGATGCCTTCGGCGGCCCGGCGGGCCGCCTGCTCGACGGCTTCGACGTCCATGCCGTCCACGGCCCAGGCGGGCATGCCGTAGGAGGCCGCGCGCATGGCCAGGTCGGTTTGCGCGTGCTCCCGGGAGAGTGCTGTTCCCATGGCGTAGAGGTTGTTCTCGCAGGCGAGCAGCAGAGGCAGGTTCCAGAGAGCTGCAAGGTTTGCCGTCTCGTGGAACTCGCCTTCGGCGAAGGCTCCGTCGCCGAAGAAACAGCAGGTCACGCGCTTCTGTCCGCGCATGCGGTCGGCGAGGGCGAGACCCGCAGCCAGCGGGAGGCCGCCGGCGACGATCGCGCTGCCGCCGTAGAAGCGACGGCTCGCGTCGAACAGGTGCATGGACCCGCCCCGGCCGCCGCTGCAGCCAGTCGTCCTGCCGTACATCTCGGCCATCACGGCCTCGGCCGGGATACCCCGTGCCAGTGCGTGGCCGTGCTCGCGATACGTGGAGACCACAGCGTCGTCCGACGTCAGCGCCTCGTTGACACCGACGGCTACGGCCTCCTCGCCGATGTAGAGGTGGACGAAGCCGCGGATCTTCGCTGCGCTGTACAGCTCGACGCAGCGTTCCTCGAAGTGCCGGATGCGCAGCATCGCCTCCAGCAGGTCCACCCGGTGCCGGGCAGCCGACCGATCGGCAGGAAGCCTGGTCCTTGTGCCCTGCTTGCTTTTCGAGGTCTTCTGCGCGGGCTTCGGGGCAGCTGCGGTCTTCGGGACGGGTGCGGGTCGCGCCAGGCTCATGCCGATCCCTCCAAGGTGGACAAATCCCCCATGGGGAAGCCGAGTTCGCGTGCCCGCAGCAGTCGGCGCATGATCTTGCCACTGCGGGTCTTGGGCAGGTTCTGGTCAAAGGCGACCTCCCTCGGCGCGACGGCCGGACCCAGCAGATGACGGGCGAAGGCCAGCAGTTCCCGCTCCAAATCCGGGGTCGGCTCGATGCCGGGGCGCAGTGACACGAACGCCTTGACGATGTTCCCGGCCACGGGATCCGGTCGACCGATCACCCCGGCTTCGGCGACCGCCTCGTGCTCCATCAACGCGCTCTCGACCTCGAACGGGCCGATGAGGTGCCCCGCCGACTTGATCACGTCGTCGGTGCGCCCCACGAACCAGTACCAGCCGTCCGCATCTCGCCTGACCAGGTCGCCGGTCAGGTACCAGCCGTCCGCGAACGCGGCCTCGTACCGCTCCTTGTCGTGCAGATAGCCACGGAACATCGACGGCCAGCCCGGGCGCAGCGCCAACTCACCTTCCACATCAGGGCTTTCCACCTCAGTGATCCTGCCGTCGGTGATCAGGGCCCGGCCGTCCTCGCCCTGTTGCAGCACGGCAGCTTCGACGCCGGGCAGCGGCCGTCCCATCGAGCCGGGCCGGATCTCGCTTGCAGCGAAGTTCGCGATCATGATGCAGCCCGTCTCGGTCTGCCACCAGTTGTCGTGCACCGGCAGGCCGAGCACCTCTTGCCCCCACACCACTGCTTCGGGGTTGAGGGGCTCGCCGACGGAGGCGATGAAGCGCAGCGCCGACAGGTCGTAGGAGCGGGGCAGGTCGTAGGGGCCTTCGCGGGGCGTGGCACGCATGAGCATGCGCAGGGCTGTGGGCGCGGTGTACCAGACGGTGACACGCTGTTCGCTCAGGATCCGATACCAGCGCCGGGCGTCGTAGTCACCCTCGTCGACGACCACCGTCACGCCGTGGACGAGCGGGGCGATGACGCCGTACGACATGCCGGTGACCCAGCCGGGGTCGGCCGTGCACCAATACACGTCCTCGGGGTGCAGGTCCAGCGCGAACGCGGCTGTGGCGTAGTGGGCCACCACCGCCTCGTGGACATGGATGGCGCCCTTGGGGGTGCCGGTGGTGCCACTGGTGAAGTGCAGCAGGGCCATGTCCTCGGGGGAGGTGGGAGGGATGGCGAAGGTCTCCGGAGCGCCGGACACGAGTTCGTCGAAGGAGACGGTTCCCGGCAGGTCGCCGGCTCCCGGTCCGACGATGAGCACATGTTCCAGCTCGGGCAGAGAGGACCGACGCTCGGCCACCTTGCGCTGGTACAGGGCGGCGGTGGTGACCAGCACCCGGGCATCACCGAGGCGCAGCCGCTCCTCCACCGGGCCGGGGCCGAAGGCGGAGAACAGCGGGCACAGCACACTGGTGTTCTTCAGCGTGCCGAGCACCGCTGTATAGAGCTCGGGACAACGGCCGAGCAAGGTGAACACACGATCGCCACGGCCGATCCCGAGCGACTGCAAGACGTTCGCGAAGCCGGATGTACGACGGGCCAGTTCGCCGTAGGTGACAGTCGAGAGGGTGTTGTCGCGGGAGACGCACCGCAGCGCGGGCTTGTCCGCGCGTTCCGGACCGGCATGCTCGTCGACTGCCTCGTATGCCATGTTCAGACCGCCGCTGGGTAGGCCGGCCAGCGACCTACGCGCTTGTGACCAGGAGAAATCCGTACAGGCCTGGTGGTAGCGGGTGAGATTCGGCGGCACACGCGGTGCAGCGTCCTTGCGGATCGTCTCCCAGCGCATGGAGCGCTCCTCCCGACGCCTGCCTTACGTTTCCAGAGTCGCCGAGCCCGTCGCGGACCGCATCGCGACAGGAGTCGACCGCGTCTGCCGAACCGCCGGGCGGTACATGCGAGCGGTACTGCGAAGCTACCGGACAGCTTCCCTGCTGCCGGATGCTGGCGCAGTGGTCCGGTGGCACCCTCGCGAAGCCGCACTGCCTGCTACGCGCCGAGTCCCGGGTGCCTCATGGGCCGCTGGAACAACGCCGGGCGTCGTCAGGTCCGGTACGTGATGTGCTCGGAGACCGAGATCACGCCGTCCACACTCCGGCACAGCCGCTCGATGATGGGGATCAGGCTCTTGCTTTCGACGGATCCGCGGAGGGTGACCTGCCCCTCGCGGACCTCGACGGTCACCTCTTCGGGAGCGAGGTTCAACGTCTGCCTAAGCACGTCTTCTGTGATCTCGTCGCGGATGGCGTCGTCGCGGCGCTGGAAGATCCGCAGCAGGTCGGCGCGGCTGACGATGCCCTGCAATCGGTCCGTCTCGTCCACCACGGGCAACCGTTTGACGTTGTGGACCTCCATCAGGCGAGCCGTCTCCACCACACTCCACTCCGGTCGCGCACACACCGCAGGAGCCGACATCAGTTCCTCGGCTCTGGCCCCCTCGGCCTTGGCCCGCTCCCAGGCCTCCAGATGCGGAATCGGTGTCCGGCCGGACGGGTCGGCCTGGTCTGCGCACTTGCGCAGCAGGTCGGCCTCGGACACCACCCCCATGGGACGGTCCAGTTCGTCCACCACCGGCACGGCTGTGACATCGTTCTCCGCGAGCAGCTTGACGATCTCCTTGAACGGCATATCACGCCGCGCCCGGACGACCTGTCGGGTCATGAGTTCTTCGACCGTTCTGTGGCGCACCTCCGCGCTCCCTTCCGGTCCTGACAGCCGGCGTGGTCTCGCGTTCGCCGTGTCAGAAACACGTCGCTCGCAAGTGAGCCGCCTGGCGCGTGCCCGAGGCCGGTGGTCTCGAGTCCGGCCCGTCCGGGCCGGACCCCCTCCTGGACCCGGGGCCGGCACCGCATGCGCCGGACTGTCGCACGTGGCACGTTGGGGTACAGCACGATTGTGCGGGAAGGGTGGCGATCATGCGAGCTCACCTCGGCGATCGACTCGTCATCGAAGGCCAGGCGACCGATGCGACCCGGCGCGATGGCGAGATCGTAGGACTTCGTCACGCAGATGGAACGCCTCCCTACGACGTGCGCTGGTCGGACACGGGAGAGGTGACCCTCGTGTTCCCCGGGCCCGACGCGCACGTCCGCCACGTCGAAGACGAGCCCGTGAGAACCCGGGAGTCCTCCAGCCCGCCGGGGGTGAAGGGCGCGCGTGCGGTGCCCGGCGGGACCTCGCTTGCTGAAGTACCTGGCGACCTCGGTCGCCGCGTGGCCGTCGAACGCAAGCGGCAGGGCCTGAGCCGGGGAGAAACCGCCCGCCGTGCCGCGATGGCGCCGGATTACCTCGCCTACCTCGAAGAGCATCCGGCCGATCCGGACCTGGCGACTCTCCTCCGCCTCGCCGCGGCGCTGGGCACCAGCGTCGCGGCCCTGAGCGGTGGCGGTATCGATCTGCCGCCTGGCCAGGGCCACGCGCTGCTGCACCCTCACCTGCGAGACCTCGGCCCCGACGAGTGCCGCGTGCTGCTTTCCACACACGGTGTGGGGCGCGTCGCGATCTCAACCTCCGGGGGGCCGGCGGTCGTCCCCGTGAACTACGAGGTCATCGATGACGCGATCGCCTACCGGACGACGCCTGACTCCGTGGCCGCGACGGCCGTCGGAACGGAGGTCGCCTTCGAGGTCGATCGTGTGGACGAGACCACGGCCCAGGGCTGGAGCGTTCTCGTCGTCGGCCCCGCGCAGGCTGTCGCGGAGCCCGATGCCGTGCGGCGGCTGGAGGAGCATGCCCACACCGAGCCATGGGCCGGCGGTCTACGTGAGACCTGGGTGTCGATCCAGCCCAGGCGCCTCACCGGTCGCCGTATCGCTCCGGCTGAACAGTGAACAGCCACGGCCTGCCACTTGCCCGGCACGGACTCCATCCCTGATCTTGCAGGGTATCCCCGACTTTAGTCGGGGAGGGAATGCATCCTTGGCCCGGAGCCGCGAAGCGGCGGAGTTCGGTACGGCTCC
>NZ_JBIARC010000093.1:0-20745 GCF_042889625.1 Streptomyces sp. NPDC002573 | reverse complement strand
ACATCCCAGCCCCGATTGACCGGGAACTCCCCCACCGCGTCCACACCCTCGGACACCAACCGCCACAGATCATCCGGCGACGCCACACCACCCGGATAACGGCACGCCATCCCCACGATCGCGATCGGCTCGTCCGACGACGCCACGACCGTCGCCCGCACAGCAGGAGAAGCCGGGGCCGTGATCCGGTCGAGGAGGTGGCCGGCGAGGGCCGCGGGCGACGGGTGGTCGAAGACGGCAGTAGCGGGCAGCCGCAGCCCGGTCCGGTTGCCGAGCCGGTTGCGCAGTTCGACTCCTCCGAGGGAGTCGAGGCCGATGTCCCTGAACGCCCGGTCAGGGACGACGCGGGCGCGGTCCGTATGCCCGAGCACCTCGGCGGCCACGGTGCACACGAGGTCGAGCACCGCGTCCCGCCGTTCCTCGCGGGGGAGTCGGGCCATGCGGTCCCGCCAGGCGGTGTCGCCGCCGGCGGAGGCGTCGGCCATGTTCACGGTCCGGCGCGCGGGAGGCGTTGCGGCCGGGCCGACCGGGCCGCGCAGGACTGCGGGCGTCGGACCGGCTCCGGTGCGCGGCCGGGCCGGGTTCAGGAGGGCCGGTACGAGCAGGGCGTCGCGCCCGTCGGCCAGCGCGCGGTCGAACAGGGCGAGGCCCTGCTCGGGGGTGAGCGGTGCGAAGCCGGCACGGGCCCAGCGGGCCAGGTCCGCCGCGCCGAGCGAGCCGCCCATGCCGTCGGCGGTGTCCCACAGTCCCCAGGCGAGGGAGAGGGCGGGCAGCCCATGGGCGCGGCGGTGCGCGGCCAGAGCGTCGAGCCCGACGTTGGCGGCGGCGTAGTTGGCCTGCCCCGCGGTGCCGACGACGCCGGAGACGGAGGAGAACAGCACGAACGCGGTCAGCGGGAGGTCCCGGGTCAGCTCGTGGAGGTGCAGGGCGGCCTCGGTCTTGGGCCGCATGACCGCGCGGAGCCGGTCCTCGGTGAGGGACTCCACGGTCGCGTCGTCGAGGACGCCCGCGGTGTGGACGACGGCGGTCAGGGGGTGCTCGGCGGGCAGCTGCGCCAGCAGGGACGCGAGAGCCTCGCGGTCGGCGGCGTCGGCGGCGGCCACGGTCACCTCGGCGCCCAGCGCGGTCAGTTCCGACGCCAGATCGCGGGCGCCCGGCGCGTCCGGTCCGCGGCGGCTCGCCAGGAGCAGCCGGCGTACGCCGTGCGCGGTCACCAGATGCCGGGCCAGCAGCGCGCCGAGACCGCCGGTACCGCCCGTGACGAGCACGGTTCCCTCGGCGCCGAGCGGCGTCCTGGTCCCCGTCACCGCATCGGTGTCCGTCCGGGCTTCGGCCCGCGCAAGGCGCGGCACATGGAGCCGGCCCTCTCGGACTGCGACCTGCTCCTCCCCCAGGACCAGCGCGGCCATCAGCGCCTCGCCGTCAGCCGGGTCGTCCAGGTCGATCAGGCTCAGCCGACCGGGGTGCTCGGACTGCGCCGAGCGGATCAGGCCCCACACTGGGGCCGAGGCCAGGCCGGGCACGTCCTCTCCGGGCAGGGCGGCGACGGCGCGGGTGGTGACCACGGCGAGGCGGACGTCGGCGAGCCGCTCGTCGGCCAGCCACCGCTGCACCAGCCGCAGGGTCCGTACCGTCTCATCGGCCGTGCGGCCACTTCCCGTCTCGCGCGCACCGACACGGACGACGGCGGCCTCGGTGCCGTACGCCGCAGCCAAGTCCTGTGCGTCACCGGCCAGTTCGGTCCAGGACGCGGTGGCCGTGGGGGCGGGGACGGTGGGCCAGCGCAGTGCGTACAGCCGCTCCCGGGCGTCGGCCGCGGCCGCGTCGGTGAGCCGTTCCCGGTCGACCGGGCGCAGCATCAGCGACGTGACGGCCGCGACGGGTTCGCCGGTCGCGTCGGCGAGGGTGAGCGCGGTGGTGCCGGTGCGTGCGTCGGTGGAGATGCGTGCGCGCAGCGAGGTGGCGCCGACGGCCTGCACGGCCAGGCCGGTCCACGCGAAGGGCAGTTGGATCTCGCCCGGCGCCGTGTCCTGTGCCGCGTGCAGGACGAGGGGGTGGAGCACGGCGTCGAACAGCGCCGGGTGGAGGGCGAAGGCGGCGGCGGCCGTGGTCTGGTCGCCTGGCAGCCGTACCTCCGCGTACAAATCGCCGTCGGCGCCCCGCCACAGGGCGTGCAGGCAGCGGAAGGCGGGCCCGTAGTCGTATCCGGCGGCGGCGAGGCGGTCGTAGACGTCCGTGAGCGGCTCGCGCCGGGCGTCGGCGGGCGGCCAGGGACGCAGTGCCGTGGCCGGGTCGGCGGGCGGGGGCGCCGGGTCGAGGGAGCCTGAAGCGTGCCGGGTCCACGGGTGCGCCGCGTCCTCGCCGGTCTCGGGGCGGGCGTGCACGGTGAACGGGCGGGTGCCGTGGGCGTCCGGCGCGTCGACCACGATCTGCATCTGCACCGCATGTTGGTTCGTCAGGGCGAGCGGTGCCTCAAGGGTGAGGTCCGCCAGGTACGGCGTCCGCATGCGGTCGCCGGCGGCGACGGCCAGCTCCAGGAACGCGGTCGCCGGGACGAGGACGGTGCCGCCGACGGTGTGGTCGGCGAGCCAGGGCTGGTCGGCCAGGGACAGGCGGCCGGTGAGCACGGACTCGTCGCGTCCCGCCATGTCGAATGCGGCGCCGAGCAGCGGGTGTGCGGAGGGGTCCAGGCCGAGGCGGCGGGGGTCGCCGTCGGAGCGGGGTGCCAGCCAGAAGTGCTCGCGACGGAAGGCGTAGGTCGGCAGGCCGACGGGCGCGGCGCCCGGGAAGAAGGAGGCGGGGTCGAGCGGGCCGCCGGCGGCATGGGCGGTCCCGAGGCCGTGGACGAGGGTGTCCGCCTCGGGGCGGCCCTGGCGGAGCAGTGGTACGACGGTGACGACTCGGTCGGTGCTGTCCGTTCGGTCGGCCGGGGCCGTCCGTTCGCTCAGGCAGCGGGCGGCGAGGGCGGTGAGGACGGCGTCGGGGCCGCATTCGACGAAGACGGTCGCGCCGTCGTCGTGGAGGGTGCCGATGGCGTCGGCGAAGCGCACGGCCCGGCGGATCTGGTGTGTCCAGTACTCCGGCGAGCGCAGTTCGTCCTGGCCGGCGAGCCGTCCGGTGACGGTGGACACGAGGGGGACGACCGGCGTGCGGTACGTCAGGGCGGCGGCCGTCTCCCGGAATTCCTCGAGCACCTCGTCCATGTGCGGGGAGTGGAAGGCGTGGCTGACGGTGAGCCTGCGCTGCCTGCGGCCGCGGGCCGCCCAGTGCTCCGCGACCTCGGTCACGGCGTCGGCGTCCCCGGAGATCACGACGGAGTCGGGGGCGTTGACCGCGGCGACGGCGACCCGGTCCTCGCGGCCCGCCAGAGCGTCCGTCATCTCCGCCTCGCTCGCCTGGACGGCGACCATGACGCCGCCCTCCCGAGCGGCCTGCATCAGCCGGCCGCGGGCGGCGACCAGCCGGGCCGTGTCCGCCGCGGACCACAGGCCCGCGACATGTGCGGCGGCCAGCTCGCCTATGGAGTGGCCCGCGACGGCGTCCGGGGTCATGCCGTGGTGTTCGAGCAGCCGGTACAGGGCGACCTCGAAGGCGAACAGGGCGGGTTGGGCGTAGCGTGTGGTGTGCAGCAGACGGGCTCCCGCCTCGGCATCGGCTCCGTCCGCCTCGTCGTCGCCGAACATCACCGCACGCAACGGCCTGTCCAGATACGGGTCCAGTTCGGCGCAGATCGCGTCCAGGGCCCGCGCGAAGACCGGGAACGCGGCGTACAGTCCGCGGCCCATGCCGACGCGCTGTGCGCCCTGCCCGGTGAACAGCATCGCCGTACGCCCGGCGCGGGCCGCGCTGCCGCGCGTCAGGCGGGGATGGTCCTCGCCCCGGGCGAGGGCGTCGAGCCCCGCGAGCAGGTCGTCGGTGCGGGTGCCGGTGATCACGGCCCGCTCCTCGAAGGCGGTGCGGGTCGTCGCCAGGGAGAGACCGACGTCGGCCGGGCCGGGCCCGGACTGCTCCCGCAGGTGGTCGCGCAGCCGTTCCGCCTGGGCTCGTAGCGCCTTGGTGTCCCGTCCGGAGACCACCCACGGCACCGGTGCCGACACCTCCGTGGCCGGCGGGACCGGGTCGGGATCGCCCTGCTCCACGATGACGTGGGCGTTGGTGCCGCTGATGCCGAACGACGACACGGCGGCCCGGCGCGGGCGGTCCCGCTCGGGCCATGCCCTGGCCTCGGTGAGCAGTTCGGCGGCGCCGGAGGACCAGTCGACGTGCGGGGTGGGCGCGTTCACGTGCAGGGTGCGCGGCAGAACGCCGTGCCGCATCGCTTCGACCATCTTCATCAGGCCTGCCACGCCCGCGGCGGCCTGCGTGTGCCCGATGTTCGACTTCAGCGAGCCCAGGAACACCGGCGCGGCGCTGTCCCGGCCCTGCCCGTAGGTGGCGAGGACAGCCTCGGCCTCGATGGGGTCACCGAGGGTGGTGCCGGTCCCGTGCGCCTCGACGGCGTCGACGTCGCCGGCGGTCAGCCGGGCGTCGGCAAGGGCCTGGCGGATCACCCGCTCCTGGGACAGGCCGTTGGGCGCGGTCAGGCCGTTGGAGGCGCCGTCCTGGTTGACGGCCGTGCCGCGGATGACGCCCAGGACCCGGTGCCCGTGCCGTCGGGCGTCCGACAGCCGCTCCACGAGCAGCAGCCCGACGCCCTCGGCCCACGACGTACCGTCGGCGGACGCGGCGAAGGACTTGCTGCGTCCGTCGGCGGCAAGCCCGCGCTGACGGGAGAACTCCACGAACATCCCCGGCGCCGACATCACCGCCACCCCGCCCGCCAGGGCCAGCGAGGACTCCCCGGAGCGCAGCGAGCGCACCGCCATGTGCAGCGCCACGAGGGACGACGAGCACGCCGTGTCGACCGTGACGGCCGGGCCGGTCAGGCCGAGCTGGTAGGCGATGCGGCCGGACATCACGCTGGCGGTGCTGCCGGTCAGGACATGTCCCTCCACGCCGTGGCCCGTCTCGTCCATACGGGGGCCGTAGTCGAGCGCGGTGCCGCCGACGAACACGCCGGTAGGGCTGCCGTGCAGGGAGCGCGGGTCCAGTCCCGCGCGCTCGACGGCCTCCCACGCCGTCTCGAGCAGCAGCCGCTGCTGCGGGTCCATGCCGAGGGCCTCACGCGGCGAGATGCCGAAGAACGCGGCGTCGAACTCGCCCGCGTCGTGCAGGAATCCGCCGCGGTCGACATAGCTGCCGCCGGGGCGTTCGGGGTCGTACAGGTGCGGGTCCCAGCCTCGGTCGGTGGGGAACCCGGAGATCGCGTCCACGCCGTCGGCGACCAGCCGCCACAGGTCCTCCGGTGAGGCGACTCCTCCGGGGTAGCGGCAGGCCATGCCGATGATCGCGACGGGCTCGTCGTCGCCGTGCCGGGTCGCTGCGGCGGCGCCGTCTGGGTCGTGGTCGCCGTCGGCCCCGCCCAGCAGCCGGGCCAGCAGGTGGTCGACGACGGCACCCGGTGTGGGCCGGTCGAAGAGCAGGCCGCTGGGCAGCCGCAGCCCGGTCGCCGTGGCCAGCGCGTCGCGCAGTTCGACGGCCATCAGCGAGTCGAAGCCCAGGTCGTCGAAGGTGGCGTCCAGGCCGATCCGCCGGCCCGCGTCGTCATCCGTCTCAAGGCCCAGGACCGCGGCGATGTGCGCACGGACGGTGTCGGTGAGCGTGCGGCGGCGCTCGGTCTCGGGCAGCGCTGCCAGGCGTGCGCCGAACTCTCCCGTCGCGCCGGACGGTACGGTGTCGCGCCGCGGCGCGTCTGAGGAGGGTTCCGGCAGCGGTACGCGGCGCCGGACGGCGTCGTCGATCCAGTGCCGGGAGCGCTGGAACGCGTACGTCGGCAGGTCGACGCGGTGTGCGCCGCTGTTCTCGTACGCGGCCGTGAAGTCGACCTGTCCACCGCGTACGAACAGCGTGGCGAGCGCGGTGACCAGGGTTTGCGCCTCGGGGCGGCCCGCCCTGAGGGCCGGCACCGCCACGGCCGCCTCCCGGTCGCGCACCGAGGCGTCCACCATGGCGGCGCACACGCCGTCGGGGCCGAGCTCCAGGTAGGTGGTGACGCCCTGGGCCTCCAGGGTCCGGGCCGCGTCGGCGAACCGGACCGGGCGGCGCACCTGCTCCACCCAGTAGGCGGGGGTGGACAGTTCGTCGGCCGTCGTGGTCGCGCCGGTGACGGTGGAGACGACCGGGAGGCGCGGCTCGTGGAAGTCCAGCGCCTCGATCTCCTGGTGGAACCGCGTCAGCATCGGGTTCATCAGCGGGGAGTGGAAGGCGTGCGAGACCTGCAGCCGCTTGGTCCTGCGCCCCCGTGCGGCGAGTGCGGCGGCGACGTCCGCCACGGCCTCCTCGGTGCCGGAGACGACCACCGCCGTGGGGCCGTTGACCGCGGCGAGGCCCACCTCGTGCTCCCGCCCGGCCAGCAGCGCGGCGACCTCGTCCTCGGCGGCCTCCACGGCGGCCATCGCGCCGCCGGCGGGCAACTCCTGCATGAGCCGGCCTCGGGCCTCGACCAGCCGGGCCGCATCGTCCAGGGCGAGCACGCCCGCCACATGGGCGGCGGCGACCTCACCGACGGAGTGACCGGCGACGAGGCCCGGTCGTATTCCCCACGACTCGGCCAGCCGGTACAGGGCCACCTCGACGGCGAACAGGGCAGGCTGGGTGAAGCGGGTCTCGTCCAGTGCCTCGCCCGAGACGATCACCTCACGCAGCGGGCGCGGCAGCAGTGGATCGAGGTGGGCACACACCTCGTCGAAGGCCTCGGCGAACCTCGGGAACGCCTCGTACAGCTGCGTGCCCATGCCGGTGCGCTGGCTGCCCTGCCCGGTGAAGACGACGCCGAGGCGGCCCGGGCGCGTGGTGCCGGTCACGACGTACGGTGACGGCTGCCCGTCGGCCAGGGCACGCAGGCCCCGCAGCAGCCCGTCGCGGCCCTCGGCGAGGACGACCGCGCGATCGGTGAAGGCCGTGCGAGTCGCGGCCAGGGACCAGCCGACGGAGAGGGGTTCGGGCGCCTGCGGGTCGGCCGCGAGGTCGTGCAGCCGTGCGGCCTGGGCGCGCAGGGCGTCCCCGCCGCGACCGGAGACCACCCATGGCAGGACGACGGGGGATGTCCTGTCGGCGGTCGGCGGGGCGGCGGGGACGGTCCGGGGTGCTTCGGCGACCACGACGTGGCCGTTGGTGCCGCCCATGCCGAAGGAGCTGACGCCCGCGATCAGCGGACGGTCGGGATGCGGCCAGTCGGAAGGCTCGGTCTGGACCCGCAGGCCGAGGTCGGCGAACGGGATCCGCGGGTTCGGGGTGCTGAAGTTGCGGCTGGGGGGCAGCACCCGCCGCTCGAGGCCGAGCAGCACTTTCAGCAGTCCCACCATGCCGGCCGCGCCCTCCAGGTGCCCGACGCTGGTCTTGGCGGAGCCGATCAGCAGGGGGTCGCCGGCGTCGCGCCCGCTGCCGAGCACGGCGCCGAGCGCCGCGGCCTCGACGGGGTCGCCGACCGGCGTGCCGGTGCCGTGGGCCTCGACGTACTGCACCGTGCGCGGGTCCACCCCGGCGCGCTCGTAGGCCCGGCGCAGGACCTGCTCCTGGCCGGTGGTGCTGGGCACGGTCAGCCCCGGGGTGGCTCCGTCGTTGTTGACGGCGCTGCCGAGGAGGACCCCGTGGATCCGGTCGCCGTCGGCGAGCGCCCGTTCCAGGGGCTTGAGGACGAGCACTCCGCCGCCTTCGCCGGGCACGAATCCGTTGGCCCGGGCGTCGAAGGCGTAGCTCTCCCCGTCCGGTGACAGCGCTCCGAAACGTTCCTCCGTGACCGTGTTCTCGGCCAGCACGTTCAGGTTGACCCCGGCCGCGATCGCCGTGTCGGCTTCGCCGGTGCGCAGGCTCTCGCACGCCAGGTGGACGGCGACCAGCGAGGAGGACTGGGCGGTGTCGACGGTCAGGCTCGGGCCGTGCAGGTCGAGGAAGTAGGACACCCGGTTGGCGATGAGGCCGCGGTTCAGGCCGGTCATGGTGTGCTGGGTGACGGCCTCGGTACCGTGCTGGTACAGCAGGTTGGCGTAGTCGTCGCGCAGCGCGCCGACGAACACGGCCGTACGGCTGCCGCGCAGCGTGTCCGGGACGATGCCGGCCTCCTCCAGTGCCTCCCAGGCGAGTTCGAGAACCAGACGCTGTTGCGGGTCCGTCACGGCCGCCTCGCGCGGCGAGATACCGAAGAAGGCCGCGTCGAAATCGCCGACACCGTCGAGGAATCCGCCGCGTCGGCCGTGCGGCCCTTCGGTGAACGCGCCTTCGCCGCTCAGCAGCAGCTCCCAGAACGCCTCCGGTCCGGACGCCATCGGCAGTCGGCAGGACATCCCGACGACAGCGATTTCCCTCTTTCCCGGCATTGCCAGACCCCCATGGACCGACGACCGATGCGTATGACACGCATGCGGAGAATTCAGAAAGGCGAACACGGGTGAATCAAGTGATCGCCAGTCTGCCCGTGCCGTCTCAACGCCCGGTCACACAGCGGTAATCACCGCGGTGGCGGACTCGAGTGATCGGGGCGTTGCCCGGCGATGAGAGCACGGTGGCGAGCCCTCGGTAACTTCGAGCCACACGCCGCGCCGGCGGATTCCCGGCGCGCACGACGGGCCCGCTCACCGCATTCGACACTCCGCGGTACGCATTCCGCGGGCCGCGAGAAATATTCCGCAAACCGCGGCCTGCATTCCGCGAACATACGACACAACGGCGCAGAGAAAGGGACCACTTTCCATGGCCACTTCGATCAGCCCGGACCTCGTGAAGGCAGCCGAGGAACACGGAAATCGTTACGTGGAGGCGTTCAATTCGGGCGACCTCGACGCGATCAACGCGATGTACACCGACGACGCCGTCTCCGTGTGGGAACCGGGCAACCCGCTCACGGGTGCGGCCCGCAAGGCCGCCCTCGCCGAGTTCATCGCGCAGAAGCCGAGGATGACCGCGACGCTGCGGGAGTCCCATGTCACGAACACCACCGCGCTGCTGGTCGTGGACTGGGCCATCGACATCCCCACCCCGGACGGCGGTACCGAGCACCTGGAGGGCGTGGGGCTCGACGTGCTCCGGCGCGGTGCCGAGGGCGAGTGGCGGTTCGCCATCGACAACCCGTTCGGCGAGAGCAGCTGACCTGGGGAAACACCCCCGGAATCCCACCGCACCGCACCGCTCCGGGTCGGCGACCGACGCCCATCGTCCGGTCATCGCGCGGTCATCGGGCAGTCATCAGCCGGGCGCCGAACGCCGATTGCCGCGCAGTGACCGGGCCCCGCCAGGATCTTCCCCGATCCCGGATCCGCACTGGATTCACGGGCGGCCGACCAATCTCATCGCCAACAACAGCCCTGGGAGACGCACATGACCGAGTCCGATGCCGGAACGGCGGCCGTCCTGGACGCCGTGACGGCCCTCGTCCCGAAACTCCGGGAGAACGGCGCGGCGGCCGAGGACCGGCGCTGGATACCGGACGAGAACATCGAACTGCTGGAGAAGGCAGGGGTGTTCCGGCTGGGCGTACCGCATCGCTTCGGCGGGCTGGAGGCCTCGATCGCCGAGCAGTTCGCCGTGGTCACGGAGATCTCCCGCGGCTGTGCCTCGACAGGCTGGGTCGCCGCGGCCTGGATCGAGGGTGCCTGGGTGGCGTCGCTGTACCCCGACGAGGTGCAGAAGGAGGTCTACGTCTCCTCAGCGGTGCGCGCCTCCGGCGGACTGGCGCCGACCGCCCTGTTCACCCCGGCCGACGGCGGCTATGTGCTCAACGGCAGCTGGGGGTTCAACACCGGCTGCAAGGGCGCGGACTGGAACCTGGTGGCCGGCATCCTCGAGCACCCCGACGGCACGCCCGAGCCGCTGTACGCCCTGGTGCCGATGGGCGAGTTCCAGATCGCCGACGACTGGGACGTCTCCGCGGCGATCGGCACCGGCAGTTTCACCTCGTCGGCCACGGACGTGTTCGTGCCCGCGCGCCGGGTGGTCGGAGCCGAGGCCCTGGTGACCGGGACCACCACGGGCCGGTCCAACACCGGGGCCACCGGCCGAAACTACGGGCTGATCACCTATGTCGCCGCCCTGTCCGTCGCGGTCTTCATCGGCGCCGCCAAGGGCGCGTACGACACGTTCACCGAGCGGCTGCCCGGCAAGCCGATCGCCTACACCAACTGGGCGGACCAGCGGGAGCACCCGCTGACCCAGATCAAGGTCGCCACCGCCGCGAACAAGATCACCGCGGCCGAGGTCCTCTCGGCCGGTTTCGTCCGCCGTCTCCAGGAACGGGCGGACGCGGGCCTGCACCCGAGCGTCGAGGACAGCGTGACGGTCCGCGGCCGGGGCGGCCTCGCCACGCTGCTGGTGAAGGAGGCCGTGGAGGAACTCCACGACGTCAGCGGCGCCTCCGCGCTCGCCCGTGGCCAGCACTTCCAGCGCTTCCACCGCGACCTGGAGGGACTGACCCGGCACGGCATGATGACGCCCTTCACCAACCTGGAGCTGCACGGCCGGATGCTGCTCGGCCTCGACCCGGACAGCCTCTACCTCTGACCCGTGCCGAACGGCCCCCGGCCCCGGCACGTCACCCCCCACACGTTTGGCCCCATCTTCGATCCGAACTATCCATGAACGAGGGAACGTGAAGAACGACCAGATACATGATCAGCACTCCGGCACGCGTACGGCTTCCCGCCGTACCGTCCTGAGGACGGCGGGCGCGGCCGTACTGGCCGCCTCCGCGACCGGGGTGACCGCCGGGGTCGCCCGTGCCGCCGCGGACGCCGCTTCGGAGGCGGCGTCCCGCCCGTACGACGTGATCGTGGTGGGCGCCGGGTACGCCGGCGTCACCGCCGCCCGCGAACTGAAGGACAAGGGCCTCAAGACGCTGATCCTGGAGGCCCGGGGCCGCATCGGCGGCCGCACCTGGACCTCCGACTACGCCGGTCAGCTCATCGAGCTCGGCGGCGGGGCGGTGGACCCCAAGCAGCCCAACGTGTGGGCCGAGGCAAAGCGCTACAACATCGCCACCGTCGCCGATGGCGGAAGCATCGACAACTACGTGCTGCCCAGCGGCAACGGATTCGCCGTCGTGCCGATCGCGGACGCCTCCGCCCGCATCAAGTCGGTGTTCACCCCGTTCTTCGACGGGGTCCAGCAGCTCTTCCCGCAGCCGTACCAGCCGTTCGCGCAGCCTGCCCTGCTCAACGACGCGGACAAGCTGTCCATGCAGGACCGCCTCGACCAGATGCGGCTGTCCGCCGACGACCTGAAGCTGATCAACGGCACCACGGGTGGCCTGTCGGGCGGCTCCAGCAAGCGGGGCGCCTACACCATGCTCGCCCAGTCCTGGGCCCTGTCCGGATACACGTACGAGGGCTACCAGAGCATCAACACCTACGGGCTGCAGGGCGGCACGGTGGCCCTGCTCCAGGCGATGCTGAAGGACTCGGGCGCCGACCTGGTCCTCAACTGCCCGGTCGCCAAGATCACGGACTCGGGCAACGGCGTCACGGTGACCACGAAGTCCGGCAAGAACTACACCGCACCCCATGTGATCGTGGCCGTGCCGGTCAACCTCTGGAAGACCATAACGTTCTCCCCCGCCCTGCCCAGCGAGTACACCAGTGTCTCGACGGCCGGCATCGGCGCGCCCAACGTGAAGAAGATCTTCATGCGGGTCACGAACAGCAGCGCCGGCACGTTCATCGCCGGCCCGCAGGAAGGCTTCCCGCTCTCCACCACCATCCCAGAGCGCCGGCTCTCCGACGGCAGCACGCTGATGTTCGCGTTCTGCCTTGACCCGACCCTGGACGCGACGAACCCGAGCAAGGTGCAGAGCGTGCTCCAGCAGATGGTCCCCGGCATCAAGGTGCTGGACACCAAGGTCCAGTACTGGGGTGCCGATCCCTATTCGCTCGGCGGCTGGGCCTGCCGCCAGCCGGGCATGCTCACCGGTCCGTACCGCACCATCCAGCAGCCGCGCGGCAGGGTCGCGTTCGCCACCAGTGACATCGCCACTGGCTGGAGCGGTTACATCGACGGCGCGGTCGAGTCGGGCATCACCGCGGCCAAACAGGTCACCACCCTGGCCGCGTCCACTCGCTGACCAACCGTCACCCATCTCCACACGCTCCGCCGCGAACCGGCCGCCTCTCTCACCGGCGGCCGGTTCCCGTCGTTCCACGCCCCTGTCCACCAGCGACCCCGTACCGGAGGTACCGCCGTGAGATCCGCATCCGCCGTTCTCGGTCAGGAGGCCGCGGCTTTCCTGGCCCGTCCCCATCTGCTCTACATCGACGGCCACTTCGTGCCCGCAGCAGACGGCAAGACCTTCTCCACGTACGACCCCTCCAGCTCCGAGCACCTCGCCGAAGTCGCCTACGCGGGCGCCGCCGACGTCACCGCCGCCGTGGCCGCGGCCCGCACGGCCCTGGACGGCGACTGGGGCCGACTGCCCGCCTCCGCCCGCGGACAGCTGCTGGCCAGGCTGGCGGACCTGATCGAGCGGCACGCCCCCGAGCTGGCCGAACTGGAGGCGATCGACGGCGGCAAGCCGGTCGTCGTCAACGAGGCCATGGACATCCCCGCCGCGGTCGAGCACTTCCGCTACTACAGCGGCTGGCCCTCCAAGCTGGAAGGCAGCACGATCCCGGTGATGGCGCCCGGCACGCTGTGCTACACACGGCTGGAGCCGGTCGGCGTGTGCGCCCAGATCATCCCGTGGAACTTCCCGCTGATGATGGCCGCCTGGAAGCTGGCGCCCGCGCTGGCCGCCGGTTGCACCATCGTGCTCAAGCCGGCCGAGCAGACCCCGCTGACAGCGCTGCGGCTCGCGGAGCTGGTGCACGAGGCCGGCTTCCCGCCCGGCACCGTCAACGTCCTGACGGGCGACGGCACGACCGGCGCGGAGCTGGTGGCCCACCCGGGCGTCGACAAGGTCGCCTTCACCGGCTCCACCGCCGTCGGCCGGGAGATCGCCGCACGCGCGGGCGCGGACTTCAAGCGGGTCACCCTCGAACTGGGCGGCAAGAGCCCGAACATCGTGCTGGCGGACGCCGACGTGAAGGCAGCGATCGCGGGAGCCTTCGACGGCATCTACTTCAACAGCGGTCAGAGTTGCGTGGCGGGCTCGCGGCTGTACGTCCACCGCGGCCTGTACGACGACGTGGTCGCGGGGCTGGCCGCTGCGGCACGGCAGGCTCCGGTGGGCCCGGCACTGGACCGCTCGACGGGCTACGGCCCACTGGTCTCGGCCGAGCAGTACCACCGGGTGCGGGACTACATAGAGGACGGCATCGCCGCCGGAGCCACGCTGCTGGCGGGCGAGGTACCGCCCGCCGAACCGGCGGGCGGCTGGTTCGTGCGTCCGGTCGTCTTCACCGAGGTGAACCCGGACATGCGGATCAGCCGAGAGGAGATCTTCGGCCCGGTGCTCGTCGTGGCGCCCTTCGACGACGTGGACGAGGCCGTGACGCTGGCCAACGACACCGCTTACGGACTGGCCGCCGGCGTGTGGACACGCGACCTGCGCCAGGCACACTCGCTGGCCGCGCGGGTGAAGGCGGGCATGTTCTACGTGAACGGATGGGCGCTGGGCGACCCTGCGGCCCCCTGGGGCGGCATGAAGGCCTCCGGCATCGGCCGTGAGATGGGCCGCGCCAACCTGGACGCCTATCTGGAGGTCAAGACCGTCTGGACGGTCTACGACCCGCAGTGAACGCGGCGGACGGCCCGCCCCACGAAGCCTGAGCGGCTGCGTACGGCGGGCCGTCCGGACGTCGCGGCGAGGATCACACGGCGGCGGGGGTCCCGATGCGTACCGGAAGCTCGCGGTGCCCGTTGGAGACGAACGACTCCAACGGCAGCAGTTCCTCGGCCCGTTTGGCGAACGCCATCTCCGGGAAGCGCGCGAAAAGCGCGGGCAGCGCCACGCCCGCTTCCAGCCGGGCCAGCGGGGCGCCGAGGCAGTAGTGCACACCGTGTCCGAAGCCGATGTGGTCCTTGCGGGTGGCGCGGGTGATGTCGAACCGGTCGGCCGTCTCCCCGTGCACCTTGGGATCACGTCCGGCCGCGGCGAAGGAGATGATCATGGCGTCGCCCTTGGCGATCGTCACGTCACCGACCTGGATGTCCTCCACCGCATACCGCAGCGGAAGGTTGGCGAACGGCGCCTCCAGGCGCAGCGCCTCCTCGATCACGTCCTCCCAGGCCGCCTCGCCCCCGCGCACCAGGGCGAGTTGGCCGGGATGCGTGAGCAGGGCGTGGACGGCCTGATCGATCAGGTTGGCCGTGGTCTCGTGCCCGGCGGTGAACGTCAGCAGGATGGTGTCCACCAGCTCGCGCTCGGTGAGCCCGGACCCGTTGTCGTCGTCCCGTACCGTGATCAGGGCGCTGATCAGATCGTCGGCAGGCTCCGCGCGCTTGAAGGCGACCAGTTCGGCGAGCAGTTCGTACACGCGGCGCTCGTAGCCGGCGACCTCCTCCGCCGAGACCTGGTTGGTCATCCAGGCGCCGATGATGCCGAGCAGTTCGTCGCGCATCCGGTCGGGAATGCCGAGCAGTTCGGAGATCACCTGAGTCGGCAGCCCGTAGGCGAATTCCTCCCGCAGGTCCACCGGTCCGTGCCGGCCCTTGTCGGCTATCGCGTCGAGCAGTTCGGCGGTGATGGCCTCCACCCGGGGCCGCAGCGCGGCGGTGCGGCGTGCTGTGAATGCCTTGGCGACGAGTTTGCGCAGCCGACTGTGCTCCTCGCCGTAGGCCGTGATCATGTTGCGGTCGGCCACCCACATCGCCAGCGGCCAGGTCTGCGCCAGCTCACCCTCGCCGTTCTCCCAGGCGGGCCAGTGCTGGTAGGTGTCCCGCGACACCCGCGAGTCGGTCAGCAGGCTCTTGATGGTCGCGGTGTCGGTGACGGCCCAGACGACGACCCCGCCGGGCAGCTCCACTTGGGTCACCGGACCTCGTTCGCGCAGCAGGGCGGCCTCGCCCTGGATGTCGCGGCCGGAGGGGTCCATCGCATAAGGACAGGACGGAGCGGACACGGGCTGCCTCCAGGAGGTGGGCAAAGGGGTTGGTGTCTGTCGGGCCTCAGGCTATGGACGGTCCGTAACCGCCGGTCCACCGCTCGTTCTGCCGCCGCTCCCGCACCCGGCCGGGCGATCCGGGACGGCGGACCGCACCGGTACGGGCCTGCGCCAGACGGTGGGATTCGCCGCCACGGGACGGGCGACGGTACGGCGTTGCGGACGCCGGAGCTGGTGCAGGCCGGCGATGACCCCGTCCAGCACCGACAGCGCCGCCGTCAGGTCCTCGATGGTGCCCCTGATCCGCTCGCGCTCGCCGTCCAGGGCCGAACGCAGTTCGCCGTACACCGGGACGTGGTCGGGGCGTTCCTCGTTCATGCAGGGCAGCAGCTCCGCGATGGCCGCCGTGCTCAGTCCCGCGGCCAGCAGGACCCGGATCCGGCCGACGGTGGCCACGTCCTCCTCGCCGTACTCGCGGTAGCCGCTGGGCCTGCGGGACGGCCGTAGCAGTCCCTGTTCCTCGTAGTACCGCAGGGCCCGGTGGGTGGCTCCCGTCCGTCTGGCCAGCTCACCGATCCGCACTGTCTTCTCCGCCCTTCCGGTTGACTCTCACCCCGACGTCAGGTTCTACGGTCGGCCCTATGACGTCCAATCAGCTCTCGGAGCAGCGGCCGGACTGCCCGGCCGACCCACCGCCGCCACCGGTGACGGTCCTGGGCCTGGGCCCGATGGGGCAGGCGCTGGCCGATGCCTTTCTGCGCCACGGCCACCCCACCACCGTGTGGAACCGCACCGCGTCCCGTGCCGACGCCCTGGTCGACCGTGGTGCCATCCGTGCCGCCACCCCCTTGTCGGCGGTGGACGCCAGCTCGCTGGTGGTGGTGTGCATGCTCGACTACGACGTGGTGCGCAGCGTCGTCTGTCCTGTCGCCCCGTACCTGATCGGCCGTACGGTGGTGAACCTGACGGCGGACGCGCCCGAACGCGCCCGTGAGATGGCGGCCTGGGCGGCCGCGCGCGGGATCGACTACCTCGACGGCGCGATCATGTCGCCGACCACCGCCATCGGCGGGCCCGACGCGCTGGTGCTCTACAGCGGCACGGAACGGGTCCACACGGCACACCGGCGGACGCTGCAGGCCCTGGGCGGCACCGGGGTGTACCTCGGCCAGGACCCGGGCCGGGCCGCGGCGCACGACATCGCCCTGCTGGACCTGTTCTGGACCGCGATGAGCGGTGTCGTGCACGCCTTCGCGCTGGCCGAGACCGAGGGCATCCCGGCCACGAGCCTCGCCCCGTTCGCGCAGGCGGGCATGCGGCAACTGCCCGACATCGTCGTCGGCTACGCGGAACGCATCGTGCAGGGCCGGCACCCGGGCGACCGCTCCAGCCTGCGGTCGGCGTCCGCGGGCATGGAGCACGTGCTGCGCGCCGCCCGCACCCGCGGCCTCAACGCCGATGTCCTGGACGCCGCTTGGCGGCTGGTTCGGCGCGAGGTGAACGCCGGCCACGGCGACCAGGGCTTCTCCCGGCTGGCGAAGGTTCTGGCCGCCCGGACCGGATGACTGCCGGGTGAACGTGAGCGCCCGGCACGGCGGGGGGAGGGCCGTGCCGGGCGCCCACCAGACGGGCACCGGCCTGAAGACCGTGCGCACCACTGTCGTTATTCGGGGTTGCGGATGACCTCGATCATGCTGGCGAGCGCGTCGGCGCCGTGGCCGTCGGCGACCCGCTTCGCGAGGAAGTCCTTGATGGGAACCATCAGGTCCGGGCGGATGCCCTGCGCCTCGCTCGCCTTGATCATCTTGACCAGGCCGGCCGCGTTCAGGCCGACCGTCGAGATGTTGGTCGCGAACTCCCCGGCGTCGACCTGCTGTGCCGCTCCCTTGATGCTGGGCAGGGCGACATGCGTGATCCACGCCTCGGCGAACGGCAGCAGCGCCGCGGCCGGGACCTTCTCGCTGCCGACCAGCGCGAAGCCGTGCAGTGCGCTGGTCAGCGTGGACCACAGGATGCCGAGCAGGGCCAGGTCGTACAGGGCGGCGATGCCCGCGTCGGGGCCGAGGTGGACGCTGTTGCCGCCGAGTACCTTGAGCGTGTCCTGATGGGCCTCGAAGGTCTCCTTCGAACCGCCGTAGAAGAGCAGGGTCTGCGGCAGTCCGACGGCCGGCGGGACCGTCATGATGTAGCCGTCGAGATACTGAGCGCCGAGCCGCTCGGCCCACTTGGCCGCCTCCCGGGCGTCCTCGGGCAGGCCGGAGGTCAGATTGACCACGACCTTTCCGGCGAGGGCGTCGCCCACCGGGTCCAGAATGGCGTGCATGGCGTCGTAGTCGACCACACAGACCACCACGATGTCACCGGCGGCCACCGCCTCGCCGACGTTCGCGGCAAGGCTCGCCCCCTGTTCCACAAGGGCGTCGGCCTTGCCGGCGGAACGGTTCCACACGGTCGTCGGGTGCCCCGCCTTCAGGAAGGCACCCGCCAGGGCCGCCCCCATCATCCCGAGGCCGATCACCGTTACGGGCGCACGATTCACACCGGCCACCACGATCACACTCCTTGACACATATCGGATTTCAGAAGGGCATGCCCCGGGAGCCACCGGTACGGCGACTCACGCTTAAGCAGTTGTTTCTCAACGTAGTCCGGGGCCTGAATGCCGCTCAAGTACTTACTGCAAAGTGCGCACCCGATGCGGTGCGGGACCGGCGGCGTCGACCGAACAGAAGGAGCCGTTGTAGAAAAGGAGTCCGGGCCCCTCGTCACCACACCGGGCATCAAGTACCGAACCGAGGAATATCGTATGGTCCCCGGATTCGTGAGAGCGGTCCAATGCACATTCCAGCCAGCCGAGTGCGCCGGAAATAAGCGGCGCCCCGGAGAGCGGGCCGGGCCGCCAGTCCACGTCGGCGAACTGGGTGGAGCCGAGTGGCCGGTTCTTGTCCGCGAAGTGCCGGGCCACCGCCTCCTGTTCCGCTCCCAGCACGGAGACCGCGAACCGCTCGGCGGCGCTGATCGCGCCGTGCATCACCGCGCTGTGCGCCACACAGCACAGAACCAGTGGCGGGTCGAGCGACACGGAGGTGAACGCGTTGGCCGTCATGCCGTGGACGTACTCACCGCCCACGGTCACCACGGTCACCCCCGTGGCGAACCGGGACATCACCTCACGCAGCGAAGAACGCATGTCATCCTTCCCATGTCGACGTGCGCCGCCGGTCGGCGTCCGCCGGACGGCACGGGGGTTCACCGCCGCCCCGGTGCCGACCGCGACAGGCCGCCGTCACGGTATCCAGCACGGGCACAGGCGCCGTCCATCGATAGGTAACGCAGTACTAACGCGTACGGCGGAAGCGCGCGCTTACCGGCGCATGACCGGTCGTTGGAAACGCTCTCCTAAAATCCCGGCATGGCCCGTGCCCCGCGGCGGAGTTTTCCCTTTGCACCCACCGCCCGGGCCCGCCCGCTTTCCCACCACAGTCGACGGCGCAGATAGGACAGGCATGAATTCTCCGTCACCGCAGTCCGACCTTGCGGATCCCGCGATGCAGGATTTGTTGACCCTCCTGGGGATCGACGTCGAGTACGTCCGCGGCGAGGGCAACACGCTCTATTTCCTCGACGAGACCGGGCACGAGGTGCCCGTCGTCGACTACGCCGGCGGCTACGGTGCCCTCGTCCTCGGGCACAACCACCCCGAGGTCGTCGCGACCGTCGAATCGTTCCTTCGGGCCCGCCGTCCCGTGCTCGGCCAGGCATCCCGGCAACCGGCCGCCGGCCGCGTGGTCGCCCGGCTGAACGACATCGTCCGCCGTGAGTTCGACACCGCCGAGCCGTACTACGGGGTCTTCTCCAACAGCGGCGCCGAGTCCGTCGAAGTGGCCCTGAAGCACGCGGAGTTCGACCGGCAACTCCGGCTGCGGGCACTGCTCGAGGAGATCGCCGAGCACGTCGAGCAGGCACGCGAGGCGGTACGGGCGGGGACGGCCGTGCCGTCCGACGACGCGGACGGCGACGTGGACGCGCTGGCGGAGCGGGTGCGGGTGGCCAATTCCGCCGTCGCGGCGCGCCCCCCGGTCTTCCTCGCCCTGGAAGGCTCCTTCCACGGCAAGCTCGTAGGCAGTGTCCAGCTGACGCACAACCCGGCGTACCGCACACCGTTCGGCGCCATGGCCGCGCAGGCCCGGTTCGTACCCGCCGACCAGCCCGAGGCCATCACCAAGATCGCTCAAGAGGAGCGGGCCGTGCTGCTCGACCTCCGCCTCCAAGACGGTCGGGTGAGCGTGGTGGAGCGGGACTTCCCGCAGTTCGCGGCGCTGTTCATGGAGGTGATCCAGGGCGAGGGCGGCATCAAGGAAGTCACCGAGCAGCAGGCGCGACGGATCCGGGAGGCGTGCGCGGCACTCGACTGCCCGATCGTGGTCGACGAGATCCAGAGCGGCATGGGACGCACCGGCGCGTTCTTCGCCAGCTCCCTCATCGGACTGCGGGCCGACTACTACACCCTGGCCAAGGGCCTCGGCGGCGGCATCGCGAAGACCGCCCTCACCCTGATCCGCGGCGAGCGGTTCCGCCGGGAGTTCGGACTCGTGCACACCTCGACCTTCGCCAAGGACGGTCTGTCCCTCGCCGTGACGCACACCGTGCTGGACGTGCTGGAGGATCGTGACGGGCAGGCCTACCGTCAGGCCGCGGAGCGCGGTGCGCGGCTTGTCGAGCTGTTCCGCTCGCTCATCAAGGCCCATCCGGAGGTGCTGAAGGAGGTACGGGGCAAGGGGCTGATGCTGGGCCTGGAGTTCCGTGACCTGTCAGGAGCGGCGGCTCCCCGGCTGCGCGAGGCCGCCCGGTCGGACCTGCTCGGTTACGTCGTCGCCGGCTATCTGCTGCGTGCGCACCGCATTCGCACCTTCCCGACGGCCAGCGCCGTCAACACCCTGCGGTTCGAACCGTCGATATATCTGACGGACGGTGAGATCGACGCTCTGGAAAGGGCCCTGCGTGATGTGTGCGCACGGCTCGACGACCAGGACGAGGAGGCATTCTTCGGTCCCGCATGAGCAGACCGTGCACCGGAGTTCCTTCGGGGGCCGCACGCTGCCTGGTTGGCCGAGAATCCGGTTGTGCCACCGTGACCACCACGCTTTAGCATAACAGGATCGATCAAGTAAAGACTCATGTCTCCACAAGCACTTGCGGGGGTGCAATCTTGAGCGTGAGGCTCAGGCCGACGCACTGTGGGCTGGACGCCGCTATGGAAGTCATCAGCGGCAAGTGGAAGGTGGTCATCCTGTGGGCGCTCACCCAACAGCACCGACGATTCGGTGAGTTGAAGCGCGCCATTCCGGACGTCAGCGAGAAGGTCCTGATCCAGCACCTGAGGGAGCTGGAAGCGGACGGGATCGTGCATCGTGAGACCTACGACGTCACGCCCATGCGCGTCGAGTACTCCTTGACTCCGCAGGGCGTCGCGCTCAACGAGGCACTCAAGCCGCTGGGCGCGTGGGGCCGGGAGCACCTGCCCATCCAGGTCTGAGCGTTCCGGCGGAGCCGCCGTCGGCCGGGATGTGGTGGGGGGGGGGGGGGGGGGGGGGCCCCCCCCCCCCCCCCCAAACAACGCGCCCCCCGCCCCCGGGGGCCGCGCCGCCCACCGGCGGGCGGGCCTGTCGGTGGCGCGGGCCGA
>NZ_JBIARC010000092.1:0-21926 GCF_042889625.1 Streptomyces sp. NPDC002573 | reverse complement strand
GGCGGAACGCCGAGTTCGCGAACTCGAGATGGAGAACGCCTTCCTGAAAAAAGCCGCAGCGTACTTCGCAAGGGATCCCCGGTAGCCAGCAAGTATGAGTTCATCGAAACGATGCGACTCGACACCGAGGAGTACGCCTATCCCGTCGAGTTCATGTGTGAGCGACTCGGCGTATCTAAGTCCGGCTACTACGACTGGCGCGCCCGGCCCGATTCGGCGACGGCCCAGCGGCGCGAAGAGCTGAAATTGCTCATCAAGAAAGCATTCGAGATGTCCGATAGCACGTACGGCTACCGGCGCGTGCACGCCCAGGTGGCCCGCTGGGGCGTGACCGCCGGCCTGGAGCTGGTGCGTCAGCTCATGCGCGGCCTGGGCCTGGTGCCCTGCCAGCCGAAGCCCAAGCGCTGGTCGTTGACCCGGGCCGCGGCGGGCGCCGTGCCGGATCTGGTCGGCCGCGACTTCACGGCCGAGGCACCCGGCGAGAAGCTGGTCGGCGACATCACTTACATAAAGACCGGCGAAGGCTGGCTGTATCTCGCGACCGTCATTGACTGCTGCACCAAGGAAGTCATCGGTTACGCGATGGATGACAACTATCAAACCCCGCTGATATCCCAGGCCATCCGCAACGCGGCCCGGAACCGAAAGCTTGTGAAGGGAGCGATATTCCACTCGGATCGGGGCAGCAACTACATGTCCTCCGAGTATGCCGACGTCCTCAGGGGCCTCGGACTCAGGCAATCGGCGGGGCGCACCGGGATCTGCTTCGACAATGCCATGGCCGAGTCTTTCTTCGGCGCCCTGAAGAACGAACGTGTCTCGCGGGTGAGTTACCTCACGCGTACGGTTGCGCGGCAGGATATTCGGCGGTACATCGAATTCTGGTACAATCGCAAACGTCTGCATTCGGCGGTGGGTTACCGCCCGCCGCAGGAAGTCCACGCCGAACATCAGCGACTTCGGCTCGTTGCGTGAAATGACAGTCAGATCCCTGTCCGACAAACGCAGGGCGCCTCACCCCAGCCCCGGCCCACCACCACCCGACACACCCCCAATCTCAATCCGACACACGAAGGAACACATTCATGAAGGTCACCGCAGCGGTTGCGACCGGCAGAGGGAAGCCTCTCGCCGTCAAGGAGCTGGATCTTGAGGAGCCTGGTCCGGGCGAGGTCCAGGTGCGGATGGTCGCCACCGGCATCTGCCACACGGACGCCCTCGTCCGGGACGAGGTCTACCCGACACCGATGCCCGTGGTCCTGGGCCACGAAGGGGCCGGGGTGGTCGAGAAGGTGGGGCCGGGTGTCACCACGGTCGAGCCCGGTGATCACGTTCTGCTCAGCTTCTCCACGTGCGGAACCTGCGCCTCGTGCGCGAACGGGCATCCCTCGTACTGCACGCAGTTCTTCGGGCTCAACTTCTCCGGCCGTCGCGCGGACGGGACCACGGCGTTCTCCGACCACGGACAGCCGATCGGCTCCCACTTCTTCGGCCAGTCATCCTTCTCCTCGGTCAGCAACGTCGTCGAGTGCAGCGTCGTGAAGGTTCCGCCGACGGCGCCGCTCGAACTGCTCGGGCCTTTGGGATGCAGCGTCCCGACCGGTGCGGGAGCGGTCCTCAACGTCCTCGATCCCGAGGCCGGCAGCAGCTTCGTCGTCTTCGGAACCGGCGCGGTGGGGATGTCCGCCCTCCTTGCCGCCCGGGTGGCGAACTGCTCGCCGATCATCGCCGTGGACATCGTCGACAGCCGGTTGGAGCTCGCCAAGGAACTCGGCGCCACGCATGTGATCAACAGCCGTGGCGAAAACGTGGTGGAGCGCATCAAGGAAATAACGAACGGTGGTGTGGACTACGCCGTCGACGCGACCGGAAACCGGGAGGTCTTCCGGTCCATGGTGGACTCGCTCGGGTCGCGCGGCCATGCCGCCCTGGTCGGTCTGGCCGCGCCGGGCACCGAAGCGGCCATCGACATCGGCCTGACCATCCTCACGGGCGCCAAGATCAGCATGGTCATCGAGGGAGACATGGTCCCGCATACGTTCATTCCGCGCCTGATATCGCTCTACCAGGACGGTCAGTTCCCGTTCGACAGGCTCATCAAGTCGTATCCCTTCGCGGAGATCAATACCGCCTTCGAGGACAGCAAGAGCGGCGCGACCCTCAAGCCCGTTGTCGTTTTCTGAACACGCCACACCCATGCCTATGGACAAGGAAGACCCGCACATGACCGACACACCACAGGAAAATGCGAGCAACGACATCCTGACCTACGACGCCCTGTACATCGGTGGAGAGTGGCGCAAGCCATCGTCCTCGGATGAGATTTCCGTGACGTCCGCCAGCACAGAGCGGGTCATCGGACGGGTCCCGGTCAGCACCTTCGAGGATGCCGACGCGGCGGTCGCCGCCGCACGCCGTGCGTTCGCCGACCCCACCGGCTGGGCCACCTGGCAGCCGGCGGAGCGTGCCCGCGCCCTGCAGCGGCTGGCCGACCAGCTGGACGCCCGCAAGGAGGAGATGGCCCAGCGGGTCAGCGAACAGAACGGCATGCCGTACTCGGTCTCCATCAACTTCGAGGCCGCGGTACCGGCGGGTGTGCTGCGCTACTACGCGGCACTGGTGGAGCAGATGCCCACCGAGGAACGCCGCCCCGGTGTCCTGGGTGGAACGTCCCTGGTCCACCGGACCCCGCTGGGCGTCGTCGCCGCGATCGTGCCCTGGAACTTCCCGCAGACCCTGACCTTCTTCAAGCTGGCTCCCGCGCTGGCCGCCGGCAACACCGTGGTGGTCAAACCGTCGTCGGAAACCCAGCTGGACTTCGCCCTGTTGGCGGAGGCGGTGGCTGCGGCAGGCATCCCGGCCGGAGTGATCAACATCCTCACCGGTGGTGACAGACTGGGGTCGTACCTGGTCGGCCACCCCGGCGTCGACAAGATCTCCTTCACCGGCTCCACGGCCGTGGGCAGGGAGATCGCGGGGCGGACTGGACAGCTGCTGCGTCCTGTGACTCTGGAGCTGGGCGGGAAGTCGGCCGCGCTCATCCTCGACGACGCGGACCTCGCGTCGAATGCCGAGGCACTGTTCTTCGCCTCACTGCTGAACAACGGGCAGACCTGCTTCGCCAGCACCCGCATCCTGGCGCCCCGACGTCGCTACGCCGAAGTCGTCGAGTTCTACAAGGCGCTCGCCGAAGGGGCCGTCGTGGGCGACGCACTCGACCCGGCCACCCAGATCGGCCCAATGGTCAGCGCGGCACACCGCGCCAACGTCGAGTCCTACATCGAACGCGGCATCTCTGACGGCGCCACACTCGTGACGGGCGGCCGACGACCGGACATCGAGCACGGCTGGTTCGTCCAGCCGACCATCTTCGCCAACGTCGACAATGCCTCGATCATCGCCCAGGAGGAGATCTTCGGCCCAGTCCTGTCGATCATCGCCTACGACGGTGACGACGAGGCGATCAGGATCGCGAACGACTCCCAGTTCGGTCTGGGCGGAACCGTGTGGTCAACCGATCCCGACCGCGCGCAGCGAGTGGCCAAGCAGGTGCAGACCGGCACCATCGGCATCAACCACTACCTGCCCGACTTCGGTGCGCCCTACGGCGGGGTGAAGACCAGCGGCATGGGACGTGAGCTGGGGCCCGAAGGCCTGCTGCACTACCAGCACCTGCACTCCGTCTACCTGCAGGAGGACATCTGATCCAGGTCGGGACGGGATTTCTCCGTGGCCGATGGCCCGGATGCCGGCCGGGCATTGCAGAACCCATGACTCCTCGACGTCCGTGTCACTCCGGTGGGTGCGACACCTGACGGGCGCACCCACCGGACGCGGGAGGCCGGCGGCATCGCGCAGCAGGTCCAGGACCTGGGCCGTGCACCAGCATCACCGTCGGCTTCGCCTTCGAGGGACGGTGGTCGGCCTCGGCGGCGTTGGCCAGGACACCGCCACCGTCCTCACCAAGGCCGCCCACCAGACCTACCCCTACTCCAAGACCACCCGCGGCAACATCCCCGTCACCATCAACACCACCGCTGACGGACCCGCCCCACGGCAGGCCCTGGCCGACACGGCCATCTGAACCTACGGCGCCGAGAGGTTGTTGATTGCTACTCGGGATGACGATGTTGAGGGTCGGATGTGCCACCCACGATGAGCATGGTGAGTTGGTGCCTGCCGACGGATTGATCTTCGGGGTGCCGGGGGGCACGGTGACCGCTTCCTGACAGGCAACGGCCCTCCCGTTGCCGTTGGCCGCAGGCCAACAGTGCCTGGTCCAGACTCAGATGGGAGAGACGACGAAGCTCGGCTCGTCCCTGCCGGATCCCGAAATCTGCCCGGCGTAGCGCCGCCTGGGGCGCATCCATTAAGGCGAACAGCACTTGGCGATTCAAGATCCGGGCTACCTGCATGGTGAACGCTTCGCTGCCCTGTGCGGCGTGTACGCAACCGCCGAACGCCAGGAGTGCAACCGGCCGCGGAAAGTCCCCACCGATCGAGCCAAACGATCGAGTTGACCAAGCTGGGGCACGCGGCCCGATCCAGATTCAAACTGAAACAGAATCAGGGTGCGGCCCTTTTCTCTCACCCGGCCCACGACCGCGGAAGATCGCGGCGGGCGGCCGGATCGGGTCCGCTGTCCTGCTCGTGCAGCAGTCGATAGGTGCGGCCTCCTGGCTGCCCGGTTCGCGCGCACGTATTTACTCGAAAGGTCGGAATGGAGCCGGTCGACACAAACATGATGGACCGGGAGGCGGCGGGCACGCCCGGTGCGCTGCGGCACACCACTGCCGGGGTACCGCAGGCGGGCACTGCGCTTGCGAGTGGCGGGCCTGCCGCCCCCAACCCCCGTCATGCCCGGGAGCGGGGAGCGTTTCCCGCGAGTGGCGGGCCCGCCGCCCCCGGCCCCCGCGCACAGAGCATCGGCCTGATGTCGGTGTCCCTCGGCACCGCAGGCCTCGGCGGGGCATGGCAGTCCGCGTCGGCAACCATCTCCGCACCGCTGTGGGTGAGCGATGTTCTGTACGTGGCCGCAGGCCTGGTCTGGGTAGTCCTGCTGGGGCGGTACCTGTGGCACGGCGGAGGACGGTGGCGCAACGTCCTGGACGACCTGCAGCATCCGGGCCAGGGATTCACCCTGGCGTACGTCCCCATCGTCGCCATGCTGACAGCGGGACATTTCTCCCGCTTCGGCCTGGACGGCGCGCGATGGGTCTACATCCTGTCCGGCGCGGCGGCGGGCGTCATCGCCGCGCGCCTGCTGGCCCATTGGGTCACGGGCGGCCTGGGCTCCGCGCCACTGCACCCGGGATACACGCTGCCCGTGGTCTCTGGGCCCTTCATCGCCAGCACGACGGCATCGACCCTGCACCTGCCGGAACTGGCGGCGGCAGCCTTCGCCGTCGGAATCCTGTACTGGCTGGCCTTCGGGACGGTCATCCTCGGCAGCCTCCTGATCAACGGCGACCGCATGCCCGCCCCGGCGCGGCCCACGCTCACCATCCTGGTCATCCCGCCGGCCACCGGTGGTCTGGCCTGGACCGCCGCCCACCACGGCCAGGTGGACACGATCGGCTACGGGTTCGCAGGCCTGCTGCTGTTCACGCTGGTGGTGATCGGCTTTCTGTTCCCGCATCTGCGTCAGCGCGCTTTCCATTTCGGTTACTGGATCTTCTCCTTCCCCATGGCCACCAGTGCCAACTTCCTTCTCCGGTGGCTGGCGGGAACCCAGATCCCCGGCCGACAGGCCCTCTCCTGGGTGCTGCTGGCAGCGGCGAGCGTGGTCTTCGTGGTGCTGTGCGCGCTCACGGTCGGGCACGCGCTGGCCAGCCGTACCCGAGCCCGGACGGCCGGCTGAGAGCCTGTGCAGCCAGCTCGTCTCTCAAGGGAACCTGCGATGGCCGGACTGCGATTCTGCAGAGCTGGTTCCCCATCTTGCCGTAATAGGCAAACTGATTACACTTATTTCAGCAGTGGTCGGCTTGTCGCTTCCGCGGCCGCCGGCTCGTCCGTTCATGGAGAGGCCTGACAGTGACGCCATCGTCTACCCGGCTCGAGCTCGACGAGACGTACCTCGAGATCACCGACTGGTTCTTCGGCAACTACCTGCCTCGATGGGTCACGGCCGTGGAGGAGACGGACGACGCCTCCTTCATCGGGGACTACTGGACAGCCCCGCTCTGGGTCGGGGACGAGAGCGGGCCGGTCAGCCTCGCCCCCACGGCGCAGGACGTGACCGCCTGGTTCCAGGCAACGTTCGACCGCCTGAAGGCGGCCGGATACACGCGCACCGTGGTCGTCGACAACCGTGTGACGATCTTCAACAAGCACGGTGGCGCCATTGACGCCATCTGGTCGCGTCTGCGCGCGGACGAGTCCGAGATCGAGCGCATCGCCGTGCACTTCGTCATCGCCCGCCGCGGCGAGGAGCTGCGTATCGTGGCCATCGAGGCGACCTTCACCGACTCCGACTCGCTGGACGAGGTCTGGCCGATCCGCCGGAGCGAAGGCCGATGACCCACGACACCTTCGAACGGCCGTTCACCCCGTCGGGCATTCAGTACCTTCAAGCGGGCGACGGCGATGCCGGGCTCCTGGTCTTCACGCACGGCTGGCGCGACAGCGCGCTCGGCTGGCAGTGGGTCATCGACGAACTCGCCCGTTCCGGTGCCGCCGCCGGTTGGCGCGTCGTCTCCGTCCAGCGCAAGGAGGTCGCTCGTCGCGACGAGGACACCGCCGGTCTGCTGGAGGACTTCGCCTCCCAGGTCGTCGAGGTCGTCCATCACGCCAAGCGGCCGCATGAACGGGTCGTCGTCGTCGGGCAGTCCATGGGAGGTCCCGTGGGCGAACTCGCCGCCGCTCAACTGCCCGACCTGCTGGCTGGGCTGGTGCTGGTGACCCCTGCACCGCTGGCGGGCTCCCCGCTCCCTTCCGATGTCGTGGAGGCCTTCAAGGCGAACGGGCGCGAGCTCGACCGCGTCACCACCGCGCTCTCGCGAGCCCAGCTCGCCGTCAGCGCGTCCGACGCCGTGACGCTGCGCTTCGTCATCTCCACCCCGCCGGAGACCGAACGCGCCAGCCTCCAGTCCCTGGCCTCGTGGATCGGCGGGCATCCACTGGGCCGCCGGCAGTCGTCGGTCACGGCCCCGACCCTCGTGGTCGTCACCGACGACACCTTCTTCCCGGAGGAGATGCTGCGCACCGAGGTCGCCGGCCGCTTCGCCGACTCCCACGTGGCCGAGGTCCGCGGGGCCGGGCACTGCCCCCATCTGGAGCGCCCGGAGGCGGTGGCGCACGTCATCGCAGAGTTCCTCACGAAACTCTGATAAGCGGTGGCGGTCGGCCTGCGGAGGGGGTGCCGCACGGCACGAAACGGCCGACCGCCCCTGGGAAGGCTCAACCACGCGTGGGGGGACCAGCGACTTCCATCCCGACGCACCGCACCCGTCCAGGAGAGGGCAACCATGACGCTCGAGCGCGAAGAACACTGGATTCCGGTAGAAGGAGGCGTCAGTCTCCACGCCTGGGTCCTGCGCCGCGCCGGCCTGACGACACCCGCCCCGGCGATCACCGTCGCCCACGGCTTCGGAGGCCTGGCCGAAGGCGGCCTGCTGCACTACGCGGAGCGCTTCGCCGAGGCCGGTTTCGTGTCGATCATCCATGACCACCGCAGCTTCGGCCTCAGCGGCGGATGGCCCCGCCAGGACATCGACCCCTGGAGGCAGATCCTCGACTGGCGCCGCGTCATCACCTACACCCAGGACCTGCCCGGCGTCGACCCCGACCGCATCGGCCTGTTCGGCTCCAGCTACGCCGGGGGCCACGCGCTGGTGCTGGCGGGAAGCGACCGGCGCATCAAGGCGGTCGTCGCCCAGGTGCCGACGATCAGCGGCTACGAACAAGGCAAGCGCCGCAACCCCAGCCCCGAGCAGACACAGCGGCTCCAGGACCGCTTCAACGCCGACGAACGCGCGCAGATGCGCGGCGCCGACGCCGCCCGCCAGCTCCTGGTCACCACGGACCCGGACGTGCCGTCGGTGTACAAGGACCCCGCGATGATCGCCTACGAGGATCAGTTCCCGATGGATGAACTCGGGCGCTTCGACCACAAGATCACACTGCGGTCCACCCTCAAGGCCCAGATGTACGACCCCGGCATCTGGATCGACCGCATCGCACCGACGCCCCTGCTCATGATCGTGGGCACCCACGACACGATGACGCCGACCGACATGGCCCTGGCCGCATACGAACGTGCCGGCGAGCCCAAGAAGCTCATCACCTACGAAGGCGGCCACTTCGGCGCGTACGTCGACCACTTCGACGCGGCCGGCGGCGGGGCGGCCGACTGGTTCGTCCAGCACCTCCGGCCTGCCGTAACCGACTGACCAGCGCCGATCACAAGCGAGAGCCACCACTTATGACATCTGACCTTCGCTTTCACGTTCACGTCGCCGACCCGACCCCCGAACACGGCACACCGCCGGTGCCGCACGGCCACCCGGCGGTCGCGTCCCCGATCTCGTCGACGCTCATCACCGGCGAACGCGACGCCGTTCTCGTCGACACCCCGTGGACACACGAACACATCCGGGTGATCGGCGACTGGATCGCCTCTTTCGAGAAGAACCTGACCGCGATCTACATCACCCACGGCCACGGCGACCACTGGTTCGGCGTACCCGCGCTGCTCGAGCGTTTCCCGGGCGCGAAGGTGTACGCGACGGCGACCGTCGCCGCGGGCATGAAGAGGCAGCAGGAGACCCGCGGCGAGATGTGGGAGGCCCGTTTCCCGGGCCAAGTCTGCGAGGGAGAGGTCCACCCGGAGATCATCCCCGAGGAAGGGATCGAGCTCGAGGGCGAGCTTCTGAAGGCCGTCGAACTCGGTCACACCGACACCGACGACACCACCGGGCTGTGGGTGCCGTCCATCCGCCTCTTCGTCGCCGGTGACTCGGTCTACAACCACTGCCACCAGTACCTCAATGAGTCCGGCCACGGTGGACTCGAGGCGTGGTACCGGGCGCTGGACATCATCGAGGCGCTTGACCCGCGGTACGCGGTGGCCGGCCACAAGGACAAGACGCAGCCCGACGACGGAGGCGCCGTCCAGCGGACGCGTACCTACCTGGACACCTTCCAGCGGCTCGTCAAGGAGGACACCCGCACGCCCGAGGAGTTCTTCGACGAGATGATGCGGCTCTTCCCTGGGTACGCCAATCCGAAGGCGCTGTGGCGCAGTGTCGTCGCGGTCATCGGCGAGCCTGCCGCCGGGTAACGCACCTCGCGGCGCTCCCCGGAGCGCCGCACCGCGCTCCAACCGCACGTCCCCTGCTCAACTTGCTGAGCTGACCGGGGTCCGGAAGGGAAAGGGATCCGGCTCGACAGCCTCCTCCGCTGCGGACGCGAACGGTTAGCAGGCTGCTCCCCCGGCTGGCCTGCGGTCGGTGGAGAGCAGAATTCCAGCCCGGACGTCCCGTGTCAGACACGGTCCAACACAAGTTCGTCCCAGTCGACGGCGTCACGCTGCATGCCGCCGAGCTGGGGGAGGGCCCGTTGGTCCTGCTACTGCACGGATTTCCAAAGATCTGGTACTCGTGGCGGCACCAGATCCGCCCGCCGGCCGCAGCGGTCTGTCGGGGCGTCGTCCTTGACCAGCGTGGCTGTGCGCGCAGCGAGCAGCCGGAAGATGTCGACGCGTCCGGCCTCCTCCATCTCGCAGGCGACGTCATCGGGTTGGTCGACGTGCTGGGCGAGAAGAGCGCGGTGCTCGCCTGCTCGCTTTGCGTGAGGCGGCGCGCCCCGGCCGCGCCGGGCAGCTGCCCTCGGCCGCAGCGCAACAACAGCGTTCGTCTACGCCACCGCATCCTGCTCAGTGCGCCGTGGACCACTTGTATTCGTGACATCTAGAGACATATGCGTATGCTATTTGCATCTGTCGATGTGGGGGCCTTAGGCCGGAAACCTGCCGCGCCGTTAAGGCACCCAGAGTCACCAGACCCGCACCGTGTCCGAAGTCATCCGATCGAACGGACCCGATCCATGCCTCCTGCCGACACCGCCAGCGGCCAGTCCCGGCGGCGCCGCATCCGACTCGCCGGCACTGTCGCCGCACCCGGCCCCGCTGCCAGGATCCCTGCCCGTGCCTCAGGGCCTTCGTCCGGCCCGCCGGAGCCGGCGTGCGCCACGCAGGTCCCGGCCGACGACCCTGGCGTCCAGGTGGACAACGCCCGATGCAGCACCACCACCACTGTCCGCAGCAAGGCCCCGTGGGTGAAGGGCGGTCCTGACGAGTGACGATCATTCCCAGCCCGTCGCAGGGGCAGCTGAACGGTCTGCTGGACACGGAGACCATCCGGGAGGACTTCCCGGTCCTTGCGCGTGTGCTGCATGACGGCAAGCCCCTGATCTACCTGGACAACGCGGCGACCTCGCAGAAGCCGCGACAAGTGCTGGACGCGCTCAGTTCCTACCACGAGCACCACAACGCCAATGTGCACCGCGGTGTCCACGTTCTGGCGGAGGAGGCCACGGCGCTCTACGAAGGTGCGCGCGACAAGGTTGCGGCGTTCGTCAACGCGCCGAGTCGGGACGAGGTGATCTTCACCAAGAACGCCTCGGAGTCGCTGAACCTGGTCGCGAACGTGCTCGGCTGGGCGGATGGGTCCTACCGGGTGGACGCTGATTCCGAGATCGTGATCACGGAGATGGAGCATCACTCCAACATCGTGCCGTGGCAGCTGCTCTCGCAGCGCACCGGCGCGAAGCTGAAGTGGTTCGGGCTGACCGATGACGGCCGGCTGGACCTGTCGACGATCGAGCAGACCATCACCGAGAAGACGAAGGTCATCTCGTTCGTGCTGGTTTCCAACATTCTGGGCACGGTCAATCCGGTGGAGGCGATCGTGCGCCGGGCGCACGATGTGGGTGCCCTGGTGGTGATCGATGCTTCGCAGGCCGCCCCGCACCTGGCGCTGGACGTCCAGCAGCTGGGTGCCGACTTCGTCGCCTTCACCGGCCACAAGATGCTGGCGCCGACCGGTATCGGTGTGCTGTGGGGCCGACATGAGCTGCTTGAGGCACTCCCGCCGTTCCTGGGCGGCGGCGAGATGATCGAGACCGTCACCATGACCTCGTCGACGTACGCTCCGGTGCCGCGCAAGTTCGAGGCGGGCACTCCGCCGATCGCTCAGGCGATCGGTCTCGGCACGGCCATCGACTACCTGTCGGCAGTCGGCATGGACGCCGTCGCAGCCCATGAGCACGCCCTCACCGAGTACGCGGTGAACCGCCTGCTCGAGGTCCCCGAGTTGAAGATCATCGGCCCGGCGACCGCGGTCGACCGCAGCTCCTCGATCTCCTTCACCCTCGGCGAAATTCACCCCCACGACGTGGGGCAGGTGCTCGACGAGCAGGGGATCGCGGTCCGGGTCGGGCACCACTGCGCGCGGCCGGTCTGCCTGCGGTACGGAATTCCGGCGACCACGCGGGCGTCGTTCTACCTGTACTCGACACCGGCAGAGGTGGACGCCCTGATCGACGGACTCGACCACGTACGCCGTTTCTTCGGCTGACCGGGGCCGGAAGGCTCACGAAGCGCGACGTCGCCGCGGCGTCGCACGGCGGCGACGGACGCGGAAGTCGGTAGCGTCTTCACCGGTGTCCCAGCGTCGACCTGCATGCTGATCGAGGCCGAGAACAGCCGGGACCAGGCCCGGCCGGCGCCGCCGCCGCGACTCCGCCCCTCATGGGGGCGGACGACGAGCAAGAACGAGCCGGACAGCACTCTCTCTCGGGTGCCACGGGAAGCGATAGGTCTTCGCGACGTCAAGGTCCATCCCGGCCGACCTGCCAATGGCTGCATCACCAGCCGCGGCTGAGGCCGTCATTCCTCCTCGCCGCACTCTACTTGGCGGCAGTCGACGGCGATCAGGGTCCGCTCGAACTGTGTGCGGGTGAGTGGGCGTTCGGGCAGGTGGTGGGCGCGTTCGGCGCGGAAGGCGTCGAGCATCAGGTGCGGGTGGCGGCGCCAGGCGTGGGGCACGGTGGCGCGGGTCGCCCGGATGATGCCTGCCTGGGACCAGATCACGAAGGCGAAAAGAAGATGTTCATGCCCTCCACGACCAGTGCCATTACGTTGCACATCAACGGTGAGAAGCACACGCTGTCCGTCGATCACCGCACCACCCTCCTCGACGCCTGCCAGCGGGCCTCGCCGTGGAAGCCGAGCAGAGGACCATCCCACCACCGCCCGTCAGGGCCAACTCGTGTTGATCGACTTCAGATGACGGGTGGTGGCCAGCCCGGCGCCAGCATCCGCCCGTGGCAGGCCGCCGACGCCAGCCGCCAGGTGGGCGCGAAGGACATGGACAACCGGGACCTGGCCGCCGCGGCGAACCCGACCACCGCCGCGCCCGCGTCGCCGACCACGGGCGCCGCGGGCGCCGGCAGCACCACCGAAGGATCGTCGGCCAGAGCCACCAGAAGAGAGGCGAACACCGCAACCACCCGCCCGGCCCGCCGTGACCAGCACCGTCGAGATTGGCCTGCCGAGCGTTCCACGATCCGCCGATGCCGTTGCTCAGAGCCTCAGCGGCTCTCAGCATTCCAGGCATTTCGGCCCGGAAGGTCCATCACATCACCAAAGCGTGAGGGCTTCGGCTTGAGGACGGTCTCTCGCTTTTGCCCGCCGCTGGTGCGGCAGGGTTGCGCCACCTGCCCGCCCCGCCCCGTCTTGCGACGGGGGCGGGTGGCGCGGGTCTTACGGTCGGCTCCACGAGGCTTCGACACCGCCTGTGGGATGTCCCGGTCTCCGGCCACTCCGGTACCGGTGGTACTGGCCGCTGCGAGAGCGGCGAGGTTGAGTGCGGCATTGTCGTCCCGGTCGAGGACCAGGCCGCAGACGTCGCATTCGTAGGTCCGGACGTGCAGCGGCAGCTTGGCTTTCACCGCGCCGCACCCGGAACAAGTCTTGGACGAGGGATACCAGCGGTCGGCCACGATGATGTGGGTGGCGTGGCGCTGGCGGGTCTTGTAGTCGAGTTGGCGGCGGATCTCCCCGAATCCGGCGTCGGCGATCTGGCGGGCCAGGCGCCGGTTGCGGAGCATGCCGGCGACGTTGAGGTCCTCGACCACGACGGTGCCGTATTCGGCCGCCACGGCGGTGGTGAGCTTGTTCAGGGCGTCCGTGCGGAGGTTCGCGACGCGGTGCTGCAACTGACCCAGGGCAGAGTTGGCTTTCTCCCACCGCTTCGACGGCTTGCGACCGGTGCGGCGGTCGGGGCCCTGGCGTCGGGACACCGTCCGGGAGGCGCGGCGCAGCAGCGTCAGCGCACCGTCGTAGTGCCGGGGGTTGGGCACGGTGCGGATCTCGCCCGTCGAGTCGGCCATCACCGCGAGGGTCTTCACCCCGAGGTCGATGCCGACCGCCACGTCCGGGCGCGTGACGCGTTTGAGGTCCTGCTTCACCTCGGCCTGGAACGAGGCGAACCAGCGTCCGCGCTCGTGCCGGACGGTCGCGGACAGGATGCGTGCCGTCCCGGCCTGCACCCGGATCAGGAGGCTGGCGGTGGGCTCGTGGCTGCGGATCGTGCCCAGCCTCGGCAGCGTGACGTGTCGGCCGTCAGCTTCCACACGGATGGTGCCGGTAGTGAACCGGCAGGCAAGGCGTGCCTTCCGCTTCGACTTGAACCGCGGCGCACCCATTCGCTTGCCGCGCCGCTTGCCGTTCTTCGACTTCGCGTAGTTGTCGAACGCGGCCGACGCGTTCGCCAGGCCGGTGGAGTACGCCTCCTTGGAATTCTCCTCCCACCATTGGGCAAAGCGCGAGTCAGTCTTCTTGGCCTCGTTGAACGCCTTTCGCAGCGACGGCAGCGACCACGGCCGCCACTCGGTCAGCTCCACCTCGGCAACGCCGTACGTCTCCTCAGCCGTACGCTGCCACCAGGAGGCGGTCACCCAGCCGACAGCCCAGTTGTACGCCGCGCGGGCCGCACCGCAGTGGGAGCGCAACGCGGCCTCCTGGGAAGCGTTCGGGTCCAGCGCGAACCGGTACGCCTGCACCACGAACCCGGGCTGCGGCTGGAACCTCTTCATTCGGCGGCCTCCCCCATCGCCAGGGCCACTGCACGGGCGGCCCGGTCCTTCGCCGCCCGCCGCCCATACAGGCGCGCACGCATCACACATCGATGTAAGCACCTCGGTGATGTCCCGCACCAGGTCGTCGGTCATCTCATCAGAGTCGAGGACGACCAGGCGCCGGCCGCCCGCCGACAGTACGGCTTCGAGGTGCTCGACGCCGAACCGGGCCAGCCGGTCAAGTCACGGTGCTCGACCACGATCACAGCGGCGGACGGGTCGGACAGAACCCGGTGCAGCTTGCGCCGACATCCGTTCAGCCCCGAACCGACCTGCGTCACGACCTCCGCAACCGGCAGGCCCAGACCAATGGCCCCTGGACCACGCGGGCCACCTGCCGATCAAGGTCCGGCTTCTGGTCCGCCGACGAGACCCGGCAGTACGCCCGACGCGGCCGGACATCTCCGCAGGGGGCTCGTCGACCAGCCACGCACCGGACGGCGTCTGGCGCACCGGAACCGGCATACGGCCCTCTTTCGCCCACGCCCACGCGGTCTGGTAGTGCACGCCGTTGCGCGCCGCCCACTCGGAAAGCTGCACAAGATCAAGATAACAGTTGAGAAAGACTGGGATTTACTGATGAACCACGCAGCAGTTGTCATCCCCCCATCCCACCCCGCCGCTGCCAGCTCCAGCCCGGACCCGATCACCACGGCCAGATCCGCCCGTCTGACCAGGGCAGATGCCTCCAGCAGGACATGCGTAGCCCCGCAGGACGTGCAGCGGGCTCGCCGCGGACGCATCCGAACCACCCTGGACGGCCCGCGCAGCCGACGCGGCCGCCCCCAGCCCCACGGAGCCGGCACCCCGCCGCGCTCCGGACAAGTCAACTCGCCTGCCATCAAACGCCGTTCGACAACAACGACGTCCGCCTCTACCGTGACCAAGAGCGCCTCCGGGCGCACCCGAACGGCCCTCCCGGCGTACTTCGACGACCGAGACGACAGCTGGACCAGGGTGGTCCCTGCACCCCGACGACGGCAACGTCGAGCCGGGGCCAGGTTCCTGATCCGGGGCCGGGACGGGGGTTTCAGCCCCTTTGGACACCGGGCTCAACAATGCAGGGACCGAGGCAGTACCCAGCGGCGCGCGGCTGCCGCTCATGAACTCGATCATGGAACGGTGGGTGCAGACACGCCTGCGAACTGCTGGACCGCACCCCCATCCGCAACCAGCGAACATGCTTCATGCTCTACGTGGGTTCGACGACTGCTTCAACTCCCGCGGGCCCCGTCAACGTATCGGCAACGCCCGCACGCGACACCTTTCGCCGATACGGATGCCGGTCACCGATGCGGAGCAGGCATCCGACAACGCCGTTTCGCAGGCATCCAGTCCGGCAGTCCGGTGGTCCGAGTCTGCTGGCCATCCAGCCGTGGAATAGCGATATCGCCCTCGTCCTGTCGGCGGAAGCTCACATCGGTGGTCCCGATCAGCTCCGCCCTCATTGCTCATGATCACTTCCCGGGGGCGGACGTCGTCGCACCCGAGGGGGACCATTCGCTGGTCTCGAGGGGGGACCAACCGTCCGGCTTTCCGTCCAGGCGCTGCATCCGGCGGCCGCGCCGGTCTGCGAGCAGGTCCTCCTCGAGCGGCGTGGTGAAGACGTTGTCGACCAGGGTGTATTCGGCGGCGAGCCGTCCTATGGCCGGCAGCGCGGCGGTGTCGATCCGCCCACGCTCCAGATACAGGTCGTCCCTGACGTGGAAGCGCACGATCCTGCCCCACACCACATGATCGGCGCCACCGTCACCGACGGGGATGATGCGGTCAACGACGCACTCGAAGGAGATCGGCGCCTCCTTGACCCTGGGCGCGCGCACCACCTGCGACGGTTCCTTCTCCAGTCCGAGCTCCTCGAACTCATCCATGTCCGCGCCGAACGCAAACGCCGACGCGTGCATGGCGTCCGCCTGCGGCAACGTCACGAGATTATGGACGAACTCACCGGTGTCACGGATGTTGACAAAGGTGTCCTTGAGCGTGATCCCGTCTTCCTTCGGCTGCAGACTCAGCGAGATCATGGGCGGTTTCCGCCCGACAGCGGTGAAGAACGAGATGGGCGCGAGATTGGCAACGCCCTCGCTCGATACCGTGCTGACCCACGCCATGGCGCGCGGAATGATGCTTCCGATCAGCAGTTTGTACGCGTGAGTGGCGTCGAGGTCCGCAGAATCAATGATCACCGCAGATCTTCCTTCTATCGAGGCGTGGCATATAAACAGCGCCACGCGCGGTATGGGCATGGCCAGAGGAAACGACTCGTGCGGTGGCCCGGCCGGAGGTCGGCGTCCCGCATCGAACCCCCCCCTACGACATAAGCGTAGGCATTTTGTCTATGTCGCACAAGGAAGGGGAGCCAGGAGGCCGAAGAAGGGCGGGGTCCCCGGCCGGCCTCTGGGTCTTACCGCCGACCCCGCAAGGCCCGGTGTCGGGGCGTGGCTCAACTCAGCGCCGGGCCACGCCGGTCGCTGTATTCGCCGTTGTCGTTGGCGCCCTGGCGGTGCGGCAGGTGTTCGGCGGCGAGGTCGGCGCGTGGCGCAGCTCCGGGCTGTCGGCTGCCCGCCGGCACCGGCAGGGCATCAATCGCGGCGAGTAGCAACCGCGCGATATTTGTCGTGACAGGGCACGGGTTTTCGGGCGCCTGCCGGTCGACGGCTACTGAAGAACCTGCCGTGATCGGTTTGCGGAGTACGGACTACGTGTGCAGACCTGGCGGTGGGGAATCACGTGTCCGTTGACGATGGGGCGGTCCGGTTCCGGCCGATGTGGCGGTGGACGTTGGCCGTCATGCGCCGGACGAGGTCCCGGGTGGTGGTGAACTCGGCGGGGGTGAGTCCGATGGCCTCGCCGATGGCGGGCGGGATGCTCTGGATGTGCCGGTGCAGGGCGATCCCCTCCTCCGTGAGCGCGACTTCGACCACGCGTTCGTCGCCGGTCCGGCGCTGCCGTGTGAGCAGGCCGTTCGCCTCGAGGCGTTTGATCAGGGGGGTGACGGTTCCGTAGTCCAGCTGCAGGATGGCGACCAGGTCTTTCACGGTCGTGGTGCCGTGCTCCCCGAGGGCGACCAGGACCAGGTACTGGGGGTAGGTCAGGCCGAGGGGGTCGAGCAGCGGCCGGTAGGCGCTGGTGATCGCACGGGAAGCCGCGTACAGCGTGAAGCAGATGTAGTCGTCCAGCAGTTGCGGCTCGCTGGGGGTGCTGGGCTCGGCCGGGTTGTCATCACTCATTGCTCGTTTCCTCGTCCCTTCGTCGTTGGCTGGGCTTGCTCCCGCCATCATTGCATCATCACGAGCACCAGTCCATGGCCCTCTATTTACTTGTACACGAGGGAAACGCCCGCTAGGTTTCTCGACGTCGCCCCGTCCGGGAACGCCTCGGACGGCCGATCGACCACGTCAGCCCACATCTGAAGGAGAAGAACATGAGTGAGATCAAGACCCGGTTCCGGACGATCGACGGGTTGTCCATTCGGTACGCCGAGAGCGACGAACCCCGTGATTGCGAGGCGCTGCTTCTGAGTCCGTGGCCGGAGAGCCTGTACGCCTTCGACGCGACCTGGTCCCGGTTGGCCGAGCGCGCTCACCTGATCGCGGTGGACCTGCCGGGCTTCGGGCACTCCGAGCTCCGGGAGGACCTGCTCTCGCCCAAGGCGATGAGCGAATTCATCGTGCGACTCGCCGACGAGTTCGGGCTGGCAAAGCCCCACATCGTGGGCCCGGACATCGGCACCAGCGCGGTGCTGTTCGCCGCGGCGCAGCACCCGGACCGGTTCCGCAGCGCGGTCGTGGGCAGCGGCGGGATGGCAGTCCCGCTACAGCTGGGCAGCCCCCTGCACGACTGGGTGCACGCCGAGGACCTGGCCCCGTACCGGGCCATCAACCCCAAGGTCATCGTGACCGTCGCGGTCGACAAGATCGAGGGCTACGAGCTGCCGCAGGAGGTGCGCGAGGACTACCTCGCGTCCTATGTCGGCCAGCGATTTGTCGACCAGATACCTTACGTCCAGGCATATCGCACCGAGCTGCCCATCCTGGGTGATCTGCTGCCCACCATCGAGACACCGGTCCAGATCATCAACGGCCGCAAGGACCCGGTGGTGCCGGTGGCCAATGCCGAGTACCTGCACGAACGTCTGCCCAACAGCAAGCTCAACATCATCGACGCAGGCCACTTCATCTGGGAGGAAGCCGCGGACGACTACGCCAGGGCCGTCACCGACTGGTGGCAGAAGAACTGACTTTCCGTCAGAGGCGCCGTTCCGTCGACCGCGTCGGCGTGGACGCCCGTCTCGTACACACAAGCAGTCCGTGACGCGCTGCAGAAGCACGGCACGGCATCACCTGCCTCTTGCAGGCCCCGGGCCGGGAGCACGTCACACGGACACTCCATACATGGGGGCCGTCGTGCCATTCATGTACGCACCCCTCTCGACGACAACCCTCGCGGCCTCTCCGGGCTGTCGGTACCTTCCGGTCGTGTCCGCCCGACCGGCGTCGGTTTCCGCAGAGGTTCACCCGGCGGTTCACCGGCCTTGCCACTGGCAACAGCGACGTACCTCCCATCGCCCGCTCGCCATGCCGGAGCCCACTCGCCCCGCAGGCCAGCGGGACCACCGCCTGCACCAAGTCGACCAGCCGCTTCGCCATGGAGCCCGGCCACCACGTCACGCTCGTGCGCGATGCCGCTGCGGCCTGCCGCCCGGAGATGATGCGCTCCGCGCACGAGCTGGGCGCTACCGCCCACACTCAAACCTTCTTCACCACTGACAGCCTCACGGCACCGCCGCTCACGCACGGCCACAGATCATTCAAGGAAGCCCCAGCATGACAGCACTGACCGGAGAACTGCTGATAGGAGCGGCGCGTGTGTCCGCCACCACAGGCACCATGCGGGCCCTGAACCCCACTACCGGAGAGTTCCTCGAGCCTGAATTCGCCTTCGGCGGCCAAGAAGAGGTCGACCGCGCCCTCCGCCTGGCCGACGAGGCCTTCGACAGCTACAGCCACACCGGCCTCGCCGAACGAGGCGCGTTCCTCGACCTGGTCGCGGACAAGCTCGAAGCGGTCAAGGACGAACTCGCCGCACGCACCTCACTGGAGACCGGCCTGCCCGCCACCCAACTCGAGGGCGAGACCCTCTGGGCCGCTTCGACCTTCCGCAAGTTCGCCACAGTCGTCCGCCAGGGCCGGTTCCTCCAGGCAGCCATCGACCCCGCCCAGGCGGACCGGCAGCCCGCACCGCGCATGGACCACCGGCTGCAGAAGGTTGCCCTGGGGCTGGTGGTGATCTTCGGCGCGAGCAACTTCCCCATCTCCTACTCCGTCGTCGGCGGGGACACCGCCTCGGCGCTGGCCGCGGGCTGCCCCGTCGTCCTGAAGGCGCACAACGCCCACCCGGGCGCTTCCGAGATACAGGGCCGCGCCATACGGCAGGCCATCGCCGAAGCAGGTCTGCACGAAGGCGTCTTCTCCCTGATCCGGGGCGCGGGCAACGAGATCGGCGAGCAACTGGTGGACCACCCGCTGGTCCGTGCGGTCACCTTCACCGGCTCCGAGGCCGGCGGCATGGCCCTCTTCCGACGGGCCCAGCAACGCCCCGACCCCATTCCCGTGTTCACGGAGATGACCAGCGTCAACCCGACCTTCGTCCTGCCCGCCGCGCTGGCGGTACGGGGCGCGGAGATCGGTGCCGGCCTCGTCCAGCGCGCGCAGTACAACGTCGGGCAGGCCTGCCTCAAGCCCGCCATCCTCCTGGCCATCGACGGACCCGGCTACGAGGAACTGCGCGACGCCGCCCGGGCCGGGGTCGAAAAGGTAGCCGCGCGAACCATGCTCACGCCCGGCATCCGCGACGCCTACACCCGCAATACCGAGCGGGCACAGGAGACGGGCGCCACTCTGATCGGCGCAGGACAGGCCCCGACCCGCGATGGTGACGGCCAGTCCCTGCTGTACGAGATCACCGGTGACCAACTGCTGGCCGAACCCACTTTGCGTGACGAAGTCTTCGGCCCTTTCATGTTGCTGGTCAGGCTGAACGGGCTGGAGCAACTACTCCGAACAGCCCGTGCGTTCCGTGGTCAGCTGACAGCCACGCTCCACGCCGAGACGCCCGACCACCCCGCCGCCGCACAACTCCTGCCGATCCTGGAACGCCGCACCGGCCGCATTCTGGTCAACGCCCTTCCCATACCGCAGGAAGTAACCTACGCATCCGTCCACACAGGCCCCTTCCCGGCCACCTCCGACAGCCGCTTCACCTCCGTCGGAATGAGCGCGATCGAACGCTTCCTGCGCCCCGTCACCTACCAGAACTTCCCCGACGCGCTTCTTCCCGAGCCGCTGCGCCAGGCCAATCCCCTGCACCTGTGGCGACTCGTCGATGGCGAACTCACCCGCGACTGACGACACCCGAAGCGGGCAAAGCCCGGCCCGGCAAGGCCGCCCGGCGCCGGGCCCTGATCCGCCCATTCCACCAGCAGATCGCCGACGATGCGTTCTCGACACCACCACCAGACACCATCGAACAGGAGACGACATGACCACATTGCTCGCACAGGTTCTCGACGCCCATGGCGGGATCGGCCGTTGGAAAGAACTGACCATGGTCCGCGCCACCATCGTCACCAGTGGCGACTTGTTCGTCATCAAGGGCCTGCCGCAGGACCCCGCCCCCCGAGAGATGACCGTCTGGCTGCACAAGGAGCATGCCTCCGTGCTGCCCTTCGGCGCGCCCGACCAGAAGACCGACTTCACGGCCGACAGGGTCACCATCGAAAAGCTCGACGGACGCGTAGTGGCCGAACGCCAGGAACCGCGTCAGTCGTTCGCAGGCCACGACCTCAACACTCCCTGGGACCCGCTGGACCGCGCCTACTTCAACGGATACGCGCTGTGGACGTATCTCACCACACCCTTCCTGCTGGCGATGCCCGGCGTCACCGTCGCAGAAATCGAACCGTGGCGGGAAGGAGAGGAACTCTGGCGTGGACTGCGCGCCACTTTCCCGTCCAACATCGCCAGCCACAGCACGCAACAGGACTTCTACTTCGGCCCTGACCATCTGCTACGCCGGCATGACTATCACGTCGACATCGCAGGCGGTTTTGCCGCGGCACAGTACGTCTACGACACCGTGGAAGTGGACGGCATCCGCCTGCCCACCAAACGCCGGGCCTACCGCCGCGACGCTGACCACCGCGCGATCCTGGCCCAGACAATGGTCTCCATCGACGTAAGCAACGTTCGGTTCACCTGAGCACGACGAGCACATCGGGTCCGTCCTGCCGTCGTACAGGCCGACCCAAGCACGGAACTTGTCGCGGGCCACATCCTCACTCCACCACCAGCCGTGCAGTACCGGTCGGCCGCCGGTCGTAAGGAGCAGGTGGTAGCGGCCCGGAGTCAGAGCCGGCATGAGGCCACCATGCAGTCGCGGCAGGAGTCCTGCCATCGCCGGCCCGGTCCCGGAATCGTGCGGCGGCAGGTGGCGACGGCCGGTGTGCCGCAGCGGGAGCAGGGGCGCCGGGTGATCCGGGCCTGGTATCCGGAATGGCGGCCGGGCCCCTCGGGCGCCCGGTCCAGGCGGGCGGGGTCAATGCCGAGGGCCGCAAGGATCTGCAGGTCGTCCCGCATCTTCGTCTCCTGCTCCCCCGCTGATCCGTCGCAACGAAGTCTGAGCATTCTCACCGATTCCTAATGCCGTTTGTCAAGCCGCGAGCGGGGTCGGTGGCGTCAGCTCGTAGCACCGGTCATCGCGCAGAAGAGCCCAGAGGACGTTGACGC
>NZ_JBIARC010000091.1:0-22164 GCF_042889625.1 Streptomyces sp. NPDC002573 | reverse complement strand
CATGATCAATCAGAGGCCGCCTTGCTGTCCGGACAACGACGAAACCCGTGGCCAGCTCTTCGAGCCGACCACGGGCAGGGGTTAAAAACGAAGCTTAGAGGCTCCGCCAGTAGGCGTGGGATCGAGCAGGGCAGTAGTACCGATGTGTGGCCGGTCAGGGGTATCTCGCAACCAGCTCCTGGTGCTCAGTATGCTCCGTCCTGGTGAGGGGGGATCATCAAATGGAGCTGGCGCGGGTCCTATTGCTGGACGCGGCTCCTGGCGAGCTGCTCGACCGGGAGTTGGCGCATCTGCTCGGCAACGGACTGGCCGTCACGCTGAACCTGCGGCGGGTGGCCGACAAGGCCGGGGCGCGGAGCGCCTGGGCCGGCCAGGTGAACTTCACCGATTTCGACGCGTTCGACGAGCCGACGCTGATCGCTGAGACCATTCGGGATGGGATCGGCTATCACGCGGTCAAGTCCCGCGCGGGCGTCCCGCTGCCCGCCGCCTTCCTCGCTGCGGCCACCGACCCCGCACTGGCCAACCGGCTCCGGGTGGTCGGTCGGGCCGGGGCGGGCACTGACCATGTGGACCTGGCCGCCGCCGCCCGCCACGGCGTCGTCGTCACCCACACTCCGGGCTCCAATGCGAACGCGGTCGCCGAGTTCGCCCTGGCCCAGCTCCTCGCCCTGACCCGGAATCTTCCGGCGCACAATGAGGCTGCGCATCAGGGCCGCTGGAGCGCACCGGCTGCCCCCGCTGTGGAGTTGTCAGCACTGACGTTGGGCATCGTCGGGTTGGGGCAGATCGGCCTGGCGCTGGCCGAACGGGCCACCGCCCTGGGCATGCCGGTCCAGGGCCTCGCGCGGCGCCCGGCCGAGACCTCGGTGCCCCGGGCCACGTCCCTCAACGCTCTGCTCGCCACCAGTGACGTGGTCTCCCTGCACGTTCCGCTCACCGCGCAGACCCGGGGAATGATCGGTCGCGCGGAGCTGGCGGTGATGCGGCCGGGATCGATCCTGCTGAACACCGCCCGGGGCGGGGTCGTCGACGAACAGGCGCTGGCCGACGCGCTGCGCGACGCGGCACACCCGCTCGCGGCGGCAGCTGTCGACACGTTCGAGCACGAGCACGCCGCCTTCGCCTCGCCGCTCTTCGGTCTGTCGAACGCCCTGCTGACCCCGCATGTCGCCGGGATGACCAAGGGTGCCATGGCCACGGCGGCCATCCGGTGCGCGGACCACATCGCAGCCTTGCTCGCCGGCCGCCCGGACGGTGTGCCCGTGGTGACCGTCTGACGCTCCAACGCTCCGAGAGCGTCGGGCAGTAGGTCATCGGATGCGCGCGCTTCTCGGACGGGTGTCCCAGCGGTAGAGGGCCCAGGCACGTCGATCGAGGCAGCGAACGGTGATGATGGCACCGGCCAGGGAGATGGGGGATCGACGCGCTGTACGCCGCCCCGCGCTGTCCATCCGGCGCCGTCCAGGCGCCACGCGGTGTACCTGCACCCAGCCGCGGTCAACGAGGCCGAGCACGACACACGGAACATGGAAGTCAGGGACCTTCTGATCCACAGGTTCGGGCGCTGTTGCCGAGAGGCAAGAAGCCCGGTCGACCTCCGGCAGGGATAGGGACCAGAAGTCAGCTGCCGACGGCATGCTTCCGGGCGGCACCATCGAGCCCGACGACCGGGAGACGCCGCACCAGGGCGCTCGCCGCGAGACGGCCGAGGAGATCGGTCTCGACCGCGAGCCCGGGCGGCTGCTCGCGGTGGGCTGGGCGCTCGCACGCTCTTTCTCCACGGAGTCAGTGTCGGACAGCCACCGTTCGGTGGATCCGGAAGTCGCTCGCACGAGTGACACCTCGTCACGCCTGCGCGATCACGGCTCAGTCAACTGTCAATCATGACCGGCTGGGCATTTCCACGTAAATCCTGAAGTCATATGAAGCGCACGGAATATCGGCGTGGCTGTTCCTTGTGCCGACATATCCGACATTACGCTGCCGCTGTCGATCAGCGACGTCGAAAGGAATGCCGTGGCTCGCGAGCCCAATCATGGCCACCAGTCGGCTGCGAGGTCCGTCCTCCCACGCCTGCAATCCCGTTCCGGCGGACGCCTGGGGCGGCTACGGGCCGTCGTCGTGGCCGGTGCCCTGCTCGCCGGGCTGAGTCCGGTCGCGGCCGGTGCGCCGCAGGCCGCCGCCGCGACAGGGCGCAAAGACGATCCGACGCAGTACTGGAACAGGGTCCTGCTCCAGACGTTCCGCAATGCGCGGGGCTGGGACGCCTCGCCCGGCAAACTCTCCAGGTCCGGGGCGATGGTCTTCGCGGCGATCTACAATGCGGAGAGCGCCTATCAGTACACGTACGGAACCCTGAAGTACGAGCCGTACCTCAACCGGCCGCTGAAGTATGCCGGGAAACACTCGCGGCCGCGTCGGGACGAGGAGGAGCGGCTGATCGACCGCACGGCGTACCGGATGATCTCGCAGCTGTACCCGGGCGATCAGGCCTACATCAACGCCCGGTACAGGGCCCGGACCGGCCGCTCCCCCTACTCCTACGACCCCCTCGACCGCCTGGTGGTCGACCGGGTGTTGAGGCAGATCAACAAAGCCCGGGCGGGCGACGGTTCGGCCAACCCTGCGACCTACAGCGGCGACACCACCACACCTGGGGCCTGGCGGCCGACGGGTGAGATGGACTGCAAGCAGCCGAGCGACGCGGTGACCCCGAACTGGGGCAAGGTGAGGCCGTTCGTGCTGCGCTCCGGCTCGCAGTTCCGGCCTCCCACCCTGCGAGGCTTCACTTCCTACGCCGATCTGGTGGCCAGCCCGGAGTACGCGGCCCAGCGCGACGAGGCGCGTCGGGTCGGTGCCGTCGACTCCACCGAGCGCACCTTCGAGCAGACCGTCATCGGCTGGTTCTGGGACCATGACCTGGACGGCACCTACCACCCCCCGGGGCAGATGCTCGAGCTGACCGGGATCGTCGCCAAGAAGTTCAGGCTCGACACGTACCAGACCACCCACTTGTTCGCGCTGTCGGCGCTGTCGTTGGCGGATGCCGGGATCGCGGCCTGGGACTCCAAGTTCGACACCCCGATCACACTGTGGCGCCCGGTGTCCGCGATCCAGGCGACGGGCGGCCCGAACGCGAACTGGCAGCCTCTCAGCGCGGACCGCTCCGGGGCACCGTTCAGCCCGTGCTTCCCCGCCTGGACCTCCGGGCACGCCAACTTCACGGCGGCGTGGGCAAGCGCGATGAAGCACTTCTTCGGTCGTGACAACGTCTCGTTCATCGCACACTCCGAGGACCCGCACACCATCGAGGCGTACCGCAAGATGGCCAACTTCAGCCAGGTCGCCGAGGAGGGCAAGCTGAGTCGGCTCTGGCTGGGCGTGCACTTCCGCTGGGACGCCGAGGACGGGAACATGATCGGTACCAACGTTGGCGACTACGTGTTCGCCAACGCGCTGCTGCCGACGCGATGGGGCCGTCCGCATCACCATTGAAACGACACCCTGGCGCACACCTGCGGATGTGGAGGGGCGACTGCACCGCTCCGGACCGGCCGAGCCTGACGAGCCTCTGCCTCCCGGACTGTGGTTGAAGGTGTGTCGAGCGCGGTCTCGTAGGCGATGGGGCTGCGTTGTCCGAGGCTGGAGTGGCGGTGTCAGGTGTTGTAGCGGTGCAGTCGCGGAACAGGTCAAGGCGGGCTTCGCGCTCGTCGGCCCGGACACTGCGGCCCTGGAGCGTTTCCCGCTCGCAGGTCGCGTCGAAGGACTCGGCGAGCGCATCGTCCACCGAACTGCCCACGGCGCTCATGCTCTGGATCACGCCTGCTCGGAGGCGGGCGCCTGCGGATGCCCGGCTCGTGTACTGGGCGCTGTGGCCGGTGTGCATCACGCTCCGGCGGGGCAGTCGCGGCATTGCTGGGCGGCGGTTGCTTCCACCGCGGTTTCCCCGCTCGACCTGGTGCGCTTGTGGGGTGCGGCCCATTCGGCCCTACGCCGGACACTCTTTGGGGTTGCGGACCCGTGGGCGGAGCCTGTTGTGCGGCTGTGCCGGCCGGCGATCGGTTGACTTCACAGGGAGGCGATCGTGCCTTGGGGGCGTTTCTCGTGAGGGGCAGCCACTGTGATCAACAGGCGGGACGTAGTGCGGGTAGGCACACTGGGTGCTTTGGGGACGGGGATGGTGGGTTTGCAGGCACCACCCGCCGCTGCGTCACCCACCGAGGTGGCGGAGCGGGTCGGCCCCCGGGACTGGAAGCGGCTGGCCGACGCGCTGTCATCGCGTTCCACGCTCTACCGGCCAAGGGATTCCAACTACCCGCCGCTGGCGCTCCCGTTCAACCACCGCTACGCCGGGATCCACCCCGCTGGAATTGTCGCGTGCGCTACCACCAGGGATGTCCGCGCGGCGGTCCGCTGGGCCCGCGCGGTGGGGCTGCCCGCCGTGCCCCGCTCCGGGCTGGGCCACAACTACGCCGGGTACTCCAGCACCACTGGCCTGCTGCTCAACATGGCCCGGATGAAAAGCATCGCCGTCACCCCGCTGCCGGGCGCCCGCTCCCGGACCCGGACCTACGGGCCGATCAAGGTCACCCATGGCGCCGGTACGGTCACCGTGGGAGCTGGGGTCACCAATGGCGACCTGCACCCGCTGCTGGAGAACCAGGGGAAGTTCGTGCCGACCGGCCGCTGCCCCACGGTCGGGGTGGCCGGACTGGTGCTCGGCGGCGGCATCGGCTTCAGCGACAAGATGTTCGGGCTGACCTGTGATCGGCTGGTCTCGACGACCGTGGTGCTCGCCGACGGCCGCGTGGTGGAGGCCAGTCAGGACTCGCATGCTGACCTGTTCTGGGCCTGCCGAGGCGGGGCGGGGAACAACTTCGGTGTCAACACCTCCTTCACGTTCCAGTACGAGCAGTTCCAAGGCAACGTGGGCTTCTACCAGTTGCGCTGGAGCCTGGACTCCGTGGTGCCGGTGATGGCCGCCGCGCAGCGGATCGCCGTGAACACCCTGGACGACAAGCGGTTCCACCTTCGCGTCGGCATCGGAACCCACGGGCTTGCCAGGGACCAGATCCGGGCCAATGCCAACGTCAACGCCATCGGCCAGTTCTACGGCGACCTTGGGGAGTTGCGCGCCATCCTGGCTCCGCTGCTTGCCATCGGCACGGCCGAGGAGCGCGCCCGCAACAACGAGTCCGTCCGCGAGGTCACTCCCGGTCAGGCGAGCGTGCTGCTGAGCGCCACCACACCGGTCGACCAGTTCGCCGCCAAGTCGGCGGTTCTCACGTCCCGCACGCTCCTGACCGACAAGCAGATCGGCGCCGCCGCCGAGAAACTGCTGGAGTGGCCGGGCAGCGGTAACGAGGACGGGGCCGGGTTCGCGATGTTCGCCCTCGGCGGCGAGATCAACCAGGTGGTGCCGAATGCGACCGCGTTCGTGCACCGAAACGCCGTGTTCATCTTCGCTGCCGAGACCTCCTGGGCAGACTACGATCCGCCCCACGTCGAGACCGCGAATCTGCGCTGGCACCGTGAGTTCTACTACGACATCTTCGGTAACACGCCTCCTGAGCAGTCGTATCAGAATTTCCCGGATCCGACGCTGAAGGACTGGCGGCGGGCTTACTACGGCGCGAACTACGACCGACTGGTCAGGGTGAAGCGGAAGTACGATCCGACCGACTTCTTCAGCTATCCACAGGGAATCGGCACCTGACGCTCTCAAATCGACACCGTATTCCCTGCCGACAGGGACGAGTACGGCGGGCGCTGCCGGCCGCTGCCCTGCGCGGACCCCAGTTGGGCTGGCGGAAATGCAGACCGGTCGGCTCTTCGACAATGTGCCGAAGTCAGCGGCCGGGGTGCGTGCAGTCTCCTTCCCGGCCGGCAGTGGCCAGTGCGGTCGACGGATCCTCGGCCGTGGCCGATGGGCCGGCCAAACTCGTCCTCGTTCTCGTCGGCGTGGAGCGGTAGCGAGGGAACCAGCCCACCGCCCACCAGACGCCGACGTCATTCCGTCCCAGGTCGGAACGGGAACGGCTTGATCGTTTCCGACGGCGCCGGCGGAGCAGGCGGTGACCGAGTTGGCGAGGTCTTACAGGGGGAGGTATCAGCGCTTGTTCGTAGTCTGGTCGGAAAGCGGATCGCCGTCCCGGGCAACTACTACGTGGCGCTGAGGGTGGAGCAACGGTTGTCGTGCCGCGAGCCGCGTGGGTCCCGATCCGACACAGGCCGGTCAGCCGCGGCCGCCCCAACCACCGCCTCAACCGCCCCCGTTTCCGCCGCCTGTGCCGCCCGTGCAGCCGGGTACGGAGCCTGCCGCTGCGCAGTTGTTCGGGATGTTGTTGACCACCCGCGTCCCTCTCAGGCGGACGCTGCCGCTGAAACCGCTGTCGTTGAAGATGCCGCCGCCGGTTTCGCCTGCGGCGTTCCGCGTCACCAGGGAGTCGGACAACGTCATCCTGCCGCTGTTGTGGATACCGTCACCATCGGTGGTCGCGGACACGGCGCTGTTCTCCTCCACCGTGGAATCGGTCAGCGTCATCGTGCGGAAGTTCTTGATGCCACCGCCGAAGACCGCGAAGTTGATCGACACTGTGGTGCGCACGCCACCGTGGACTTTGGGCCGGTGTTCGCCGGTGTGAACGACTGCTGAGCGCTGCCACTGCCGGGGGTCGGTTGTCGTTGTCGGCTTGCCCGGCGTAGACGACTGCGACGAGCTTCCGGCCTTGTCCTCCCGTTGCCAGAGGTGCAGGACGTGAGCACGAGCACCGATGTCGCCACTGCACACCCGGCGAGCCGGGCCCGGTGGATCGGTACTTCTTCCAGCTCGCCCTGTCCTATCCGGTCCGTCTGTGAACCAGGCGCCGTCTCGCCGCGAAGGTACGGAAGTCGCCTTCTTCGACCTGAAGGTGGACTAGGTTGACGGGCCCGTCACGCCGACTCGATTGCCCGTTCACCGCGGCCGGGCCGGCATACGTATGCTTGACCCAGAAGCGGCATGAACTTACCTGCTCTTGCAGGGGAGTTCGTGCCGTCGGCGCAGTTCGCTGTCGTCGCTGATACCGCGCCGACGAGTCGGCCGAGTGCCGGGCCCCCGTCCGGTCCCGGCGCTCGGCCGCATCATGGGCGCCTGCTTGCATCAGACCTTGGGGTCATCAGGCCCTGGGGTCAGTCGGGCTCGTCACTCCTTTCGGTACCCGTAGGCCTCCGTGGCCGCCGCCTCCACCGCCGCCAGATCCGCGCCCGTCGACGCCGTGACGACCGCCGCGACCGCGCCCTCCACGAAGGGGGCGTCCACCAGCCGGGTGTTCTCGGGGAGCTCGTCGCCCTCGGCCAGCAGCGCCTTCACGGTGAGCACGGCACTGCCCAGGTCCGCGAGCACGGCGACCCCGGCCCCCCGGTCCACGGCCGCGGCCGCCGCGGTGACCAGGTCGGGGCTGGTGCCGAGACCGCCGTCGGGTGTGCCGCCCGCCGGGGCGACGGGCACCGTGGTGGCGCCGCCCGCCAGCCCCTTCGCCAGGTCCGCGACCGACTCGGCGACGGCGGCACTGTGCGAGACGAGCACGATGCCGACCAGCTTCTCGGACGTGTCACTCACCGGCGGCCTCCGCGAGTGCGGCGATCAGCAGGGCCGAGGAGGTGGCACCGGGGTCCTGGTGCCCGATGCTGCGCTCGCCCAGATAGCTCGCCCGGCCCTTGCGGGCCTGCAACGGCGTCGTCGCGACGGCGCCCTCCTCGGCGGCCGTCCGGGCCGCGTCGAAGGAGGTGGCCAGCGCGTCCACCGCGGGCACCAGGGCGTCGATCATGGTCTTGTCGCCGGGCGCGGCGCCGCCCAGCGCCATCACCCCGTCCACGCCCGCCCGCAGCGCCTGGGTCAACTGCTCCTCGGTGACCTCCTCCGCGTCCCCGAGCGCCTTGCCGGTGCGGCGCAGCAGCGTCCCGTACAGCGGGCCGGAGGCGCCGCCCACCGTCGAGATCAGCTGCTTCCCCGCGAGTTGGAGTACCTCGCCGGGTGCGGCCGGCACCTCCTTGTCCAGGGCGGCGGCGACCGCGCGGAAGCCGCGTTGCAGATTGCTGCCGTGGTCGGCGTCGCCGATCGGCGAGTCGAGCGCGGTCAGTCGCTCCGCCTCGCGGTCGACGGAGGCGGCGGTCGCCGTCATCCAACGGCGGAAGAAGTCGGCGTCGAGCACTGGATCTCCTTGCGTGGTACGGACGTTGACCTCACTCACGGTTCCGGGCAGCCGTGTGCCGGACGATCACCTGCCCCAGCGCAGGCCCGGCGTGCTGACCGGCGCGTCCCACAGCCGCAGCAGTTCCTCGTCGATCTGGCACAGGGTGACCGACGCGCCGGCCATGTCGAGCGAGGTGACGTAGTTGCCGACGAGGGTGCGGGCGACCGCGACGCCGCGCTCGGCCAGCGCCCGCTGCACCTCGGCGTTGTAGCCGTAGAGCTCCAGCAGCGGGGTGGCGCCCATCCCGTTGACCAGGACCAGTACGGGGTTGCGCGGCGGCATGTCGTCGAGGATGGCGTCCACCGAGACGTCGGCGATCTCGCGCGCGGTCATCATCGCGCGCCGCTCACGTCCCGGCTCGCCATGGATTCCGATGCCCAACTCCAGCTCGCCCGGGGGGAGATCGAAGGTCGGGCTGCCCTTCGCGGGCGTGGTGCACGCGCTGAGGGCGACACCGAAGCTGCGCGCGTTCTCATTGACCTGCCGGGCGATGGACTGCACACGCTCCAGCGGCTGCCCCTCGTCCGCCGCCGCCCCCGCGATCTTCTCCACGAACAGGGTGGCACCGGTGCCGCGCCGCCCCGCCGTGTAGAGGCTGTCGGTCACGGCGACGTCATCGTTGACCAGCACCCTCGCGATCTGGATGCCCTCGTCCTCGGCGAGCTCGGCCGCCATGTCGAAGTTGAGCACGTCACCTGTGTAGTTCTTGACGATGAACAGCACACCGGCGCCGCTGTCCACCGCCGCCGCGGCCCGCACCATCTGGTCCGGAACCGGGGACGTGAAGACCTCGCCGGGGCAAGCCGCCGAGAGCATGCCCGGGCCCACAAAACCGCCGTGCAGCGGCTCGTGCCCCGAGCCGCCGCCGGAGACCAGCGCGACCTTCCCCGGGATCGGGGCGTCCCGCCGTACGATCACCCGGTTCTCCACGTCGATCGTCAGTTCGGGATGCGCGGCCGCCATGCCCCGCAGCGCGTCCGAGACCACCGTCTCCGGGACGTTGATCAGCATCTTCATGGGAGCCTCCTGACGTGCCTGGCAGTCTTCGGTCTCGGTGGCCGTGAGCCCTGGGCGGCGGGCCACTGTCGGCAGTATCCGTGTTCGAGGGGCGCTGGTCACGTGCGTGGACGTTCTTGGGCGTGTACGGGGGTGGGGGCCGCGTACGGGGACGGGTCCGAGCCGCGTACCGGAAGCCGGAGGCCGCCCGCTCCCTCGGTGTCGGTGGCACCCAACCGGGTTGCCCCGGAGCCGAGTTCGCGATCCCCGGCGCGTACGGCCCCGACCGGGGCAACCACCGCCGACCGGGACCCGGGGTGGACCCCGCGCCCGCAGACGCGCTCCGCTCGCGCCGAACGGGGCTGCGGACCCTGAGGGCGGGGCTGCGGACCCTGAGGGCGGGGCTGCGGACGCTGACGGCGGGGCCGCGGGCGCCGACGACGGGAGCAGGCGTAGCGACGGGGTGAACGTTGTCGACGTGGGTACTAGCGTGGCAGGCGTCGACGTCTCGGCCTGGAGGGACCTGTGATGACCGTGCCCCGGATCCTGATCGTCGGTGGTGGATTCGCCGGAATGGAGACCGCGCGCAAACTGGAGCGCCTCCTCAAGCCCGCCGAGGCCACGATCAGGCTTGTCACCCCCTACGACCACCAGCTCTATCTGCCGCTGCTCCCGCATGTCGCGGCCGGCATCCTCACCCCGCAGTCGGTCGCGGTGAGCCTGCGCCGGCTGCTGCGCCGTACCGTCATCATCCCCGGCGGCGCCGTCGGCGTCGACCCGGCCGCCAAGGCCGTCGTGGTGCGGAAGATCAACGGTGAGACGACCGTCGAGCACTACGACTATCTGGTGCTGACGCCCGGCAGCGTGACACGGCAGTTCAACATTCCGGGAGTCGACGAGCACGCGGTGGGCATGAAGACGCTCGCCGAGGCGGCCTGGGTCCGTGACCACGTCATATCCCAGCTCGACCTCGCCGCCGCCAGCTCCGACCCGGCCGAGCGCGAGACCCGGCTGCGGTTCGTGGTCGTCGGCGGCGGCTATGCCGGTACCGAGACCGCCGCCTATCTGCACCACCTCACCAACGCCGCCGTCAAGCGCTACCCGGGCCTCGACCCGGAGCTCATCAAGTGGCACCTCATCGACATCGCGCCCAAGCTCATGCCGGAACTCGGCGACCGGCTGGGCGCACGGGCCCTCACCATCCTCAGGAGGCGCGGCCTCGACATCTCCCTCGGGGTCTCCGTCGCCGAGGCCACCCGGGACACAGTCACCTTCACCGACGGCCGCACCCTGCCGTGCCACACCCTCATCTGGACGGCGGGAGTGGCGGCGAGTCCGCTGATCGCCACGCTGGACGCCGAGACCAACCGCGGCCGGCTGGTGGTCCGCCCCGATCTGACCGTGCCGGGCCTGGACGGCGTCTTCGCCCTGGGGGACGCCGCCGCGGTGCCCGACCTCTACAAGGGGACCGACGCGGTCTGCCCGCCGACCGCCCAGCACGCGATGCGCCAGGGCTGGGCCGCTGCGAAGAACGTGGCGGCGGCGCTGCGCGGCACCCCGCTGACCGACTACCGCCACCGGGACATGGGCCTCGTCGTCGACCTCGGCGGCCTCCAGGCCGTCTCCAAGCCGCTCGGCGTGGAGATGACCGGACCGCCCGCGGAGTTCGTGGCGCGCGGCTACCACCTCGGTGCCCTGCGCACGATTCCGGCCCGTATGCGCACCATGACCAACTGGACGCTCAACGCGCTGGCGGGCTACGACTTCGTCCGCACCGGCTTCCAGGCGGGCCGCCCCGCCACGCTCGCGGACTTCGAACGGACCGAAGCGTACCTCACACCGGACGTGATCACCTCCCACACAGCGCCCAAGTCGGCCGACTGAGCGCCGGGGGCCGGGCGCCGCCCGGTCGGCACTGTCACTACGTCAGGGGCGCCCCCGCCACCGCGGGAGGGGCGCCCGCCCTTCGGTTTCCGGCCCGCGCGCCCTGCGCGTGTCCGTGCGCGGACGCGATTCGGCCCCGGACCAAGACGGCCGATTCGGCCCCGGACCAAAACGGCCACAGCCGGTGAGTCCGGCGGTGGCCGTCCGGCCTCCCGCTGTCTCAAACGTCGCCGCCGCCCCGCTCCCAGCGGCGACGCCCGGTCGACGCGCTGGTCCGGGATCCGAGATTGCCGTGCGCCTTCAGCTCGTGCGGGGTGAGACGGTGACGGCTCCTCGGCACCTCGTCGGGTTCACGGTTCTCCATGACCGTGCCCACCGGGCCTCCTTCGGGCTGCCTCGGCTGCTCCTCCGGGCGGGGCGGGGCGGGCTCCCGGCGCCGCACGCGCACGCCCATCCAGAAGGCGCCGACCAGCAGCGCCACCACGATCAGGCCCGCCAGGAAGGGCCAGAGGCCGAACTGCAGACCATGGGGAACGGCGAGGTCCATCGACACGGTAATCATGGCGCGGCGGGTACCCCCGGTTCCCGCGGTGAACCCGGACGGCCTACGCACACCGGGTTTGGCCGGGCCACCACCGGCTACCCGCTCCTTCGTGACGATGACATCCCAACAGGAGGTCTACCGGTTCCTGGAGGATCGCTTCGCCTGCGCGCTGGCCTGCACCGAGTGCGCGCGGGCGTGCGTTCTGCGCGCGAGCCTCGCGGAGACGGAAGGTCCGGACGACCAGGAGCTCCTGCGCCGCAAGGGCATCATGTGCGCGGAGGTCTGCGACGCGACCTGCCGGGTGCTGTCCGACCAGGGAGCCCAGGACGAGGCCCGCATCCGCGGCGAGGTGGAGCGGTGCCGGGCCGTCTGTCTGGAGGGCGCACATGTCTTCGACACGGCCCCCCGCGGCGAGGAGGTCGCCCGGGCCTGCCGGGCGTGCGCCCGGGCCTGTTCGGACTTTCTGGCGGCACTTGGCTGACGGACCGGTCGGAGCCGTCGGACCGGTCGCGCGAGCCGGTGCACCGGCATTCCCAATTTCTGGAACACGTTCTACGGTGTGCGCCGACAGGACCCGGCCTTGGGGAGCCAGGAGGCGCCGTGCATCTCGACTACACGCCCGAGCAGCAGCGCTTGCGTACCGAACTGCGCGGCTACTTCGCCGAACTCGTCCCGAACAACGCCTACGCCCGCCACGGCGACCCTGCGGCCCAGAAGCGTTTCTACCGTGACACCATCCGCCGACTGGGCCGCGACGGCTGGCTCGGCGTCGGCTGGCCCAAGGAGTACGGTGGGCGCGGACTGGGCGCCATGGAGCAGTTCATCTTCTTCGACGAGGCGGCGCAGGCGGGCGTACCGCTGCCGCTGATGGCGCTCAACACGGTCGGCCCCACCCTCATGCGGTTCGGCACGGAGGAACAGAAGGCCCGCTTCCTGCCGGCGATCCTCTCCGGCGAGACCGACTTCGCGATCGGCTACAGCGAACCGGACGCGGGCACGGACCTGGCGTCCCTGAGGACGCGCGCGGTACGGGAGGACGGCAGCGGGGAGTACGTCGTCAACGGCCAGAAGATCTGGACCACCAACGGCGACACGGCGGACTGGGTGTGGCTCGCCGTGCGCACCGATCCCGTCGCCCCGCCGCACAAGGGGATCACGATGCTGCTGGTGCCGACCACCGACCCCGGCTACTCCTGCACCCTCATCCGCACCCTCGCCTCGCACGACACCACCGCGAGCTACTACGAGAACGTCCACGTCCCCGTGTCCCATCGCGTCGGTGAGGAGAACCAGGGCTGGCGGCTCATCACCAACCAGCTCAACCACGAGCGCGTCACTCTCGCGGCCCACGGCACCATGGCGATCCGCGCGTTGCACGACGTGCAACGCTGGGCCATGGAGACCAAGCTCACCGACGGCCGGCGGGTGATCGACCTGCCCTGGGCGCGGCGCCTGCTCGCCCGGACCCACACCAGGCTGGACGCGATGAAGCTGCTCAACTGGCGGATGGTGAGCGCCGTCCAGGACGGCACACTCACCCCGCAGGACGCCTCCGCCGTCAAGGTCTACGGCTCCGAGGCCCGCCGTGACGCCTACGCCTGGCTCATGGAGATCGTCGCCGCCGCCGGAGCGCTGAAGGAAGGATCGGCGGGGGCCGTGCTCCACGGCGAACTCGAACGCGGCTACCGCTCGGCCGTGATCTTCACCTTCGGCGGCGGGAACAACGAGATCCAGCGCGAGATCATCTCCTGGATCGGCCTGGGAATGCCCCGCGTCCGCCGCTAGCGCCCTGTGACCAAGCGTTCTACTTGGCACATGAGCAAGGTTGGCACCAGCCGGTAGGCCTGACCTGGGACCCGACCTGGTCCGATGCGCGTGTCGCGGGGCCACGTCAGCGACAACGACTACGAGGAGGCCGCCACCGTGCTCACCGAGGAGCAGATCTCCGCGGTCGCGTGGGTGGCCACGGCGATGAACGCATTCAACCGGCGACTGAGCCGGCTTCCAGGTGCGGGCCGGCCGGTTCCAGGCGGCCCGGCTGCCCAGCACCCGGGATGACAGATGGAGACGCCAAGCTGTCTTGGTGTGTACCGCGAGTCCGACCTCGCGCGCTGGCGAGCAGTTCATGTCCAGATCGCCTGCCACGAGCTCCTCCCCATGCTGCTGCGTCCGGAGAGCTGCAGGCTCCCGCCGCCGACACTGCCGCCCGGCGGAGACGGCGATCGGTTCACGCCGTCGACGGTGCCCGGCGACGCGACCGCACATGCAGAGGATCTGCGCATCGAAGTGGTCGACGGTGCCGGCCACCGTCTTCCCGAGGAACGGCCTCACCTCGTCGCCGACCACGTCCGGGATCACCTGCGGTCACCGCGGCTCAGGGCCAGGACAACCCGGCGGACCCGGTGGCCCTGTGCGCTCGCCGCCGGTCACGGCAGCGCCACCACCTGGGCGGCGTGGGCCAGGCCGGCGCCGAAGCCGACGAGCAGGGCCGGGGCGCCGCTGGACAGGGTGCCCTGGGACAGCAGGCTGTCCAGGGCGAGCGGGATCGACGCTGCCGAGGTGTTGCCGGCCGTGATGACGTCCCTGGCCACCACGGTGTGCGGGGCGAGCCCCAAGGAGTTCGCCGCGGCGTCGATGATGCGGGCGTTGGCCTGGTGCGGGACGAACGCGGCGAGGTCGGTGACGCCCAGGCCCGCACGCTCCAGCGCCTGCCGGGAGATCTCCGGCACGATCCGGGTCGCCCAGCGGAACACCTCGGGGCCGGCCATCCGCAGTGTGGGCCAGGGAGCGGTCGGTCGGCGGGCGTCCAGCCAGCTGCGATCGTGGGCGATGAGGTGATGGCGTTCGCCGTCCGAACCCCACACCACCGGTCCGATGCCGGGCGTGTCGGACGGGCCGACCACGACCGCTCCGGCGCCGTCGCCGAACAGGAACGCGGTGCCGCGGTCCTCGGGGTCGACGATGTCGCTCATCTTCTCCGAGCCGACCACCACGATGGAACGGGCGTCGCCCGAGCGGACCAGCGAGTCGGCCAGCCCGAGCGCGTAGCAGAACCCCGAACAGGCCGCGCTGATGTCCAGGCTGCCGGCGGAGCGGGCGCCCAGCTGGTGCGCGACGCGAGGCGCGGCGGCGGGCGCCTGCTCCAGGAAGGACATGGTGGCCAGCAGCACGATACCGACGTCGCCCGGGTGGGTGCCGGACTGGGCCATCGCCTTGCGGGCGGCCTCCACGGCCATGCTGACCACTGTCTCGTCGGGTCCGGCGAAGCGCCTGCTGACGATGCCGGAACGGCGCCGGATCCACGTGTCGCTGGAATCGATGCGGGCGCAGATCTCGTCGTTGCTCACCACCCGGGTCGGTCGGTACACGCCCACGCCGAGAATGCGGGATCCGGGCCGACGCTCGGGCACGCGCAGCCGCGCCATCATGCCTCCCTCATGGAATCGGCGGCCTTGGGAGGCGTGTCCACGGCCGACGCGGCGAGTTCGCCCGCCTCGTAACGCGCCCGGCACGCCCGGCGCTGCACTTTGCCGCTGGACGTCTTCGGCAGCGCACCGCGGCGCACGATCAGGACCTCGTCGGCACGCAGCCGGTGGTCCTCGTACACGGCGTCGTGCACCCGGGCCCGGATTGCCTGCGCGCCCGGCGACTTCAGCACCCGGCCGTCGGTCTCCACGACCACCACCAGCCGCTCCCGCTCGCCGTCGTCCACCGAGAAGGCGGCCGCGCAGTTGGGGTGCAGGCCCGGCACGGCCCGCTCGGCCGACAGCTCGACGTCCTGGGGGTAGTGGTTGCGGCCCTGACGGATGATCACGTCCTTGAGCCGTCCGGTGACGTACAGCGTGCCGTCGTGGAGGAAGCCGAGGTCGCCGGCGCGCAGGTAGGTGTCGGCGGGAGCATCGTCCGCCCCCGTGACCCGGGCCCGGAAGGTGGTCTCGCTCTCCTGTGGGCGGCCGCGGTAACCCCCGGCCACGCACGGGCCGTTGATCCAGATCTCGCCCACCCGGCCGGGCGGGCAGGGCCGCCGGGTGCGCGGGTCCACGATCCGTACCCGGGTGCCGGAGACGGTGCCGCCGCTGCTGACGAGCGGGAGCGCGTCGTCGGCGTCCTCGCCGGTAGGCTGCACGATGCCCTCGTGCAGCGCCTCGGCCGACACCCACAGGACGGTCGGCTCCCGGTCCTGGCTGTCGCCCGTCGCCTTCAGTGTGTTCTCGGCGAGGCCGTAGCCGGGGCACATGGCGCGGGGACGGAAGCCGTGCGGGGCGAAGGCCGCGGTGAAGGCCTGGACGGTCCGCCAGCGCACCGGCTCGGCGCCGTTGGCCGCCACCCGCCACCGGGAGAGGTCGCCGACCTGGTCCGTCTTGCCCTCGGCGGCCGCGCGGGCGCACAGCTCGTAGGCGAAGCTCGGCGCCGCAGCATGGGTGCCGCCGAACCGCGCGATGGCCTCCAGCCAGCGCGCCGGGCGGCGGATGAAGGACTCGGGGGCCATCAGATACGAGGGGATGCCCGCCCACAGCGGCATGACGACCCCGAACAGCATGCCCATGTCGTGGAAGAGCGGCAGCCAGTTGACGACCGTCCCGTCCGGCTCGCACGGCCACAGCTCATCGGTCTCGGCCACGTTCGCCAGGAAGTTGGCGTGGCTGACCATGACGCCCTTGGGGTCACCGGTGGAGCCGGAGGTGTACTGCAGCAGCGCGATGTCGTCCGGGCCCGGGGCGGGGACCGCCAGGTCGGCGGCGCCGTCCCGCACGACCCCGGGGTCGTCAGTGGCCAGCAGGGTGAGGCCGGCCAGTTCGGGTGACCGACCGAAACGCTCGTGCATCTCGTCGCGTACCTCGGCGGTGGTCAGCACGGTTGTGGTGCCGGCGTCGTCGGCGATGCGGCGCAGCCGGCGTATGCCCTCCCGGCGGCGCGGCACCTGTACCGGGGCGGCGGTCACGGAGCCGTACATGCAACCCAGCAGAGTGCGTACGAACTCCAGGCCGGAGGGGTACAGCAGGACGGCGTTCGCGCCGCGCAGGCCGGCCGCGCCGAACGCCGCGGCCCGGGCGCAGGCGGCGTCGTGCAGTTCGCGGTAGGTCAGCGTGGCGTCCGGCTCCTCGCCGTCGCGCAGGAAGACGTAGGCGGTTTCGTCGGGTTGCTTCTCACTGCGCACGCGCAGGGCGTCGGGCAGGGTGTGCACCTCGTCCGCGTGCGGATCGAGTCCGGTGGTCGGCACGTCTCAGATCTCCTCGTCCGGCCCGGCGCTCGCCCGGGGCGGGCATGTCGTCGGGGTGGGGGCTGCGGGACGTGCGGAGAACGGTGCAAGCACGGCGGCGAGCAGCTCCGGGGTGCTCGGGATGACCGGGCGCGGATGTTCCGGCACGGATGGGCGGGCAAGGGGTTCCATGACGCGTCCTTTCCGCGGAAAAAGTTCCAACGGCAGTGCGGCAGCGCATCTCCGCTGCCCGCACGACGCTACTGCGGCGCGTCATTCGGAATTCAAGTGCGCGGTCATGCCTCGGTAATCGTGCTGGTCTCGGAGGTCGCCGTCTCGGAATGGGTGACGAGTTCAAGGAGGCCCGGCATGCACAAGAGAATCCGGCGCCCGGAGGAAAATCCACCGGGCGCCGGAGCGTGGGACGAGGATCGGTCAGGCGGCGTGCTCCTGGTCGGGCACTGGACGGTCGACGGCCAGCCGCCACTGCCCTTCCGCGTTGCGGACCAGGACGTCGGTGCAGGTGCCGTGCATGTGGGTGATCTGGCCGTCCGCTTCGGGGATGTCCAGCTCGTAGTCCACGATGAGGAGCGAGGTGTCGCCGGTGGTGTAGGTCTGCAGCACCTTGGAGTTGATCTTCGGGCCGATGCTCAGGAATTCCTTGAAGAACGTGGTGCGGGCTTCGGCCGACAGCGGGCTTCCGGAGATGTTGGAAATCGCGTCGGCGGTGTACATGGAGTCGTACAGGGCGCCGTCGCCCGAATTGAAGATGCGGACGAACAGATCGTTCTGCTGGTCGGGGTCCTCGGGGATCACGGAACCGAGGGGTTCAGTCATGGCGTATCACTCCTCGTTGTTTTCGGCATCGACGGCTTCGTTCTCGTTCCCGGCGCGGAGACACCGCCGGGGCGCGGGAGGTCACAGAAGCGGTGTGTCGGGGTCGAGGCCGAGCAGGACGCGGCCGTAGACCTCCATGTTCGAGCTGAGCAGGATCCAGCCGTGCAGGGCGAGGCCCTGGACGTCGCGATGGAAGCGCTGGAGGGGTACCTCACGCCGGATCACCGAGGCGCCGCTTGCGTTGTAGAGGATCTCCACGGCCTCCTTGGCGAGTTGCACCGCATAGGCGCTGTGTCCGCGGATCGCGGCCCGCTCCTCCAGCGTCGGTTCCTCGCCGGCGTCGGCGCGCTGCTGAAGGGTGCGGTACATGGCCGTGGCGAGCGCCTCCGCCGCGGCGATCTTGCTGGCGGCCGTGCCGACCTGGATCTGCGTGAGGGGGTGCTGCGTCTGTTCGGTCCAGGACGTGTAGCTGATGCCGCGGCCCGGCAGGCGCTCGAGGAACAGCTCGTAGGCACCGCGGGCGATGCCGACGAAGGTGGAGACGGCCTGCGAGAACAGGAAGCCGTAGAGGCCGTACGCGCGGCCGGGGGCCGGTGCGGGCAACTCGATGCCGGCCGCCGCGGCAGCCTCCGCCTCGGCGGGGATGACCACGCGGTGGGCCGGCACGAAGACGTCCTTGACGGTCGCCGTCGAGCTGCCGGTGGCGGCCAGCGCGGAGGCGTTCCAGTCGTCGGCGAAGGTGAACTCGGAGATCGGCACCAAGGCGATGGCGTCGACCAGGGACCCGTCGGCCTCCTCGACGAAGGCGAGCATCATGTTCCACTCGGCGCCCCGGCAACCGGAGTTGAATCCCCAGGTGCCGTTGAGGCGGTAGCCGCCCTCGGCGGGGGAGAGGACGCCCGTGGGACTGAAGCCGCCGGAGATGCGGGCGGAGCCGTGGGAGAAGACCTCCTCCTGCAGTTCCTCGGAGAAGAGCGTGACCATCCAGGCACTGGACACCCACACCATCGAGACCCAGCTGGAGGCCGGGCAGCCGCGCGCGATCTCGGCGAGGACCCGTGACTGGTCCTCCAGGGAGAAGTCGAGGCCGCCGAAGCGGTGCGGCGTGGCCATGCGGAAAACCCCGGCCTTGTCCAGGAGCTCGATATTTTCATCGGGCAACCAACGTTGGTTTTCGGCCTCCAGGCCGTTCTCCCGGAGCTTGGGGACGATGCTCCGCACTGCGTCCAGCACTGACGCGACATCGGTGCCATTTTTGGCCATTGAGGCTCCTCGCTCGATCGCACGGACGGGGATTCGCGTGCACGGCGCCGTCCGGCGAATTGCGCAGGCGACGGGCCGACGCGCCTTGGGAACGAACGGAATCGTGACAGAGCCCGTCCCGGGCGTGGTCACGGTTCAGTAACTTGAATTTCCGTCAGGAAGCGATGGATCGCCGATTACCTGCCGGTGGCACCGGGGTGGGTAGGGTGCGGCCGGGTCCCGCTGTGCGCTTGTCCGGCCAGGTCACGGCGAAGTGCCGAGGTGACGGGTGCTTACTCTGCGGTAGGCGCTTACCGAAAAGTAAGTACTTACTTCAAAGCGTGTGCCGGGCTTAGGGTCAAGTCGTCACTGCAACGCTGTTTTCGACCCTGGAGAACCCCTCCGCCCTAACAGATGAGTAAATCTGTAAGTGAGCCTTTGCCAACTCTTATCCTCTAGCATCGGTATACGTTCACCCAGTCGTGCTTGCCGCCCGCTGCCTTCGCCGGTGACGTGCTGAAGGGAAGCCTCTGACCAGGGTCACAGCGGGGGCGATCCACGCAAGTGGAGAGGCAACAGCATGGCGGGGGTGTTCCTTCGGAATTCGTTGGACAGTTACGACGTGGGGAGAACTGTGCAATTCCGGATCCTGGGACCTCTGGAATCGATGGACGAGGGCCGACAAGTGGCGTTAGGAGGCACCAAGCAGCGAGCGACGCTCGGCTATCTACTGCTGCGGGCCAACCGAGTCGTCGCGACCAGTCAGCTCCTCAACGTCCTGTGGCCTGTGGAGGACGCGCCCACCTCGGCGCGCAAGATTCTGCAGAACGCCGTATGGGGGCTGCGGCGTGTGCTCACGCCACATCACGGCGCGGAACGGCCGACTCTGGTGACCCAGCCACCCGGCTACCGGCTCGCGGTCGACCCCGACGACGTCGACCTGTACCGCTTCCAGCGGGTGGTCGAGGAAGGGCGGGCCAAGCTCGCCGCGGGCTCGCCGCAGGCGGCGGCGCAGCTGCTGCGGGACGCGCTGGCGCTGTGGCGAGGGCCGGTGCTGGCGGATCTGGTCGAGGCGGGGATCAGCTGGCCCGAGTTGACCGCCGTGCAGAACTCCCGGCTGGACGTCATGGAGGACTACTTCGAGGCTGAACTGGCGTGCGGCCGGCAGCTCGCGGTGCTCGGCGAACTCGAGGCCATGGTCGAGGACAGCGCCCTGCGGGAGCGCTCCTGCGGGCAGTTGATGCTCGCCCTGTACCGCAGCGGCCGGCAGGCCGACGCGCTGAATGTCTACGGCCGGGTGCGGCACGCCCTGGTCGAGGACCTCGGGCTGGAACCCGGCCGGGAACTCCAACTGCTCCATCAGGCGATCCTCACCCAGGACCCCTCGCTGAACCTGCCCGAAGTGATGCACGTCGTCGGTGAGCCGCAGGGCATGCCGTCGCCGGTGCCTCCGGCGCAGGACGGTCCGGAACCCGTGGCTGCGCAGGTGTCGCCTCCCGAACCGTCGGGCGAGGGAGAGCGGCCGGTCCGAACAGGGGCGGAGCGGGACGCCGAACGCACGCACGCCACGGCGGCCGGGTCCGTACAACGCCGCCAGGTGGCCGTGCTGTTCGTGCGCGCGCAGCTGCTGGCGGCGAACGACGCACCCGCGGATGTCCCCTACCGCCTGGGCACGGCCGACGCCGACGAGTTGCTCGAACGCGTCTCGGGCTGGATGCAGGAGAGCATCGAGCACTTCGGCGGCTCCGTGACGGCCACCATCGGCTCGGTGTCCATGGCTGTGTTCGACTCGTCGGACGAGGGCGACGACGCGGCACGCGCGGTGCTCAGCGCCCTGGCCATCCGAGACGGCCTCAACACCGCCGTAGGGTCCATGGCGCAGTTGGACGGCGCGAGACCGTCGCTGTCCCTGCACGCGGCGGTCGCCACCGGCGAAGCCCTCCTGCGCTACCGCGAGACCGCGGCCGACGCGGCGGCGGCGACCATCAGCGGAACGCTGGTCGACCGCTGCCACGCTCTGCTGTCGCGTGCCGCCGCCGACGGGATCCGGGTGTGCGAGCGCACCCTCGAGCGGACCCGGTCGATGATCGAGTACGTCACCCACGACTCGGACGAAGGGGTGGCCCTCGGCATCCGCACCGACTACATGGACCTCGCGACGATACCCACCGTGGAGCGCGACTTCGAACTGGGGCTCCTGGGCGATCTGCTGAAGCGGACCATGCACCGGACGACCCCGCATCTGGTCACGGTGCTCGGCGAGGCCGGCAGCGGCAAGACCCGGTTCCTCGCCGAGTTCGGCAACGTTGTCCAGGACGAGGTCAACCTGGCCCGGTTCCAGGTGGGCCGGACCCCGCTGTCGGGCCAGGACAGCATCTTCGCCCTCCAGACGGAACTGGTGTCCGCCCTGTGCGGGATACAGCCCGGCGACAGCCTCCAGGTGGCGCTGGCCAAGCTGGAGCGGACGGTGCGCGGGCTGGTCGGCGAGGAGCGGGCGCACCGGCTGCTGCTCTGCCTGACGCCGCTGATCGATCCGTCGGGGGCGCCCGCCGGGCCGATGGATCCGGAGTCGGAACTGGACGCCTGGCTGCACTTCCTGGAACGCACCGTGCTCGACCGGCCGTTGGTCCTGGTCATCGACGACCTGCACCGTGCGGGCAACGCGCTGCTCGACTTCGTCAGTGGCCTGGCCGACTTCTCCGGGGTCCCCCTGCTGGTGGTGGCCTCCGCGCGCCCGGAGCTGTTCCAGCGGCGGGGGGACTGGGGCGGCGGCAAACACCACTTCACGTCGATGACCCTGGAGCCCTTGTCGGACGCGGCGGTCGACACCCTCTTCGACTTCGCGATGGCCTCCGCCACCCGGCACACCGAAGCGCAGCGGCCCGCACCCGGAACCCCGGCCGGGACACGGCCCGTCGGCGTCGGCGAACGGTCCGATGAGCGCCGCCGTCGCTTCATCATGCGCACCCTGTTGGCCATGGGCCGTCCCCGGCAACTCGGCGCACCCCGGGCGTGCGGAGCCGCGACCTAGGCGGTGCCGACAGTGATGTGGTGGGGGGGGGGGGGGGGGGGGGGCGCCCCGCCCCCCCCCCCCCCCCCCCCCCCCCCCCGGCCCCCCCCCCCCCCCCCTCGCCTCCACCGGATTGACCGTGCCCAGAATGTTGGAAACCAGCACGAACGAGATGACCTTCGTCTTCTCGGTGATGGTCTGCTCGATCGTCGAC
>NZ_JBIARC010000090.1:0-22201 GCF_042889625.1 Streptomyces sp. NPDC002573 | reverse complement strand
CGGCCGCCTTACCGCCGGACGGGTATAGGCCGACCGGACCAACCAAATACCACTAGGCTAAACGGCCTAAAAACACCTAAATCATGATAGACCCGGTAGATCTCCAGAGCGATAGGTGTCGTGTCCTGTTGGGGGAATTTGGTCCAAGACGAGTAGCCGGCTGCCTTCACCTCGGCTTCCCAGTCATCCAGATGCCGGTGCGAAGCAAGCGGGTCATCCGCCTGCCGCCATTCGCCATGCGTCGTGAACACCCAGATTTTGTTGCCCATGTCGCCACCGTGCCCTAACTTCCCGGTCAGCATGGCCTGTTCGAGAGGTAGTGGCTGATAGCTGCGCCTGCAGCGCCGTTCCCGTCTGGATGACGACGGCGCTTTTCGGGGGCTACAGGTCGAACTCCAGGTGCTCGATGTCGGTGAAGCGGACCTGCTCCAGCTGGCCGGCGCGGCGGCCGTTGTCCTGGAAGTACACCTCCTTGAGCGCTTCGGCGGCGATCTGCTGGAGCTGCTGGTCGCTGGCGCCCTGTTCCTGGGCGTCGAAGAGGCGCGCGGCGTAGCGGGGCGGCAGGGCGACGGTCAGGTGCCGGAGGCGGTCCTCGTCCGTCGTGCCGATCGGCGCGGTGTAGCCGATCCGGGCGCGGGTGTCGATGACGATGCCGTCGGTGGTCGCCGCCTTCTGCCGTGCCTTGGCCCGGATCTGCGGCTGCCAGCGCTTCTTCACTTCGGCCTCCAGGCGGGCGGCGAGGTCCGGGCGCGGCTTTTTGATCTGGTCTTTGACGTACCGTTCGACGGTGCGCTGGGAGACGCGCAGCATCTGGGCGACCGCCTTGGTGCTCTTGAGCTGCCTGACCAGGTAGCGCATCTGCGCGGGCGCGCTCTTGGGCGCCGGGCGGGTGAACGCCTTCTGCACCGCGGCGTCCAGGCCGTCCCCGAACACACTCATCGCCTGCTACTCCCCGCTGTCGACATCGGTGACGGTGCCGTCCTTGATATACCGGGCGAGGTTGAGGTTCGGGGCGTTGAACTGTTCGCGGACGCCCTCGCCCCACAGCACGCTCTGGGTGCCCTCCCACTTCACCAGCCCGGGGTTCACGCCAAGTTTGAAGCCGCCGGGCAGCGGCTTGCCGTCCTTGTAGGGCAGGAAGTCCAGCGGGGAGGGCCCATCGGAGGCGTAGAGGGCGCAGTCCGAGAGGATGGCCACCGGGTACTGCCCGGTGAAGGCGGCGTGCTTGACGATCTTGCGGTGCATGTTGATGCGGGTACGGGAGATGACGGCGGCGCGGATGTCCGGGCGCCAGGTGGGCCGGGCAAGGGCCCGCCAGGGCTGTCCGGGCTTCCAGCCCTCCCCGCGCGGGCGCTCGCGCAGCTTGCCGATGCCACCCTTCACAGTTGCCTTGACCGCGGACACCACGACCGCCAGCTGAGGGTCACGCTGCCGGTAGCCGTCCATCGCCGCGAGGAACTCCTGCGGCGACAGGTCGACGCCCACCCCGAGATCGGCCATCGTAGCGAGGTAGGCATCACGCAGCCGGTTGTACCAGCCGTCCAGGTAACGCCCGTTGTCGTAGCGCACCCACGCCTCGACCGGCGCGACGTCGTAGCCCAACTCGACCGCGTACGCCACGGTCGGCGTCGCGTACCAGGCCGGACCTGTCGGGCGCTCGCCCTTCGGGGTGAACGGACTGGGCAGCAGCTCGCCGTCCAGCTCCGCCCACTTGTCCTTGGCCACCTTCACGCGGGACAGGTCGACGTGGCTGAGGTCGACCAGCCAGGAGCCGGGCAGTTTCGGATCGAAGACGGGGTTCTTGACGTGCGTCGGCGCACCCAGACCGACTGTGAGGCCGTTCGCACCGGCGGCGAAGGCCATGTTCACGTCGATGCCCACCAGGTGGGGGCGAAGGCATTCGGCGTCGGTGAGCGGGCGTGCCCAGTCGTACGCCTCCTCCACCAGGACCTCCGCCGGGGTGCGCTGGTGGAAGCGCGGCAGATCGGCGAGAAGCGGGTGCCCGTCGGGGGCCTCGCACGGCGCGCAGTCCACCGGATCCTTCCCCAACGAGCCGGGGTTGTGCTCGGAATGCCGCCTGCCGTCCGCGTCCGGTTCGGAGGCGCGGGTCGGCGGGTGCAGGGCGGTCATCAGTTCCAGGCCGGTCACGGCGGTGGAGCCGCGCGGCGTCATCACCCGGGCCGCATAGGTGCCCAGGAGCCGCGCGAGGTCGGCCGGCGGCAGCTGGGCGGCGTCGGCCCAGTGCCGGGTGTCCAGCGCGTCCCACGACGGAATGCACAACTGCACGCAGGAGCGCTCCGAGCCCTGCGCGGGGCGGTAGATCCTCGCCCACGACCCGAACCCGCGCTTGGTCAACTGCCAGTCGGCGCGCGTCAGCTGCCTGATGACCTTGTGGCCCTCCGGGATCCGGCCAGCCAGGCGCTCCTCCTCGGTGAGCGTGATGGGCAGGCCGTAACGCTCGCACGCGGCCCCGGTCAGCACGAGCAGCGGGTCGGCATCCTTGCCCGGACCACTGAGCTTGGGCTGCCCCAGCTTCGCCTCGCGCAGGGTCCACTCCACCAACGCGGGAAGCGACTTCGCCGGTACGTCCAGGACCAGGCCGCCGACGCAGTACGCCAACACCTGGCCGTCGGCGACGTCGACGACCGCGAGCGGACCGTTCTCGAAACGCGGATCAGCACCGCCCGCCGAAATGCCTGCGGGGGCGGCCTTCTTCGCGGCCGGACCGCGCGACATCGGCCTGGACGTGACCGCCGGGCGCGGGTGCGGGTGCGGTACGGCGGCAGGGCGGATTGCGGTGTTCGCAGGCTCCGCAGCCGGGCCTGTAGGTGCGGTACAGGCTTGAGCCGGTTCGGCGGCCGATGACGCAGGAGCGGCCGGAACGGCAGGCCTGTCGGGGATCGCCGTGTCCTCAGGGGGCACCGGAGCGACTGCGGGGTAGAGCCGGGCGAGCTGCTTGAGCATACGGGCGTAGGCGTCGCGCTCCGGCGGCCGCGGCTCGGTCTTGCCGGCCTCCCAGCCGCCGACCGTCGCGCGCCGCACCTGTAGTGCGGCGGCCACCTCGTCCAGCGTCAGCCCGTGCGCCTGGCGCAGCCGCCTGCGCTCCGCCGGGGGCGGCAACGGGGAACGGGACGCAATGAGCGCATCGACCGCATCGAACAGCTCGGACATGCACACCTCCTGCCCCAACCCTAGCGTGAAGCGCATGTTTCGCGTACCAAACGCGTACGGATGGCGTAAGAAACGATTGTGTCGCCCGGGCTGTCGCAGGTGCCCCATCTCACCGAACTATGGGTGTCCGGTCTCCGCGAAGTCCGGGCAGTCTCAGAGATCTCCGGGCATCCAACCAACGTCCCGCACAAGTCCGGGCACGGTTCGATGTCTGTGCTGGTCCGAGTATTGCGGCGCTCGCAGCTCGGCGTGGCGGACGAGCTGCTACCCGGACTTCTCCAAGACGCCGGACGAGCAAGGTGTCTCACTCAAGTCCGGGTACCGCAGGTCGGAGGAACGCCGTACCCGGAGATACCCGAGACCGGACAATGGGCGCACCCCAGTGAAGTTGTCAGGCGTCGCGGTACTGGTTCCGGGCAACACGGACGACGCGGCCAGCCTTAAGCAGACCGTCTATGTAGACGGAGACGCCGTTGCGGTTGGCTTGCTTGCCCGCGGCGGTCAAAGCATCCGCAATATCACCGAGAGACATGGCCTGAGGCGACGCCCTGAGGATCTCGACGATGGCATCCGCCTTGGTGAGGTCTTGGACCGCCGACCCCGGCTCGGATACCGCTGCACTTAGCTTCTTGAAGGCGTCCCCCTGACACCAAACCGGCACATCGCAGGTGCCAAGGGGTCACAGCGAACAGATCACGGTCGACGGCGAGACAGAGCCTGTGCTCGTGAAACTGGGCGTATGGATCTCGAACACTCGCGCGAGGCGGGACAGGCTCGCTCAGGAGCATCTGGACGCGCTGCGCGAGCTGGGCATGGAATGGGCATGATTTGCGGGCATCATGGCGCGCAACGGGAGACCCGGGCGGGGCCGGCCTTGCCCGATTGCAGGCCACGGGCTCCCAGTCACCGCTGTCGGCGCCACCTGCTCAGCTGCCACCAGCGGGCCTTGTTCGCGGCGGACGATGCGCTGGCGGTGGCGCCGCCCTGGTCCGCGTAGGCCATGGAGGCGTTGACGTTGACCGGGGAATGGTCGCCGGAGTGGATGTGGAGTTGCTGGAAGGTGTGGGGCGCCTGCCCGGTGGCGGGCTCGGTGTCCTCGGCGACGGGAGCAGTGACTCCGGGAAGCGGGGGGCGCCGAATCGGAGGGCTGGGCCGGTAGCGGTCCTCGGCTTCGCGCGCCCAGCCGATGACGATCTCGGAGACCTTGGCGACGTAGTCCTCCACGGTGAAGCAGTCCCGGAATCGCAGGATCTCCCGGTCGATCTCACCACTCCACGTGCTGGCCTCAGGGCCGATGCTGCTGACACAGCGGCGTGTGGCGATCTCGTTCCGGAGGATGCCGGGCAGCAATGCCCAGAGCGCCTCGTCGCCGATGTGGACGGCTGCGCGCAGCTGCTCGGAGGTGATCCGAACCTGCTTGACGACGTAGGGATCCCGCGGCGTCTCCCAGTACACCTTGATCATGTGGTGCATGACGCGCAGGAACGGCTCCGAGATCAACTGGCGTAGCTCGGGCAGTACCAGTGCGGCCGCCACGGTGAGTGCGACCGGGGTTTCCCTCTCCACCGCCCTGGGGGGCAGCGCGGTGAACCCGTAGCTGGGCCGACCGAGCATGTCGGGGGAGTCAGGCACCCGCGGAAGACTCGTCAGTGCATTGCGCGCGTCCATGCCGTAGTCGTCCTCCAGCGTGGAGATGGCGTGGTCAAACACCGGCCACTTCCCACTGCGGGCGAACTCCGTCGCGATCGTGCGCAACAGGACGTCCTGTTCGTCGGTGAGCCGGTAGGAGAGCAGGTCGGGTTCCTGCTGCGGGTCGTCTGCGGTGTCGGTCACGACGGGTGCACTCCGGTGAGGAGGGTGGAGGGGCTGTGCGAGGGGACGGTCAGATCCGTCATGGCCGCCGCCACCAGAGGAACCATCGGCACCGGGCCTGCGGGTCGGGGGCCCCGGCGCTGGCCATTCCTTGCCCTCCGGTGTACGCCATAGGCGCGGTCACAGTGACCGGCGAGTGGTCGCCCGCGGTGATATTGATGTGCTGGACTGCCTGGCGGACCTGTGCCGGGGTGGGGTCTTGCTCGCCCGGCGGCATGGTCGAACGCAGCTCGGCAACGAACTGGGCCAGCCGGGTGCGGAGCTGGTCGAGGATGTCCTGGAGCGCCGAGACGTCGACGGCCCAGTACACGGCGTCCACGACTACGCCCTGCTCACGTCGGTCGAAAGTCATGAGCCGCGCGAGCTCGGCCGCTCCCGGCGGGGTCAGCTTCACCGGCTCACCGGGAGCAGCGCGGGAGATCAGGGTCTCGATGCGGCCGACGCTGAAGGGAATCGGCGCCTCGTAGTCCACGTACCGCTGGGCGTCTTCCGGGAGATCAAGGGTGCTGATGGTCATCTGCGTGCCCGCCCCGGCCGCCGTCCTGATGTCCACCTGAAGCAGGCAGGCGAGCTTGCGGTAGTCGGGCAGCTCCACCTGGGAGTCGCTGTAGCCCTGCAGCTCGCGTAGGGCCCACTCCCGCAGGGCCGGCGAGGAGGCGCGGCCGCCGATGACCACGACCTGGCGCAACAGGTTGGTCAGGGGGACCGCCTCGTCCAGGACGCCGCGTTCCAGCTTGTCGAGGAAGGAGCTCACCGGCGTCTGCCCTTCTCATCTCCGGAGGGTCCGCTTGCCGCGGTCGTCTCCGGGCTACTGGATACGGCGCTCGCCGTGGTGCCTGCTCCCGCGTACGCGGCCGGCGCGTGGACGGTGACCGGGGAGTTGTCGCCGACCCTGATGTTGATGGACTGGAAGGCCGCTTCCACCTGATCGGTGGTGGGATCGGTGGTTTCCCGGGGCATGATCAGCCGTAGCTCGGCGACGAACTCCGCGAGGCGGGTGCGGACTTGGTCGAGCAGGTCCTGCAGGTCGGAGACGTGGAAGGCCCAGTAGACATTCTCGACCCAAGCCCCGTCGCGCTCCCGTCGTTTGACGGTCATCAGCACTGCCAGCTCCGCGCCGCCCCTGACGGCGAGGGTCATGGCCCCGTCGGCGGGTGCGGTGGCCACGAGGCTTTCGATCTTGCCGATTCCGTCGGGAATCATGAGGCCGTTCCGCACAACATCCCCGATGTAGGCCCGCATCTTCTCGTTGTCGGGGAGTTCCAGCACGCTGAGCGTGCCCGTGCCCCTGCTGACGCGGTTCCGGAGCGTCCCCTGGAAGAGGACTGGGATCCGCCGGTAGCGGGGGAGCAGCTCGAACGACTCGTCGTCCTGGTAGCCCTTGAGTTCCCGCAGTGCCCAGGCTCGCAGCGGCTGGTATTGCGTATGGGCGCCGAGCAGAAGTACCCGGATGAGCAATGTCGTGAGCCGGATGGACTGGTCGACGATGCCGTCTTCCAGCAGGTCCAGGTGGGACGGTGGTGTGCGCGGAGTTCCCGTGGCCATGGAAGGGGGCTCTACTTCTTCGGGTAGAGGGTGAAGTACAGGAGGGCGGCGGTGAGTAGGACGATGAGCACGGTCCCGATCCCGACGATCTTCGGATCCCGCCAGAAAGACTTGGGGTAGTCGTCGCCGGATGCGGCGGCAGGCTGATTCGTGGTCACGTTCGCGTTGGCGGTCCCGCCCTGCCCGGCGTAGGCATGGGGCGCGGAGATGTTGACCGGTGAGTTGTCGCCGGAGCGGACGTGGAGGCGCTGCTGAGCGGCGGGAGGCTCCTGCGAGGACGACGGTGTGGGTTCGGGTTCAGTCGGCATATCGGTGTCTCTTTTGTCGGTGATGGGGTTCAGGTGGCGGTAGGTTCACTACGGCGTCGTCGACGCGGGCCGGTCATCGACGAGCGGGCGTAATCTTCGGCGGTGACGAGCACGGCCGTCAGCTGGTGAGGCCCGCGGAAGCTTGTCGCGCCCCGAGGACGGAGGGTGGCCACCATGAGGACCACCGTCGCCACGGCGGCGATTACCCCGGCGCCGACCCCGATGGGCACGGCGGTGGCCGGCCAGGCAGCAGCGGCGACGGCTACCGTGCCAGGGCGAACAGCAGCACGATCGCCCACCAGATCATGCGGGACTTGGCCTTGTCGGTGCCTGGCCGTACGGTCATCACGTGCACCTTCCACGATTGACGGTGAGTGGGTGTTGAACGGCCTCCCGAGGCAACGGGGGGCCGTTCGCATGAACGACCCGTGGCCTTCGCCGACAATAGCGCGGGGTACCGACAGCCCCCGTCATACGCGATGACCCCACAGAGCCGTATCCATGCCCGCTGGAGCCACGGCTGTGCACCTGGCTGGGCACGGCAGAGCCGAACATCTCGCTGAGCAGCTGCACCAGCAGGCCGCAGGCGGTCGTCGAAGTCGATCTCGACGTCCGGCTGCGAGGGATCGGCCGGCTCCCCCGGCCGCGCTGGGTCAAGGCAGCCGCCGCAGCAGGCGCTTGTGGGTTGTGCGGTGACGGATACGCCGCCGGTGACATGATCGGCCGCGCGCAGCTGGACCCCAAGCTCCCGCACCACTACGTGCCGATGGGCAGGCTGTGCTGGCACTGCCTGGTGCAGCGTCGCCAGCACCCCACTCGCCGCGAATCCGGTGGGGTGGTGCCGTCGGATGGGCCCATCCGTCCCGCCTGGTGGTGCGGTGACTTCGGAATCGGTCCCGCTGTGCGGCCTGACGGCTGCCGACCGCACAGCGGGCATGTGCGGTCAGGTCCGCCGGCGGACGAGCCGCGACCCCTGTCCGGCTCCTGGTCGTCCTCCGGCGGTGCGGCGGCCTGGAGGCTGCCGGTTCCGCATCGGACCACTCGCTGGGCCGGGGCCTGGCGGAGCGCAGCTGGCTGGGGTCTCCTGGCTAGCTCTCGGAGGATTTCGCGGACGGCGGCAGAGCCATGTCGAGAAGCGCGTTGATGGTCTCCTCGCCGAGCGCGCTGTCGTGGTGGAGGGATCGGCGGATGAGTTGCCCGACGGTTTCCGGATCCACGTCCAGCCGTGTGTGGGCGTCCAGGTCGTCGACGGAGAGGCCGTTGAACAGGTTGGCGCGCAACCATCCACCAGCCCCGCCGCCCCACCACGACGACAGCTTTCACCCGAAGGTGAGTAACAAACCCTGCTCCGATCCCGCGGGACTCACCAACCCTGACCGGGCTGCCGGACGGCTACCGCACCGGCCTGGTCCGCCGCCGTCCCTTGGACCTGTATGAGGCGATCCCCGCCCACCACCACGGCGAGCGTGCCGTGCGAGAGCTCCGGGACGTCCTGGCTGCCTGATGACAGTCTGCAGCGGAATCCACGCGAGGCTGGTCTCCTGGGAGGGCCGTCACCTGTCCTGCGGCCGCCACCGGTGGAAGAAGGTCAGGCCCGGTCCGGCACCGAGATGAAGCGGAACGCCGGTGAGCAGCGTGCCGACGTCAATGCCCTGCCCGGGCCGCAGCACGGTGAAGCCTTGCCGCCTGTAGTACGGCCCCAGGGCGCACTCAGTTTCGAACTCGCCGAACAGGAGCGTACTCCAGCTGCCAGTACAGCTGCACGCACTGGGCGAGCCAGGCCTCGATGCCGGTGGAGGCGGCGGCCTCGGCCTCGACCGGGCGGGCCTCGGTGTCGGCAACCCACTTGCCCCAGCGGACGATGAGCCGTCCGGCGCCACGCAGGGCGCACAGCAGGAGACGGGCGCACGCAGGGTGTGGAAGGCGGTGACGTGGGCGTAGTACGACACGGTCCTACGTGCGACGTCGACGAACTCGGCGGCGTTGCGCAGAAAGTTGGGCACGACGGCGGAGCGTCGGCGAGGTACGCCTGCTTCTCCCCGATCCATCTGCCAGCCTGGATGGCCTCGTTGGGCGGGTCGAGGGGCCGGGGTCCGGCGTTGGCGACGACGTCGATGATGGTCTGGGTCAGGGTGTCCTGCAGCGTGTCGCTGTGGAGCTGGACGACGTTGTTCGTCATGCTGGGGCTTCCTGACTTTTGCTGGGTTGGGAGGCGCCCGGGGACGGCGGATGGTTGCCAGTAGGACGCCGTCCCCGGGGGCACTACTTGCTCTTCGCAGCGCTCTTGCGGGCCCGTTCCTTAATGCGCTCGATGCCGAGGTCGATGTCCGGCTGGTCGGTGATGTCGGCGGCCGCGCGGCGGACCCCGCGGATCTCCAGGCGCACGATCTGCGACTTCTCCCAGGCGGTCAGCTTCGGCCCAGACATCGGCGGTCGCCGTCTTGGTCTCGGGCAGCAGCCCGCCCAGGAGTACAGAACGTAGGTCAAACCGGCCACCAGGCGAGACCCACTCCGAACACGGTTCTCCCCCGCGGAGCGGGCCCCGGGGCCGGAGTGGGCGCCGGTGGCTTCGGCCGCCACAGCAGCACCGTCCCGGACAGGCCCAGAGCAGCACCGATCACCCAGCAGCGCGGGAGGCGGCGCCTGTCGACGATCCACTCGATCAGAGCCGAGGCGAGCGGCGGCAAGCCGATCGACACTACGGTGCCGGCGGCGGCCCCGGCCAGGTGCATGAAGGTGTAGAACGCCAAGGGATAGGCACCCACCGACAGCGCGCCGAGCAGCAGTGGTCTCTTGGGCGCGTGCAGTCGAGGCACAGGGAAGGGGTGCCTCCCCAACAGTGGAAGGCACCCCAAGGGCGGTCAGCGGTGGTCGTAGCGGTCGTCGCCCCAGCGGCCCTCGTGACCACCCCAACGGCCCTCGTGACCACCCCAACGGTGACCACCCCAGCGGCCCTCGTGACCACCCCAGCGGCCCTCGTGACCACCCCAACGGTGACCACCCCAACGGCCCTCGTGACCACCCCAACGGTGACCACCCCAACGGCCCTCGTGACCACCCCAACGGTGGTCGCCCCAGCGGCCCTCGTGGTCGCCGCGCCCGTAGCCATCACGGTCGTGACCACGGTCGTGCGTGGCATGAGCTACCACCGAGGGCGCATTGGTTGCGGCGCTGGCGCCAGTGGCGCCGCCCAGCAGGGCGGCGGCCGCGACGCCCAGCGCGGCGACAAGACTGGAAACCCGCATTCCGTGCTCCTTTCACGGCAGGTGCCTGATGCGCCTGCCTGGTCGGACACATGAATGTTTACAGCCGAAATGCACCGTTGGGTCTCAATTCTCGCCAATGACCACCTATGTGATGAAGTGTGCCGAGCCGGGAACCGACGCCCGTCGTGGCGTCGTCACACGCGCGCACGCGAGCCGGAAGCCCGCTCGCGCCGTCCGCCAGGGCGAACTTGCGGCACACGATCTTGCCGAACCTGCGTCTCCCGGCCGCGTTCGAGGTCGTTGTGGCTGGCCCGAACGGTGCCTGGCGCGATGCGGGGGGCGGACCTCACTTCTACATAGGAGAAGCTGATCGCATTACGAGGCGCGCCGGAAGACGGCGGCAGGGCCGATGATGCGAGGGCCGAACTTGTCCCGGATGCGGTCGACGGCCGCTTCGGCCACCAGCCGTGCCTCGCGGGCGTCATCGAGGCTGATCTGCTGGGCGACCTGGTCGGCGGAGATGAGGTCGTCCCCCTTGAGTAGCAGCCCGGTCAGGCGGCCGCGCTGCAGGCCGGCGGCATCCATCAGCTGGTAGGCGAGGATGCGCAGGTCCTCGTCGTGCGCGGACGGCTCCGGCAGGCGGCGGGTCTTCTCCCATCTGCTGTTGCCGGCGAATCGGAGGGTGAGCGTGAGCGCCCGGGCCCCCTGGCCCCGGCCGCGCAGCAGGCGGCCGAGCTGGACCACCAGATCGAGGAGGGCGGCACGGGTGTCGGCGCCGTCGATGGTGTGCCGGGGGAAGGCGTGGCGGACGGTCGCGGCGGCGGGCAGCGTGCGGGGGATGACGGGGCGCGGGTCGATGCCACGGGCCCGGTCGGCGGCGGTGCGGCCGGCACGGCCGCCCAGGAGGCGCTGGACGGTCGCGGTTGGGACGGCGGCGAGCGTGCCGACGTAGTGGATGCCGTAGCCGCGCAGCACCTCGGCCTGGCGGGGGCCGATACCGTACAGGGCGTCGACCGGCAACGCCCCCAGCCAGCCTGCGGCCTGGTCGGCCTCGATGGCGAGAACGCCGCCCGGCTGCGGGATCTGCGCGGAGGCCGTGGCCGCGACCGTGATCGAGGGGCCGATGCCCACGCGCACGTCGACCCCGAGACGGGAAAGGGTGCGCACCCGCAGGACCTCCCCCAGGCGCCGGGCGCCAGCGCCGTGGTAGCGCAGAGCACCCTTCAGCTCCACCAGTGCCACGGTGGGCGGCAGAGCCTGCACCACCGGGGACAGTTCCGCCAGCTGCTCCAGGACCTGCCGGTAGGTCTCCTCCGGCAGGCGGTCCGGGCACCGCACGTGCATCACCGTCGACACCTGGCGTGCCGGTACATCCGCAGTCATAGCACCCACCTCCCGCACCCCACGTTATCGAACATAAAATCGAACACGCGAGGGCACGGGCAGTGATCATGGGCATAGAATCAAAAATATGTTCGATGACCTGCCGCCCGATCTGGAGCGCCTGCGCACTCTAGAAGTTACGTGGAATCTGCCTGGGTGATCATGTAGCTCGGGTTCATCCACGACCCTGGGGAACGGCTTGAGCAGTACATCGGTACTCGTGGCCAAGTGGCCGGTACTGGCACGAAACGATCACGCGGCCACTTGGCTGCAGGCGTGGGAGGATCTCGGGCGCGCGCCGCGGACCTTGGACGCCTACGCGCGCGGGCTGGCGGAGTACCTGGCGCTGTGTGAGCGCGAGGCGGTTGATCCGCTGTCGGCGGGTCGGACGCATGTGGGGGTGTTCGTCCGCGAGTTGACGTCTCGGCCGCATCGCCGCGGGGCGAACGTGGTGTCCATTGAGTCGGGGGCGGGGCTGGCGAACGCGACGATCCAGCAGCGTCTGGTGCCGGTGCGCCTGTTCTACGACTTCCTTGTCGAGGAAGGGCTGCGCGAGTCCAACCCTGTGGGCCGCGGGCGGTACACGCCTGGTCGGCGCGCGAGCAGTCACCAGCGGGGGCTGGTGCCGCGGTTTTCCAGGCTGCCCTGGATCCCGACTGAGCAGCAGTGGTTGGACCTGCTGGAGGTCGCGCGGCGTGAGCCGGTGCGGAACCGGGTGATGCTGGCGCTCGCCTATGACGCGGCGCTGCGCCGGGAGGAGCTGTGTTCGCTGCGCACCGGTGATCTGGATCCGGCGCACCGGACGGTACGGGTGCGGGCGGAGACGACGAAGAACCGGCTGGAGCGCGTGGTTCCGTACTCCGCGCCGACGGGTGTGCTGCTGGCCGACTACCTCGCCCGTCGTGCGGCGATCAGCCGGTCGCGGGGGCCGCTGTTCTTGTCGGAGTCGCGGCGCAACCACGGTCAGCCGCTGAGTCTGTGGACGTGGTCGAAGGTGGTGCGCCGTCTCGCGCTGACGGCCGGTGTCGAACGGTTTTCCACCCACACCACCCGGCATCTGTGTCTGACCGATCTAGCACGAATGGGCTGGGAGGTGCACGCCATCGCGTTGTTCGCCGGGCACCGCCACACGGATACGACCTTGCGGTATATCCACCTCTCCGGCCGGGATCTCGCCGAGAAGCTGAAGAGCGGGATGGACCACATTCACGCCTGGCGAGTACGGATGCTCGCCGCCGCGGGCACGTCGAACGACGCGACGGGAGGAGCGTCGCGATGACGATCAGCCCCCTGACGGTGGACGCCGACGGCGGCTGGGAGTGTCCGATCGACCTGGGCCGCTACGACCGCTCGCCCGTGCTGTCGAAGGCGGAGCAGCGTGCCATTCGCGAGCTGGGCGTGCGGAACCTGCGCCGGTTGCGCCATCACGACCCGGATGCTCCCCAGTGGGCCGAGATCGGGCGGCTCCTGCGTCCGCTGCAGGATGTCAACGCCAGCTTCGACACGCCGCCCAGCATGCATGCGCGGCGGGCCATGCACGACGCGGCCGCCGTGCTGCTGCTGAGGTCTGCGGACGTGGGCCGGACCTTCTGGGGCTGGAGCGAGCAGGATTGGCTGGACTTCCTCGGCCGCAACCACAGGGCCTACCAGGAACAGGTGCCCACCTGGGCCGAGGGGTACGTGAGGCCCTTCCTCTGCGGCCACGCCTATCACCTGGGCGCTTACGCAGGCTTCCGGTATCTGGGGCACTTCGACCGGTTGTCGCTGGCCTGCCGCGTCTTCGGGTGCCGGCTGGTCGAAGAGGAGATCGCACGCGTTCGTACCGTGCTGACCGGCTGGGGCTATCAGTACGGCAAGGAAGAGGACACAGGCGTGCCCTCGGTGATGAGCCAGCTCTTCCTCCTCAACCGCAGCCCGCACGCCAGTGACCTGACCACGCCGTTCTTCGATCGCGTCCGGCGCGAGGAACTTCTGACCGACGGAGGCATGAGGGTTCTGTACGCGGTGCAACGGGCCGTGGCAGCCCTCGGTTTCTGCGACCCGCCCGCCACGGTCTGCGGCGCTGATGTGGTCAGCCAGACCGGGGTGCCACCGGTATGGGCCGCCTGGGTGGAGCGGTGGAACGCCACGACGACCATGACCCACCGCTCCCGCCTCCACGTCCGGGCCGCGCTCCTGAAGACCGGACGGTGGATCGCCGCACAGCAGCCGCAAGCCGCCGATCCCGCAGCCTGGACCCGGCAGACGTGCGCGGCCTGGATCGCGGCCGTCGACCGCATGGAGATCGGCGACTACGTCGTACGCACCAGCAGCTTCGAAGAACGCCTCGGGCAACCGCTGCAGGCCGGCTCGAAAGCCGGTCTGATCCGTTCCGTGCGGGTCTTCTTCCGCGACATCCAGGACTGGGAGTGGCTGCGCCTGGGATTCGACCCCCTGCGAGCTCTGTCGGTGCCGCGCAGCATCAACGCCCTGCTCGGGCCGCACCCACGGGTGATCGCTGACGAGGTCTGGGCCAAGCTGCTGTGGGCCGGACTCAACCTGGAATCGGCCGACATCCCCCGCGGCAAAGCCGGACCCACCTACCCCCTGGAACTCGTCAGAGCCATCACGCTGACCTGGCTGTTCGCCGGACAGCGCAGCAACGAGATCGCCCGGCTGCGCCTGGGCTGCATCCGCTGGCAGCACGACGGCAATCCCGTCGCCGGCGACTCCGAGAGCATCCTCGCCCGGGACGCCGTCTGTCTGCTTGACGTGCCCGCGCACAAGACCGGCACGGCGTTCACCAAACCCGTCGACCCACTGCTCGGACAGGCCATCAACGCCTGGGAAGCACTGCGCCCCCAGCAGCCGAAACGAACCGACAAACGCACCGGAGAACAGGTCGACTTCCTGTTCACCTACCGCGCCCGTCCTGTTTCCACCGGCTACATCAACAGCAGCATCATCCCCATGCTCTGCCGCAAGGCCGGCGTTCCATCCGCCGACGTCCGCGGCAACATCACCAGCCACCGGGCCCGCTCCACCATCGCCAGCCAGCTCTACAACGCGAAGGAGCCGATGACCCTGTTCGAACTGCAGGCCTGGCTCGGACACCGCTCCCCGGAATCCACCCAGCACTACGCGAAGATCAGCCCCAACACGCTGACCAAGGCGTACGAGGACGCCGGGTACTTCGCCCGCAACGTGCGCACCATCGAGGTCCTCGTCGACCGCGAGGCCGTCACCTCCGGCGCGACCGCAGCCGGGGAACCCTGGCAGCACTACGACCTGGGCCATGGTTACTGCACGTACACGTTCTTCGAGCAGTGCCCACACCGCATGGCCTGCGCCCGCTGCGACTTCTACACGCCCAAGGACTCCAGCAAGGCCCAAGTCCTGGAGGCGAAGGACAACCTCCAACGCATGCGGGCCACGATCCCACTGACCGACGAAGAAAAGGCAGCTGTCGATGACGGACACGCCGCCCTCAACCGGCTGCTGGAACGCCTCGCCGACATCCCAACACCGGCCGGCCCCACCCCACGTCAGTTGCTGCCGATCACCGAGATTCGACGGGATGCCAGGGAAGACCGCTGACATGGCTGGACGATCTGCTCCCGCGCGGGTGTGTCAATTTAACAGCTGATCTTGATTGTTGGTGGTCAGTTGCTGCTCGGGATCAGGCGGCCCTCGAAGGCGATCTGGAACGCGTTCAGGGGTGCTTTCCAGCGCATGGTCCACCGTTTGCGGCCCTTGCCCGTCGGGTCCAGGCTCATCAGCGCCATGTAGATGCACTTGAGGGCGGCGGCCTCGTTGGGGAAGTGCCCGCGGGCACGGACAGACCTGCGGATGCGGGCATTGACACTGCATCACCTGACGGCGGAATTGCAAAGCTCCTGGGCCCGTACCGTGGGTGGTGCGGGCCAGTGAAGTGGATCTGGTCAGGCAGTCTGGCGCTAGGGTTTGGCTCCGCCGGAGCCGGCGGCGGCCTTGCCGGGCAGGAAGAGCAGCACGACGACCGCGCCGAGCAGGGCGACGCCCGCTGCTCCGAGCGCGGTGATGTGCATGGCGTGGATGAACGCGTCGTGTGCGGGCTGTACCAGGGCTTTGCCGGCCGGGCCGAGCTTCTCGGCGATGGCGAGGGTCGCCTGGACGGATTCGCCTGCGCCGTGCCGGTCGGAGGCGGGCAGCACGCCCAGGTGGCCGTTGATGCCGTTGCGGTAGGTGGTGGACAGCAGCGAGCCGAGCACGGCGACGCCCATGGCGCCGCCGACCTGCCGGAAGGTGTTGTTGATGGCGGATCCCGAGCCGGCCTTCTCCCGCGGCAGTGACGACATGATCATGACGGTGGCCGGCGGCATCACATGCGCCATTCCTGTGCCCATCAGGAAGAACAGCACCTCCAGCACCCAAATCGGGGTGCTCTGGCCCAGCAGCAGGAAGCCCGCGAAGGCCACGGCGGTCAGGGCCAGACCGCTGGCGCACACGGCGCGGATGCCATAACGGGCCACGACCAGCCGGGCTCGCGGGGCGAAGAACATCTGCGAGGCGGCCAGCGGTATCACGAGCAGGCCGGACTGTAGGACGCTGTAGCCGCGCACGCTCTGGTTGTAGAAGACGCTGAAGAACGTGACGCCCAAGAGGGCGAAGAAGACCAGGCCGATGGCGGCGACGGAGGCGGAGAACCGCCGGTTGCGGAAGTAGGTGACGTCGAGTGCCGGATGGTCGCTGCGGGCCTCGTACACCACGAAACCGGCCAGGACCGCCAAGCCGGCGAAGATCGTCACCCAGGCTTCGGGCCGGGTGAAGTCGCCCAGCTGGCCGCCCTTGATGATGCCGTAGACCAGCAGCGCCAGACCGGCGATCGACAGCAGTACGCCAACGGGGTCGAGCCTGTTGGGCCGGGGGTCCTTGGAGTCGGGGACGATCGCGGCCATCGCCACCATCGCGGCGACCACGATCGGCACGTTGACCAGGAAGACCGAACCCCACCAGAAGTGCTGCAGCAGGATGCCGCCGGTGATGGGGCCGGCGGCGATGGCGAAGCCGACCACGCCGGTCCAGATGCCGATGGCCTTGGGCTGCTCCGCGGGCTCGAAGACGTTCATGATGATCGCGAGGGTGGCGGGCAGGATGAAGGCACCGCCGAAGCCCATCACCGCGCGGAAGGCGATGAGCTGCCCGGAGGAGTCCGACGCCGCGGACAGCACCGATCCCACACCGAACACGGCCATGCCGAAGAGCAGTACCTTCTTGCGGCCGAGGCGGTCACCGAGCAGGCCCGCGGTGAAGAGCAGCCCGGCGAAGACCAGCGTGTAGGAGTTGACCGCCCACTCCAGCTGGCCCTGGGTGGCGCCGAGTCCGACCGGTGCGGGCTGGGCAATGGTCTTCGTCGCCACGTTGAGGATCGAGTTGTCCAGCATCACCACCAGGAGGCTGCACGCGAGCACGGCCAGGATGGCCCAGCGCCGGCGGTGGACCGCCTCGGACACGCGCCGCTGGACGGGCGGCGTAAAAGGTATGGAAGGTCCCGACGTGGAGGACTCAGCGGGGGTGGGCGGTGATGCCACGGGGATCTCCAGTGCTGTCGTGGTTGTGGATTGCCTGGCGTAGGCCGTCGGTGCCGGACAGCAGGCCTCTTCCTGGCCTGCCGGGTTCCGGGCATCTGAAATAGATGTCATCACAAATCTAAACAGAGGGTTAGGATAGATGGCAAGCGACATCCATTTGAGGAGAGTGATTCCATGGGCCGCGTGTCCCGGGCGCAGGCGCAGGAGAACCGGCAGCGCGTCGTCGCCACCGCCTCCCGGATGTTCCGCGAGAAAGGCACCGCGGTCAGCGTCGCCGACCTCATGAAGACCATCGGACTGACCCACGGCGGGTTCTACAAACAGTTCGCCTCGAAGGACGACCTGGTCGACGAGGCCATCGCCCACGCCTTCGCCGAGCAAGGGACACACTCGGCGGCGGCCAGCCCCGATGAGGCCCCCGGCGAACACGAAGCCGCCCGGCAGAAGATGATCGAGGACTACCTCTCGGCCTGGCACCGCGACCATCCCGGGGACGGCTGTCCTGTCTCCGGGTTCGCCGCCGACCTCGGACGCGAACCCGACCAGGCCGCCCGCTCCCGCGACCTCTACATCAACGGCGTACGCAACCGAGCAGCCCGGCTGGCCACCGGCGACGACGACGGCATGGCCCAGCTGTGCACCCTGGTCGGGGCCCTCGCCCTCGCCCGTGCCACCCGGGGCAACCCGATCTCCGAAGAACTGCTGCAGGCCGCACATACGGCTCTCACTCAGAACACCACCGGACGGTACGAACCGCAGGACACCGACTGACCGGGAGCCGGGACGGGCGGGGCCTGCCACCGCCCGCGCGCGGTGAAGCCGCCCAGCGGGCTCGGACAGCCGTGCGCTCCTGGGGGAACGCCGTGCAGGAAGCAGCTGCTTGCGGATGCAGTAGAGAGACCGGCTCACGAGGGGTGATGAGCCGCCAGTGGCGTCGCGCCGGGCGGCCGGCCGAAGGTGGCATTCCGCAGGAGGCAGGGGCGGACCATCCGCCCGGATGGTCCGCCCTCGATGTTGCCGATGGCAGACGTCGTACAGCCTGCAGGCAGGCACCGGGAAGGGCCTCTCTCCCCACTTCCCAATATCCGGGCCCCCGGCGGGGTCGATCACCCCAACCGGCAGTCGCGGGCGCTCGGCTCGGGCCCCGGAAGGCCGCCGGAGCTTGCCCCTTTGGTCAGGTCGGCATGACCGGACGGACTTCCACCGTGCCGTGACTGGCGCCTGGGCAGCGTGCCGCCCACTCCAGTGCCCCGTCGAGGTTCGCGCACTCCAGCACGAAGAACCCGCCCAGCTGGTCCTGCGTGTCGGCGAACGGGCCGCCGGTGACCAGCCGTTCGCCGTTCCGGACCGTCACTGTGGCCGCAGCGGCGGAGGGCTGCAGTCTCTCCCCTCCCCGCATCACGCCCGCCCGTACGGCCGCCGCTGCGTACTCCCTGTAGTCCTTGCCGAGCTGAGGCCAATCCATCTGGCCGTCGTTCGACTCGTTCTGGTAGATCAACACCATGTACTGCATGATCAACACCATCCTTGAGTTTCATATCGAAGGCGACATCAGCTGTCGCCTCGTGTGAGGAAAACCGGGACCGCCCTCGACAGCGGACCCTCAGGTGGTCAGTGGGGTGACCGCCGCTGCTACGACGGCCACGCCGGCCGCCCCGCCGCGGAGGCGGGGCGGCCGCGGGCTCCGGGGTTCGTCCCCACGCACCCCGGAGCCGCCAAGCGGGGTGGCATGCCCGTCCACCCGCCCGGCTGTTCGAGGGTCCCGGCCGAACACGGCCCGCATGGCTTCGGCGGCCCCGGCTGGGGTGGGGGCCAGAGGGCGTGGCTGCGGGGACGCGGCCCATACCGGCGGGATGATGTCGGCCCTCCGTCGCATCCACCGGGACGACGCTGAAAGCGATCCGTAGGCCACCGTGCGGCTCAGCCCAGGTAGAAGTCCTTGCGAGCGGCCACGAACTCCTCGATCGACTGCGCGGGAGCGCCTGTCACCCGCTGCACGCCGTCAGCGGTGCGGTTGTAGCGGTTGTCCCGGTGCAGCCGGGCCATCGTGGCGACGTGTTGGACAAGGTGTGGCGCCATCCCCATCTTCGGGAGCTGGGCTTCCCACCTCTCCGGGGGCACGTCCACATAAGTGACCTGCCGGCCCAGCGCTCGCGAGAACTCCGCAGCCAGTTCGGTCATGTCGACCGAGCGGGGTCCGGTCAGCTCGTAGATCTGTCCGATGTGGGCAGCCGGGGCGCGCAGCACGGTGGCGACAGTCCGGGCGACGTCGTCCACGGCGACAGGCGAGGTACGTCCCGTACCGAACGGCAGGGCAATCGTTCCGCTCGCCTGGATGGACCGCGCCGCCATCATGGTGAACAGCGGAGTATCCAGGAAAGCCGTCGGCCGGATGTGCACCACCGGCAGACCCGACCAGTCGAAGACCTGCTCAGCCAGCCAGTGCAGCCGCTGCTGGTGCGACTCCTCCGTGCTGGTGGCGGTCATCTGCGACACCGTCATCTGTGACAGGTCCACCAGCGCCTCCAGCTTCCCGTACGCCTTGGCGACGGAGGTCACCACGGTCGCTGCAAGCAGGTGGTCCGGCGACACGGCCATCGCGAAATACATCCGCGTCACGCCCTGCAACGCGGCCGCCACCGTCTCGGGCCGGGTCAGGTCACCGATGACGACCTCAGCACCGAGCGCCCGCAGCTCGGCCGCCCGCTCGTCCTCACGCCGGACCATGAACCGCACTGGCACGTCGTGGGCGCGCAGATCCTCGAAGACGGCGCGGCCCACGCCGCCGGCCCCGGGTATGAGAACAAGATTGCTGGCGACCATCGGCAGGACTCCTTCAAGCGTTATGGAACAACTGGGTTGAGGTGTGACCAGAGCGCCGGCAGAACTGTCAGCAAGACAGCCTCACCGACGTCACCGCTGGTCCCGACGGCAGCGCCGTAGAGATCCCGCAGCGCCGCCGGTGACTCTGCGGATGTCCGCGCCGGGCCGCCCGTCACCAGACAGCAGCAGGCGGCACGACGTCCCGGCCAGGTAGGTGATCCCACCGACATCAGATAGATGCTGTATAAAATCTAAACAGCGGCTACGATAGATTGCAAGTGGCATCTATTTAGGGGGTGAATCCGTGAGCCGTGCATCCCGGTGGCAAGCGCAGGAGAACCGACAGCGCATCGTCGCCACCGCCTCCCGGATGTTCCGAGAGAAGGGCACCGCGGTCAGCATCGCCGACCTCATGAAGACCACCGGACTGACCCATGGCGGGTTCTACAAGCACTTCACCTCGAAGGACGACCTGGTCGACGAGGCCATCGCCCACGCCTTCGCCGACCCCGGCAAACCATCGGCCCGCCCAGCCACGGAACTCCAGGAACATGCCGAAGAGCACCAAGCGGCCCGCAGGAGGCTGATCGAGCACTACCTCTCGGTCCAACACCGCGATGACCCCGGTAGCGCGTGCCCCGTCTCCGCACTCGCCACCGACCTGGGACGCGACCCCGCCCAGGCAGCCCGGTCCAACCACGTCTACACGACCGGGATACGCAACCTCGCCGCCCGGCTGACCACCGACCACAACGACGGAATGGCCCAGCTCTGCACCCTGGTCGGAGCCCTCCTCCTCGCCCGCGCCACCCAGAACAGCCCCATCTCCGAAGAACTACTGCAGACCGCACACGCAGCTCTCACGGAAAACGGCACCAGTCAATCCGCCCCCCAGCAGGGCATGTCTTGACCGGGGAGTCGGTCGGCGGCGACGGCTACCACTCGGACCCAACTGCGCGGCCGGCTGGGCTCGTAATCCTGCCGGGCTTGAGCCAGTTCCCGGGACCTTCCTGCCTGACCGCCCCGGGGCGCGGCACCCCAGCCCGGTGGCGCAGAGGAACCAGAGCACCCAGTTGGACGCCGCTGCCGCCCTGATTACGGACGCTGCCGACCAGCCAGACGGCCTGCCCCCTTGGGGCAGGCCGTCGCCCTTCTGACGGGAACAACGAAATGAAAGACTGATGCGAGTCGTGCAGGTCACTGAGTTCGGCGGACCCGAGGTGCTGTCCGTGGTAGAGGCGCCAGAACCCGAACCCGGCCCCGACCAGGTGATCGTCACTCTGGTGCAGCGTCCGAAACGGCCAGAGATCAGACACACGCTCTCTCAGCCCAACGCAGCAACGCACCGTGAGCTTGACAAAGCTGATTCCACAGAATGCGGGTGCGGCATGCCCTGTGGATGGAGCGCATCGACCGCAAGATCGCAGCCCTGGAGCGGCGGCAGGCCGAACAGGAACGCGGTCGGCGCGAGCGTCCGCGGCCTCCGGACTGGCTCGTGGAACTCGGCATCGGCACGGGTCGGCCACCCGTCCAGGTTCACGCCGGCGACTGCCGCATGACGAGCAAGCGACGCCGTGCGGTCAGCCGCGACGAGGCCCGCCGACTGCTCGCGACAGGGCTGCGGGCGTGCAGCCACTGCCAGCCCGACGCCCGGCTGAACATCCTCGACTTACCGGCCCCGGCGGCGGCCCGGCGCGGCGGCGACGCCGCGCAACACCGGCCAGTGCGCCCCGATCCCCGGCAGCGTCCGCGCCGCTCATCCCGCCCGTCCCTCACCCTCAACTCCAGCCAGGGACATGGGCGAAAGCGGCCGCAACGGGGATGTCGGACCCCCGACCACACCCGCATGCCCGTGGTGACCTGCACAGACACGGCGGCGTAGGCCAGGCTCGCACAACAGTTGACGCAGCAGATAGTGGAACAGCAGACGCAACCGTTGGCCGCAACAGGCGTCGCCACCAGGCACGCGGACACGGATCGAACATGCGTGCCATCTGCGGCGTTATCCTGCCGTCGGGTGGCTGGTCTCGTCGCCCGGAACAGGAACCACACGATGACGACTCCCCTGCCTCCCCTCTCAGAGCCTGACCCGTCGGCACTGATCTGTCCTGGTGATCAGGTCGGTCCGTGTGCGACGTGCCAACGCAAGACGCACAAGTACGGGCGCGGCGGCGCACCGCTGTGCCAGTGGTGTGCGGCTCCGGCACAGCAAGAGTGGGGCACGAAGGTGCACTACATCAGCACGCGCGGCTAGGAGCGTGGGTCAGTAACAGGCAATTGGCCGGCCGGTCGTGATCGGGGTGATTGATTGCGGTCGCCCGGTCGGGCGACCGGGCGACGGGGC
>NZ_JBIARC010000089.1:0-22233 GCF_042889625.1 Streptomyces sp. NPDC002573 | reverse complement strand
GTGCCTTCCCGACCCGCGCTGCGAACGCGGGCCTACTCGGTGACCATCAAAGGATCATTCGGGAAGGTACGCCCTCCGCGTGCCTCCCCGGAACCGATCCACAGGTCTTGAGCATTGCTCCTCCTGGCGGGCCCGGCCCTGCGCCGCCGCTACCTCGTCGCTTGGTGGCTGTTACTCGGCTTTCCGGCCGCCGCCTTTCGGGTCATGCGCACCTGGCGGGCACTGATGGCCGGGTGTGGCCTCGCCGTGAGCCGGCGACCGGCGCTGACGGTCGTGTCCGGGCTTGTCGGCAACGGGGCGCCTCCACCTCAGCCGCGGGTACCCCGTCGCGGTCTCATACGACCGACCGTCGGCGGTTTCGTTCTCCTGGTACGGCTCTTGCCGGGCCAGGTGCCGGAGGACTTCGTCAAGGCCGTACCTGCCATGGCGGAGGACTGGCAGGTTCACGCGGTCCGGGTGACCTCCTGGAAGCCGGGGGTCGTACGGATCGTCGCGTCGGCGGCCGATCCGTTGGCCGATCCGCGGGTTCCGAAGCAGCGAGGCCCTGGCCATCTGCTCCGGGTTACCGTGGGCGCGCTGGAGACCGGGGCCGCGTGGGTGGTCGACCTGCGGCGCGTGCCGCACTGGCTGATCGTGGGTGCCACCCGCTCCGGCAAGTCGACGCTGATCAACGCCCTTGTGGCGGGTCTGGCTCCGCAACCCGTGGCTCTCGTCGGCATCGACTGCAAGGGCGGTATGGAGCTGTCCCTGTACGAGCCGCGGTTGTCGGCTCTGGCGACCAACCGTGAACAGGCGGTCCGGCTGCTGGCCGCGCTCGTAGATCTGACCCTCGACCGCATGACCGTCTGCCGGGCGGCTCGTGTCCGCAATATCTGGGGTCTGCCGGACAAGGAACGCCCGGTCCCCGTCGTCGTAATCGTCGACGAGATCGCGGAACTCTTCCTCGTGGCGAGCCGGAACGAGAAGGACGAAGCGCAGGCGGCTGGTACGGCGCTGATTCGGCTGGCCCAACTTGGCGCGGCCCTCGGTGTGTTCCTCGTTGTCGCCGGCCAACGTGTCGGCTCCGACCTGGGGCCTGGCGTCACTGCGCTGCGGGCCCAACTGGGCGGCCGGGTGTGCCACCGCGTGGCCGACCCCGGTACGGCCGAGATGGCGCTTGGTGACCTCAACCCCGACGCGCTCAAGGCAGCGCAGGCCATCACCCCGGAACAGGCCGGTACGGCCGTCCTCGCCTCCGGCGACGGCTGGGAACGGGCCCGGTCGCACCTGATCACAGAGGCGGAGGCGGAAGCCGTCGCCGCCGAGTATGCGCACCTGACTCCCGTCCTGTCCGAACTGCACGTCGAAGCGCCGTGAAAGGGGCCTGCCGTGCTGGTGTCCATGTCCGCCGTTCTGCTGCTCGGGCTGCTGATCTGGTTCCTGCTGCGTATCCGGTACCTGCGGTGGGTCGACGCGCTGCTCTGCGGGGCCTTTGGCTTCCTGCTCTCCCGGACCGTGGCCGCGCCACTTGCTCAGGCATTCCTCGACGGCGTGAACGGGCCCCTAGGTCAACTCCGCTTCTGAAACGCCCCGCTGACCGAGAAAGGGGACACCTCGTGTCCGACTACGTCATCCGCTCCGGTGATCGCGCCGCGTTCCTGGCTGGTCTCCGTGAGCTGGCCGACTTCCTGGCCGCCAACCCCGACGTGGTTGTACCGCGTCACGCATCCGTCGCCGTCCTGATCGACGCACCGGACTCCGCCGGTCGCCGAGAGGGAGTGGAGTCCCTCGCCGCTCCGCTCGGCGTGCCGGCGGAGGACATCGGCCGGGGCTACTTCGACGCGCGCCGCGACTTCGGGCCGATCTCGTACGTGGTCGTCGCGGTTCCGCCCGAGGAGCGGCAGTGATCGCCCGTACGACGGGCTCCCGACGGGGCGCGAAGTCGCCAAACCCGACCCCGTCAGGAACCCACTCCATCCGCCACATGAGCAGTGAAAGGAGCACTCACACTTTGTCCATCGCGCATCATTCGCGCAAATCCCCGCTGCCCGACTGTGAACTCAGGCAGCAGGACCCGGAGGTCTCGACCTGCGCCGGACGGGAACAGGTCGTCCTCGTCGGGCTCGACGACACCGAGCAACGCCTGTGCCCGGCACACGCTGCGGCGCTCTGGCTCACGGACCCGACGCTCCGCTTCAGTGCCAAGACCCGGCCGGAAGGTATCTCGGCCGTGATGGGGCACGCGTTCGGCGGTGGGGGTGGTCGCCGATGAGCGCCACCCTGGTACCGCACAGCGCTGCCGCTCTGGTCGCCAGGGCCTCGGAACCGGAGTTCGCCACCTGGCGCCGGAACATCGTCCGCCTCGGCGGCTGCACGAACCCGATCCACCTGGTCGGCACGGCGACCGTCTTCGACACGACCACAGGCGCGGCCCTGCTCTCCTACGGGTCGGACGTCTACGGCGGTCGCCTGCTCACCGCGTGTGGCAATCGACGGGCGACGGTCTGCCCGGCCTGCTCGGCTGTGTACCGGGCGGACACCTACCAACTCGTCCGGGCTGGACTCGTCGGCGGCAAGGAGGTGCCGGAGGCGGTGAGCGGGCACCCGCGGGTCTTTGCGACCCTCACCGCTCCCGGCTTCGGCCCGGTCCACACCCGCCGTGAACGTGACGGGCGCGTGCGGGCCTGCCGGCCTCGACGGGTGGGGGAGTGCTGCCCGCACGGCACTCCGGCCGAATGCCGGGAGCGGCACCCGACGGATGACCTCCGTCTCGGGGAACCGCTCTGCCCGCGCTGTTACGACTACGCGGGGGCGGTGCTCTGGCACGCATTCGCCGGTCGGCTCTGGCACCGGTTCGGGCTGGAACTGCGGCGGGAGGTGGCCCGGCGGGCAGGGCTGTCGCGTACGGAGTTCGGGGAGGTTGCCCGGCTCTCGTACGCGAAAGTCGCCGAGTACCAGCGGCGGGGCCTGGTCCACTTCCATGCCGTGATCCGGCTCGACGGTCCGGATGGGCCCGGCTCGGCTCCACCCGGCTGGGCGACCGTGCCGCTCCTGGTCGACGCGGTCCGGGCTGTGGTCGGTCGGGTGCGGCTGACCGCCCCGGGCGCGAATGTGGTCGGTCCGCGGGTGCTGCGCTTCGGTGCGCAGGTCGACGTACGGCCGGTCACCTCGTACGGACGGGAGGCGGGGGAGCGGCCTGCATCTGCGGGAGCTGTGGCGGGCTACGTCGCCAAGTACGCCACGAAGGGGGCGGAGTCCGCCGGCGCGGTGGACGGCCGCATCCATCACGCGCGGGAGATGGTCATGCTGCCGGTGCGCGCGCACGTGCTGCGCATGATCGGTACGTGCTGGTGGCTAGGCGGTCTGCCGGAGTTCGCGCCGCTAGGGCTGCGCCGCTGGGCCCACATGCTCGGGTACGGCGGACACTTCTCCACCAAGTCGCGCCGCTACTCGACTACGCTGACCGCCCTCCGCCAGGCCCGTGCCGACCACCGCGCGGAGCAACAACGGGCCTCGCTCGGCCTGGCCGACCACCCAACGGTCACGGTCGGCGAGTGGCGTTACGCGGGGCGCGGCTACTCGCCGGAGGCGGCTCTCCTGGCTGCCTCGGTGCGGGAGGGCGGTGGTCTCCATGGCGCGTGACAGCCGTGCGAAGCCGACCGAACTGCTCACGGTCCGGCAGGTGCTCGACGAACTGGGCGGCATCTCCCGGCGCACCTTCTACCGCTGGCGGGAACTGCGCCTCGCTCCGGCCTGTATCCGGCTGCCGAACGGGGAGCTGAGGGTCCGCCGGGACGTGCTCGATGAGTGGTTGGAGGAGCGGGCTGAGGGGGCGGCGTCGTGAAGTCGTACAAGGTTTCCGTCTGGAAGCTGTCGGTCAACAAGACCACCAAGAAGCCGACCTACCTCGTGCGCTGGGTGGTCGACGGACAGCCGTTCAGCGAGTCGTACAAGACCAAGACGCTGGCTGACCGCTTCCGGGCCAAGCTGGTACGGGCGCTCGACAAGGGCGAGCCGTTCGACACCGTGACCGGTCTGCCCGACTCGCTGCGCGGGGGCAAGGCTGCGCTGTCGTTCCTGGACCTGGCCGTGAAGTACGTGGATGCCCGGTGGGCGGAGGCGTCGGCCAAGCAGCGGGACAGCATGACCGATGCGCTGGCGACGGTCGTTCCCGTCCTGGTGAAGCCGGGGCGGGGGCGGCCTGCTCCCGAGGTGCTGCGGCGGGCGCTGCGCTCGTATGTCCTGCCGGTGCCCCGTAGGGAGCGGGAGCGGCCGGAAGAGATCGTTGCGGCGGTGAGGTGGATCGAGAAGGCATCGCTTCCAGTCGCCGAGCTGCAAGAGATCGCCCGTGTGCATGAGTTGATCGACGCGCTGGGGCGGAGGCTGGACGGCAAGCCTGCGGCGACCCAGACGTACCGGAGGCGGCGCGCCGTGGTCTTCAATGCGCTTGAGTACGCCGTGGAGCTGGAGCTTCTGCCGTCGAATCCGCTGAGCCGGGTCCGGCGCAAGCGGGGTAAGCGGGCGCTGCAGGAGGTCGACCGCCGGGTGGTGGTCAACCCTCGGCAGGCTCGGGAGCTACTGACCGCCCTTACGTACGTGGGTGGCTACGACCGGGCGAGCGGTCGGCGGTTGCGGGCGTTCTTCGGGTGCCTGTATTACGCGGCCATGCGGCCGGGGGAGGCACTGGGGCTGCGCCGTTCCGACTGCACGCTTCCGGAGACCGGGTGGGGTCGTATCGAGTTAGCGGAGACGCGCCCGACGGCGGGGAAGGCGTGGACCGACTCCGGCGAGGCTCATGATCGGCGTGGTCTGAAACAGCGAGCCCACGGTGAGGTGCGCATCGTGCCGATTCCGCCTCCCCTGGTGCGGCTGCTCCGCGAGCACCTGGAGGAGTTCGGCACGGCGAAGGACGGCCGGCTGTTCTCCAGTGAGCGGGGAAACGTGATTGCGGCGTCGTCGTACTCCCGGGCGTGGAAGCAGGCTCGAGAACTGGCGCTCGTCCCCGAGCAGGTGGCCTCGGTTCTCGCCTTCCGGCCGTACGACCTCCGCCACGCGGGCGTCTCCCAGTGGCTCAACTCCGGAGTGCCCGCGCCGGAGGTCGCCGCTCGCGCGGGCCACTCGGTCGACGTCCTGCTGAAGATCTACGCCAAGTGCATCGACGGTCAAGAGAAGGAGATGAACGACCGGATCATGCAAGGCCTGGCAGAGGGGGACGACCCCACGGACTGACCAACCGCATGACCGACGAACGGGAGCCCCGGGCCGCCTCTGGTTCGGGGCTCTGCCTGGCTCCCCTTCAATGGGCGACGCTACATAACCCCCATCCCGCGCTTGGCGAGGCGTTGAAATTCTCGGGTATAAGTCTCGATAAGCTCCTTGGTGTCCTGATAGAGCTCGCGTATTGCCGCATGCACGTCGGGCAGGAGCAGGTCAGCGGCGCGCGACTGGTGTAGCCGTACTTCATCGTCGACGTAGTCGGCCTTGCGGCGCACGATCCCGGGCATCTCCCACAGTCGGAGCGGATCCGTAACCATGGATGTCCAGCGTGGCGCGGCCCTGGACATCTGGGGAGCCAAATCGCGCCACGGCTCGACGGGGGTCCGGCCGGTGAGGGCCGGGAGTAACTGGACTCTCGCCTCGACGAATGGTGCACAGAACGTCGTCAGCTCGTCCTGAAGGCCATCCACCTTTGCGATCAGCGCCGCCTGGACGCTGTGTCGCCCCGTGAGGCGACCTACAGTGACTGTGGCTGCTGCTCCAGCAACTGCTCCGCCCAGACCGATCAACGCCACCGGTATCTCTGACTGAGCCACCCGCCCCCCTCTACGCGTGCTGCTGCAATCAGCATGATTGTTGTAGTGGTGCAGGCATGGATAGACCCCTGTGCAGTGGCATGGGCTGCAGCCGTCGTGGTGAGGCATCATGCAGAGCGGGGCATGTGCAAGAAGGGCCGTGGAACGCCTTCTGACCTGCCGCGAAACCCTCCAAGATCAACACGCTATTACAACGTGATCACTGGCAAGTCGCTGCTTTCAGCGACATAAGCTTGCACAAACGCGAAGACCCCGACCGCAGCGTTTCCGCTGGTGACGGGGTCTTTAGGCACCTCATACAGGGTGCCCCCGGCAGGATTCGAACCTGCGCACACGGCTCCGGAGTGATTGCGTCGATCACTCCGCACAGTTCTCTGACCTGCGGCGGAGCCCGTCAGGGGGCGCCGACGACACGGACTGTGTCGGAGGTGAGTCGCGGACAACGGTCGGACCGCCCGTCCAGATCAGCCTGGCAGCTCGTCGTCACCACCTCCGTCGGGGATTCGATCAGCCTGCCGTGACAGCCTGGGCCCGGGTCGGGTTGCCGGGGGATCGCCACGCGCTTGAACTGGTGGAGGGTGCACTGCGCCGCTCGGTGCGGTGACACCAGGGGATGAGGGCGGAGGTGCTTTCGATGCCCCATGGTGACGTGCTCATGATCATTGATGAGGGTGGGCGGGTGACCGAATGGCGACGTCACGCTGAGAAGATGTTCGGATGGTCCGCTGAGGAGGCCGTCGGCCAGTCCGTCGCCACGCTGATGCGTAACGTCGATACCACCGACGGATGGCGCTGGGATGCTTTCTTCGATGTGCCCCCGGTGCTGGTCAAGCCGGAGCTGTGTGGCTCTTCTGTCGTTTGGCGGGTATGCGCGGCGGCGGAGGCCGTTTCACAGCGGGAGGACGTGGCGGTGTTGAAGGCCATTTTCACCCAGGCCCCGGTGGGGCTGCATGTCCTCGATGATCAGCTGCGTGTGGTTCGCATGAACACCGTCGCCCGCGGGCTGCGCGAGACGACAGGGGGAGACCTACTCGGAAAGCGCTTCACCGAGGCGTACGACCTTGAAGACCCCGAGGAAGAGCTCGCGGTGGCTCAGAGAGTCCTGGAGAGCGGTGAGCCGGTGCTGAACCGGCTCGTCCGGGGCGTCGAGGCTCCGGGCGTGCGCAGGCGCCGCATCTACTCCGTCTCCTTCGTTCGCCTAGAGGGCTGCCACGGGAATGTACTCGGTCTGGTGGCATCCACGGTCGACGTCACTGAGCGTGAGAACGTCAAGAAACGCCTGGCTCTCCTGGACGCGGTTCGGGCCCGGGTAGGTCGGCGGCTGGACGTGCTCGCAGTGTGCCGAGAGCTGGTGGACGCGGTGGTGCCGGCCTTCACGGGCATCGCCGTCGTCGAGGTCATCGAAGGTGTCGTCGGCGGCGAGGAGCCTCCGCCGGTCCCCGTCCCCCGGGACGTTCCGCTGCGCCGGACAGCCTTCCGTGGGCGGATCTCGGCGTACCCGGTCGGGGACGTGCGCCCTCTGCCATGCGGCACGCCCTACTCGGGCGTGCTGGTCGACCTTCGCCCGCGCCTTATCCCGATCGACGAGGACAGCTCGTGGCTCGCTGCCGACCCGGCCCGTGCCGACTCCATCAGGCAATCCGGGGCCCACTCTCTTATCACGGCACCCCTGGTGTTGCGCGGCCATGCTCTCGGCGTGGTCAGCTTCTACCGCCACCGGCAAGAAGCCCCCTTCGAGGAGGAGGACCTGCAACTGGCGTCCGACGTGTGTGCGCATGCCGCTCTCTGTATCGACAACGCCCGCCGCTACACCCGTGAGCGGACCATCGCAGCAACTCTCCAGCGCAGGTTTCTCCCCCAGCAACCGGACACACCGAGTTCCGTGGAGGTCTGCCGAATGCACCTTTCCGGTCCGGAGAGCGGCGGCGCATGGTTCGACACGATCGCGCTGCCCGGCGCACGGACCGCGTTGGTTGTCGGCGAAGTCGCGGGACGCGGCATCACCGCGGCGACCACGATGGGACAACTCCGTACGGCCCTCCACTCACTCGCCGTGTTGGATCTGGGCCCAGACGAACTGCTGGCCCGGGTGAGCGACACCGCGGCCCGCCTCGCAGCCGAACGCGCCGCGCTGCCGTCCGGGGACCCTCTTCACCGCGAGCGGCTTACCGCCGGCTGCGCCATCGCGATCTACGACCCGGTCGATCTGACTTGCACCATCGCCCGCGCCGGCCTTCCTGAGCCGGTCGCCCTCTTTCCCGACGGCACGTCGGAGGCCTTGTGCGTTCCTCCCGGCCCCCTCCTCGCAGGAGCGGGCAACGCGCCATTTCCCGCAACAACCTTCAGCCTCCCCGAGGGAGCCACCCTGGCGATGGCCACGGCTTCGATCGCAGACGAAGTTCTGGCCGGGCGCCTGCGCCCGCTCCTGGACAGCGCCGGCACGCGGAGCCTGCCAGATCTGCGCGACGCCATCGCGAACGCGCTCAGACACTGCCGCCGGACAGACGAGACACTGTTGCTGCTCGCCCGCACCAAAGCGCTCCCCGCAGACCAGGTCCTGACCCTCGCCCTGCCCGCGGACCCCGAGGCCGCACCGATCGCACGCGCAGCAGCCCGGCACCAACTGGAGGCCTGGGGTATGGACGAGGACGCCGCGTTCACCAACGAACTCATCGTCAGCGAACTCGTCGGCAACGCCGTCCGCTACGGCGCTCCACCCCTCCAACTACGCCTGATCTTCGACGGGATGCTGACCAGCGAGGTCAGCGACTCGGCGACCAGCGCCCCTCACGTGAAACACGCCCGCACCATCGACGAGACAGGCCGAGGACTGTTCATCGTCGCCACCCTCGCAGACCAGTGGGGCGCCCGATACGGGGATCAGGGAAAGACCGTCTGGGCACAGCAGCCAACAGGGCTACCCCAAGCGGCGCCGTTCTGAGGGACCCAGAGCGGATGGGAGGCGAGCCGACTGGAGAGCTCCTGCGAGCGTCTTCGCAACGTTATGGCCGCCGGCTTCGGAGAGGCCCCAGCCCGGCGGTGCGTCAGCGGTTGGGGAGGCGGGGCGTAGACGGGGTGGTGCCTGACCGACGTTGGGGCGGGGTGGCCGTCGTGCCTAGGTGGACTAGGCGGGGAACGCTGGTGGTGAGGGATTCGGTGGTGTACTCGGTCACTGGCGGCTGGTGCTGGTCTACCAGTTCACACAAGTCGTCCCAGTGATCCAGGGCGTCCAATTGCCGTTCGAAGTCGTCGAAGCGGACGGCTCCCCAGCCGTTGATGGCGAACTCCATGAACAACGAGACCAGCACGGCGTAATTCTGCTGGTAACGGCCCGCGTCCCGGCCCGTGTCGATAGCGATCCAGCCGCGATTTTGGCCGTTGACTTCGAAGTCGACGCGGCGGGTGTCGAAGTCGGCGGTTACAGAGCCGTTGGCGTAGGTAATGACGGCGCGGCGCTGGGCGAGTGAGGAGGGCACATGCTTGGCGACCCGCATCCGCAGTTCGATCGTGCCGTGGTGGGCGGTGGCTTCCAGCCAGGTGGGGGCGATCTCCTGGCCGTACTCGGCGCGGACCTGGGCGGCGCGCGGGGCATGCCGGCCGAGTGCGCAGCCGGTCCAGGCGATCGGGCCTGCACCGGTGATGTGCCGGAGTAGCAGCAGCGGGTGGATGGTCGTCTCGATGAAGGGGTTCAAGGTCCCGGGGACCTCGGTCCACAGGCGGCCGTAGCTGGCCGGGGAGCGGGAGGCGCCTTCCAGGAGGTCGATGTTCGCGGAGCGCACCTGGCCCAGCTCCTCGCGCAGTGCATGCAGGGCTGCCCCGCCCAACAAGCCGGGCTCGCTGGCAGCCAGGAAGCGCGAATACACCGGTAGCGGCTGTAGGAAGTAGGTGAGCGGGAGGGCCTTTTCCAGGCTGTAGTAGCTCAGGGCGAAGCCGCGGGCCATCAACTGCGCACCCTCGGTGCGCAGCACGGTGCGCTCGGGGCGGCCGGAGGCGATGGGCTTCTCCACAGCGAAGGGGACGCCAGCAGTAGCCAAGGCGACAAGCTGAGTGAAGTGAGCAAATGTGGGAGAGGCGATGATGGTGGGAGCGTGTTCACGCAGGGCTGTGGCTAGCACTTTGTCCGGAGAAGTCACGTGCAACTGAGCGTCGTCACCAATCGCGGCGCGGGCGTTGGCGGTCTCGGGATCCTCGATAGAGGAGATCGTGATGCTGCTACGTTCGTAGCCCAGAGTTTTCAGGGCAGGCAGGATCCGGTTCAAGGTGACGTCACCAGCGCCGATGATCGAGACCGTCTGGGCCGTGCGGGTGTCGATGCCAGGATGGGAACTGAGGACCACGGTGATCGCGACTCCGAGATAGGCGAGGCCGAAGACCGCCAGCGTAGTCCCGAACCGGTCTCCCGCCTCGGGGTTGCCGATGAAGGCCTGCAGCAAATCGGTGATGCCACGCCCGGTCACATCGCTAACGAGCAGTAGCTGAATGGTGAGGAGCAGCGGGAACGTCAGCACATACTCAGCTGGGTGGAAGATCGTGTAGTACCGCTCCACGAAAGCTCGCAGCATGAGGTAGTACATGACCCACACTACGCACTCGGTGATCAGCAACCAGCCCACAGCCGAGAGCAGCCACGCAAGCAGCACTGGTGGATGTGGATTAGCTGCGTGACGAACCAGGTAGGCGGTTCCGGCCACGACGAGGATGACGATGAAGTACCACTCGGTGTAGGCAGCGGGAAAATCCGGACGCTGGTTCGTCGTTGGTGGCTTGGCGGTGTTCCTGCGCCGGACGCTGTATTTAACCCACTGGAGCGGCGATAACAGGCGCATCAGAAAGAAGAGATGGAACACTGCGAAGGCTAATGGGGACCGGCGGCCGCCCCAGATGTAAGAGGAAGCGGCCGGGCGAGTGGAGACCTTCTGCACTGCTCGCGAGATCCGCTCAAGATGTTGGCGATACATGGTCACCGTCGCAGGTTACTCACACAGTGTTAGAACCGCTGGCGCTTAGGTCAATCTGGCTGTCACGGTCGGTTGTCGCCGAGTGGCCTCGGGAGGCGTCGGACGGCCCAGGAATCAGCCGTCTCACCTCGCCGGGAGCAGACAATGACGGCTCCGCCATCACTCAAGCGGCACTGGAGCAACCGGGAGCTGTTCGCTGTACGGCCACGTGAAGGTGCGGGCCGGTTCGAGATGGGCCTCTCCCCAGTGGATGACATGGAAGCCGCTCTCTCCGTCGGCTGTGAAGAACACGCAGACGAGCTTCGTCGAGGCGCCCAGCTCTTGGAACGCCTCGTGCAGCTCTAGGTACTCCTCCGTCGTCAGGTCGTTGTCGAGCTCGAACAGCCCTTCTGGCGACCGCGGCCCATGTGCCCAGAACAGCCGACGGGCCTTGTGACTGGGGCCGTGGGCTTGCCTCAGTCGACTTCGTTGCTTCGTTCCAAAACCAACCCGACGGAGCCCTCTGCCAGACCGTTACTGTCCTCCAAGTGCAGATGGCTCCCATCAGGAACGCCGTCCTTGGCGAGCGTGAGCAGGTGACCGGCCAGCGTTCTGAGTCCAGCGACATTCGCCTCAATCACGACCTCGGCACCAAGGCTCCGGACCGTGGTGCGCGCCTCGTCTTCCCAGGTGAAGACCTGGGGGACACCATCGGTCACGACCGTAACCTCGGTGCTCACGGGCGGGGTGCTGCTGGCTTCGGAGGTCATGGCTCACATCATGCCGGTTTGGCGCACACAACTCCGGAGGGGGCTTGGGAAGCCGGCATCATTGCTGGTCAAGACCTTGTGTCACGGACAACGGCTTACCCGGGTCCACAGATGGTCCAAGATCGCAAACTGGCTGCAGTCGTCAGTTGCACGGCATCCGCCCGCAGGACTGCTTGATTCGCGCCGACACATCGGAGGCGTGTTGGGACTTCCAGTAGCGGAGGCGGCTGCGGTGCCCGTTGCACCAGTGACCGAGGATGACGTCAGCACGTACCAGTTCAGTCCATGGCTGACGTGGGAGACGGTTCGAGGGCATCTAACCTTGCGCCTTTGTCTGAGGGGCAAGATCACAGTTGCAGCACAAGTATCGAATGTGTGTGTAGCGTAAAGATAATGTGCTTCCTCTCTGGGTCTTCCTGCGGCAGCACGAGGGCGCCAAGGACAGCGCCGCGTGACCCAGGTGGAGTTGAGGCGATCGGGTAGGCCTCGGAAGGCGAACGTTTTAGGCTGACGTTGGGATGATCTGATAGTTCATCAGGATTCCTGCAGCGAAGCTCCGCGGCTCGGGGAGGGGCAGCAGATGACGGGCACGCGTTTGCGGTTGGAGGATCTCGCCCCGGGCACGGTGGTCGGTGGCGTGGTACCGAGGGTGGACGTCACGGTGGTGGCGCTGCAGATGTTCGGGGATTCTGCGGCCCGGCTGACCTATCGCCGTGCGGACGGCACGGTGGACGAGACAATCTTGTACCGTGAGCGGGAGAGCGAACTTACCGCTGGCGAGCAGGGGTCCTTGGACCGGGGGTTCGACGCCGACGCTGAGTTGTTCCGTCTAGCTGCCGAGGCCCTGCGCATCCGCATGGCGGCCCGCGGGGATGCGATGCTCGCAGTATCGACAAGCCTGCTCGATCCCCTTCCGCATCAGATCCAAGCGGTCTATAACGAGTTGCTGCCACGCACGCCGCTGCGCTTCCTTCTCGCCGATGACCCCGGCGCCGGGAAGACGATCATGGCGGGCCTGTACATCAAAGAGCTGGCCCTGCGTGGTGACCTGGAGCGCTGTCTGATCGTCGCGCCTGGTGGCCTGGTCGAGCAGTGGCAGGACGAGCTTCAGGAGAAGTTCGGCCTGGACTTCGCGCTGTTGTCCAAGCAGTTGGTGGAGGCCTCGGTCGACGCGAACGTCTTCGACAAGCACCCCCGGCTGATCGCCCGCATGGACGCCCTGGCCCGGTCTGAGGAGCTGCAGCGTCGCCTGGCCGAGTCCGGCTGGGACCTGGTGGTGGTGGACGAGGCGCACCGCATGAGTGCCCATTACTTCGGCGCCGAGCTGAAGACCACCAAGCGCTATGAGCTCGGGCGCCTTCTGGGTCGGGTGACCCGGCACTTGCTGCTGATGACCGCGACTCCGCATGCGGGTAAGGAGGAGGACTTCCAGCTGTTCATGGCCCTGTTGGACGGGGACCGGTTCGCCGGCAAGTACCGGGATGGGGTGCACCAGCACGACGCTTCGGGCCTGATGCGCCGCATGGTCAAGGAGGAGCTACTCACCTTCGACGGCAAAAAGCTCTTCCCAGAGCGCCGCGCCTACACCGTCCCCTACGAACTGTCGTCGGCTGAGCAGGAGCTGTACGAGCAGGTCACCCGCTATGTACGGGAGGAGATGAATCGCGCCGAGCGGCTCGATGGCCGCCGCGGCAACCAGGTCGGCTTCGCCCTGACCGTGCTCCAACGCCGCCTGGCCTCCAGCCCAGAGGCCATCGCCAAATCTCTGGAACGCCGCCGCCGGCGGCTAGAAGCCAAACGCGCCGAGCTGCTCGCCGCCCGGCAGACAGCGCTGGACGCCAGCGGCGGCCCCATCCCGCCCTACCAGGACACCGCGCTGGACACCCTGAGTGGGGGCGAGGACGGCCAGAACTGGGACGCCGAGCTTGAGGACCTGACCGGCGCGGAACTGGAGGAGGCAGAGGAACAGGTCGTCGACTCCGCCTCGGCCGCGCTCACCGTCGCCGAGCTGGAGCAGGAGATCGAGCATCTACGGGAGCTGGAACAGGCCGCCGCCAGCGTGCTGGCCCTGGGCGAGGACCGCAAGTGGCGGGAACTGTCCGGGCTACTCCAGGACAACCCCCACCTGCGCGACGCCGACGGCCGCCCGCGCAAGCTCATCGTGTTCACCGAACACCGCGACACCCTGGAGTACCTGGCCCGCAGGGTCCGTGCCCTGATCGGCCGCGTCGACGCGGTTGTGGCCATCCACGGCGGCACTCCCCGCGAGCAGCGGCGTGCGATCCGGGACCGGTTCAACCAGGACCCGGACGTGCGGGTGCTCCTGGCCACCGACGCGGCCGGCGAGGGGTTGAACCTGCAGCGCGCCCACCTCATGGTCAACTACGACCTGCCGTGGAACCCCAACCGCATCGAGCAGCGCTTCGGCCGCATCCACCGCATCGGCCAGGCTGAGGTCTGCCACCTGTGGAACCTGGTCGCCGACAACACCCGGGAAGGTCAGGTCTTCCACCGTCTGCTGGACAAGATCGAGCAGCAGAACAAGGCCTACGACGGCAAGGTCTACAACGTCCTCGGCGAGATTTTCGACGGACAGCCGCTGCGCGAGCTACTCGTGCGCGCCATCCGCTACGGCGACCGGCCCGAGGTCAAGGCCCAGCTCGATGAGGTCATCGACGCCCGGGTCGGGCAGCGCGCCGTCGACCTAATCCAGGGCCTGGCGCTCGACGCTCAGGTCATGGGCCTGGAGGACGTCGACGCCATCCGCCTGCGGATGGAAGAGGCCCAGGCCCGCCGCCTGCACCCGCACTACGTGCAAGCGTTCTTCCGGGACGCCTTCGAACGCGCCGGAGGCCGCCTGATGCCCCGGGAGGCCGGACGGTTCGAGATCACTCACGTGCCGGCCCCCCTGCGCGACCCTGCCCGGTTCACCGGTCTAGGCGGCGCCGTGCAACGCAAGTACGAACGAGTCTGTTTCGACCGCGACCGCATCAGCGCCCCCGGCAAGCCCCGGGCCGACCTGATCGCTCCCGGTCACCCGCTCTTCGACGTAGTCCTCGACCAGGTCATCGCACAGCACGCCGACCTGCTCAGCCGCGGCGCGATACTCATCGACGCCGCCGACGCGGGCGAGCAGCCCCGACTGCTCGTGGCGCTCTCGCAGGAGATCACCGATGGGCACGGCCGCACCGCCGACCGGGCCTTCGCCTTTACCGAACTGCTGCCTGACGGCACCGCCAGGAACGCCGGCCCCGCCCCATACCTGGACTACCGCCCCCCGACACCGGCCGAGGGCCAGGCCGCCCAGGCCCTGCTCGACCAGGCCTGGCTTCACAACGGTGGCGAAGCCCCCGCCCTGGACTGGGCCATTCGCGAAGCGCTGCCCGAACACCTGCGTCAGGCACGCGACCGTCTCCTGCCAGCTGTCACCCGCACCCGGGCCCAGGTCGAACAGCGCCTGAAACACGAGATCAACTACTGGCACGCGCAAGCCGGAAAACTCGAACAGGACCTCGCCGCCGGCAAACGCGTGCGTCACAAGCCGGACAAGGCCCGAAACTGGGCTGAAGAACTGGAACACCGGCGCACCAAGCGCCTGGAGGAGCTGGACAAGGACGCCGCCCTCCACCCCCGGTCCCCCGTCGTGGCCGGCTGCGCCCTGGTGGTACCGGTGGGCTGGCTGGCCAAGGCCCTGGGCGCCACCGGACCGGCGCCATCGCGGGCGAGCGACGGCTACGAGACCGACCGACGGGCCATCGCCGCAGTGCTTCGGGCCGAGAAAGAACTCGGGCGCCTTCCCGAGGAGATGGCACACAACAACCCTGGGTACGACATCCGCTCACTCACTCCGGATGGCCACCTGGTGCACATCGAGGTCAAGGGTCGCCAGGCTGGTGCCCAGGACTTCTATGTGAGCCGCAACGAGGTGCTGGTCGCCAAGAACCGCGGCGACCAGCATCGGCTCGCGATCGTGGCCGTCCACCCCGACGGGCCCGCGCACGATGACCTGCGCTACCTGATCGACGCCTTCGCCAACACCGAGTTCGGTGACCTGAAAACCGAAGGCATTGTCATCAATTGGCACGACGCCTGGAACAAAGGAGGAGCTCCGCTGTGAGCGCCGTGAATGAGACCAACGCGATGCTATATCGGCGGAAGCTCATCGAGGTAGCCCTGCCCTTGGAGGCCATCAGTAAGGCCAGCAAAGCGGATAAAGACCGCAAGGTGGGCACCATCAAGAACATCCACAAGTGGTTTGCCCCCATGCCCACCCCGGCATGGCGTGCCCTGTTGTTCGCAGCCGTCGTGGACGACCCGGAAGACGATGAGAAGCGCGCCGAACTGCTGCAGATCATCGAAGGGTTGGTGCCTCCGGAAGGCATCGCCCCCTCAGCAGAGGCCATCAAGAGGGCCCGCGCTGTGCTGGAGGAGCAAGAACAGGAGCTCCCGACCGTCCTCGACCCGTTTTGCGGCGGCGGCTCGACACTGGTGGAGGCCCAGCGACTCGGCTTCCCTACCCTCGCCAGCGACCTGAACCCGGTTCCCGTCCTGGTCACGCGGGTGGAAACCCAGCTCATACCCGCCGTGCTTGGTAAACCCGCAGTATCCGGCCCGGACGGAGGGCTCGCGGGCGTCGCCGACGATCCCATTGCCGGTTTGCTTGCCGACATTCAGCACTACGGGCACCTGGTGAGGGAGAAGGTCCAGCGGCAGGTCGGCAATCTGTACGAGTCCGTGGAAGACGGCGAGGTAGTGGCCTGGCTTTGGGCCCGGACTGTTCCCTGCGTCAACCCCGCATGCGGGATATCGATTCCTCTATACAGCTCGCCATGGCTGAGCAAGCAGCAGGGACGCGAGGCCTGGCTGCGACCTGTAGTGGAAGAAGGCCAGGTCCGGTTCGAGGTCGGTCAGGGGGAAGCCAGGGATGTTCCTGAAGCCACCAAGCGCGCTGGCAGAGGCGGTAAGTTCACCTGCCCTGCATGCGAGACGGAGGTTGAAGAAAAATACATTCGCCAATGCGGTGTGGCGGGACGGATGGGCCTTCAGCTGATGGCCATGGCAATTGACAATGGGGCAGGTCGACATTTCATTCCTAGGTCATTCTATGTAAAAGCCGCGGTGGCTGACGTACCGGACGATGCGCCTGACGTAGACCTTCCGCCGAAGGCGCTTGGCTTCAGGGTCCAGGCATATGGAATGACCAAGCAGTCGGACTTCTACACCAATCGACAGCTCCACGTGCTTGGGGCCTTTGCTGACGCCGTGGCGCAGGTGCCCGACTGGGTGATACGCGACGGCGGTGACACCGACCAGGCCACGGCGATCGCATCCGTACTGGCAGTCTGCGTGAGTAAAATGGCCCAGTCCAACTCCTCGCAGAGTCGGTGGAGGGTTCGGAGTGGACCATCAAAGGCGGAACCCGCATTTGGGCGTCAAGCTTTCCCAATGCTTTGGGACTTCGCTGAGACTAATCCGTTTGGAGACTCGGTCGGTAGCTGGACTGCTCAAATAACTAGTATTCTAGGTGGCCTCAAGGCGCTCCCGCGTTCGGTTAGACCGGGTACCGCTGTTCAGGCTGATGCCCGCAGGGCCGGTGCGCTACTTCCTCTTGGCAGTGCTCTTATAGCAACTGATCCCCCGTACTTCGCCCAAATTAACTATGCGGACCTGAGCGACTACTTCTATGTCTGGTTGCGCCGTTCTGCCGGGCGGTTGCATCCAGATCTGTTCGGCACTATGGCCACCCCGAAGACCGAAGAACTCATCGCCAATCCTTACCGCCACGGTGGACCGGAGAAGGCGCGCCAGTACTTCATTGATGGTTTCGTCGATGTCTTCTCCTCCTTGAAGCAAGCATCTCGCACCGACTTGCCCATCGTGGTGATCTACGCGCACCGCCAGGAGGAGACCAAGGACGGTGAGCTCTCTTCTTCCGCCTGGGATGCGCTTCTGGAAGCCATGGTGGGCGCCGGGATCAGCGTGGTCGGAACTTGGCCGTTGCACGCGACAAATAGCACACGACAGGTCGGCCAGGGCGCCAACGCTCTTGCCTCGTACATCGTGATGATCTGCCGTCCCCGAACCGAGAACGCGGCATCGACCGACCGCCGCAGCTTCCTCTCCGCTTTGCGCCGGGAGTTGCCGGAAGCGCTCAGGCCCCTCCGACAGAGCTCCATCCCGGCTGTGGACCTGGCTCAGGCGGCGATTGGTCCCGGCATGGCGATCTTCTCCCGGTATGCGAAAGTCACTGAGCCGGACGGTGCCCCGATGCGAGTGCGTGCCGCCCTCTCCATGATCAACGAGGTGCTCGGGGAGGTGCTCTCTGAGCAGGAGGGCGAGTTCGACACGGACACTCGCTGGTGCATCAAGTGGTTCGAACAGCATCAGTGGGAGCAGGGTCTTTTCGGTGAGGCTGAGCTGCTCGCTAACGCGCTCAACACGTCCCTGTCCGGTCTGGAGGACGCGGATGTGGTAAAGGCCCGCGCTAGCAAGACCGAGCTACTCAAGCCCGAGGCACTCCTCGCCTCCTATGAGCCCGAGACAGACCACCGCATCTCGGTCTGGAAGGTGGCGGTGCACTTGTCGCGCGTGCTTGAGGGCAAGGGCTCCAGCTCCGGTATCGATGCAGCCGGTGAGTTGCTTGCCCGGGCCCGCACGAAGGTCGACGACGACGCTGTCAAGGAGCTGGCCTACCTGCTCTACAACATTTGCGAGCGTAACGGCTGGTCGGAGAGTGGCCGGTGGTTCAACAACCTGGTCAGCTCCTGGCCGGACCTGCAGATGGCAGCGCGCGCAGCGGAGAAGCAGGGCGGCGGCATGGCTTCCCAGTCGGAGCTGTTTTCCGGCAGCAGCGACGAGGACGAGGACCAGTTGTTCTGACGGTCGCCGAAAGGCGAGGCAGGGGGAGGGGACGTGCAGAACGACGACACCGCGCACGGTGGGGTACTGGGCGCGGCGGACAGGATAGGCAGGACGGCGAACACGATGGCACTGAGTAACCGCGACCGGATCGGCCGGATGATCGAGCTGCTGCCCGACGGGCTGCTCCCGCTCGTCGAGCGAGAGATGACCCGACGGCAGGGCGAGACCTGGTTCGACGACGCCGTTACGACAGCCCGGGAGGGCGGCTTCAGCCTGACCTCCAAGCAGGATCCGCAGTTCTTGCTGCAGACCATGCTGCGGAACTGGGCCTCCTACTTCCGCCACGTCCTGCCGCCGGCCGCCCGCAACTATGTCGGCGAGTTGAACGACACCCGAAACAAGTGGGCGCACAACGAGCCCTTCAACTCCGACGACGCCGGACGCGCCCTGGACACCGCCGAGCGGCTGCTGACCGCGGTCGGCGGCCACAAAAACCTCATCGAGCAGGTGCGCCGCTCGCGCCTGGAGCACCAGCGCGCCGTGATCGAGGCGGAGACCAAGCGCGCCACCCGCGAGGCCGCCACTGCCCCGGCCGTGGCGACGGAGGGCCTCAAGCCCTGGCGCTCCGTCCTCATCCCGCACGAGGACGTTGCCCGGGGTGACTTCAACGCCTCCGAGTTCGCCGCCAACCTCGCCCAGGTCGCCCAGGGCGAGGGCGCCCCCGAGTACACCGACCCGGTCGAGTTCTTCCAGCGCACCTACCTTACCGACGGCCTGCGGGAGCTGCTCGCCAAGTCGATCCGACGCATATCCGGCGACGACAACGCCCCGCCGACGTTCAACCTGCAGACCAACTTCGGTGGCGGCAAGACGCACTCGATGCTGGCCCTGTACCACCTGTTCGCCCCGGGGGTACAGCCGCAGCAGCTGCCGCAGGAGATGCACGAGCTGATCGCCGGGACTGCGTCGGGCCTGCCGAAGGAGCCGGTGCGCCGCGTGGTCCTGGTCGGCACCCATATCAGTCCGGGGCAGCCGGACGCCAAGGCCGACGGCACCCGGGTCAATACCCTGTGGGGCGAGCTGGCCTGGCAGCTTGGAGGCCGCACCGGGTACGACATCGTCGCCGAGGCCGACCGCACTGGAACAAATCCGGGCGCCGCCCTCCACGACCTCATCGCCGCGTACGCCCCCTGCCTGATCCTCGTCGACGAGTGGGTCGCCTACGCCCGGCAGCTCTTCGATGCCGAGGGGCTGCCCGGGGGGTCGTTCGAGACCCACTTCACCTTCGCACAGACCCTCACCGAGGTCGTGGAGGCCGTCTCCGGGGCACAGCTGATCGTCTCTATCCCGGCCTCCGACGACGGCACCGTCGCCGCGGACGAGAACGAGGTGGGCGGCCCGGCCGGCCAGCAGGCCCTGGACCGGCTGCAGCGCGTCATCCACCGCAAGGCCGAGCCATGGCGGCCCGCGAAGGCCGATGAGTCCTTCGAGATCGTGCGCCGCCGCCTGTTCGAGTCGCCGAGCGGCGGCGCACAGGCCGAGATCAACAAGGTGGCGCGGCTGTTCACCCAGTTCTATGGCGGGCAGAAAGCGGACTTCCCCTCCGGTGTGGACGGCACCGAGTACGAGAACCGCCTGAAGTCCACCTACCCGATCCACCCCGAGCTGTTCGCCCGGCTGTATGAGGACTGGTCAACCCTCGAGCGCTTCCAGCGCACCCGCGGCGTGCTGCGGCTGATGAGCGCCGTCATCCACGCACTGTGGCGGGACGGCAACCAGAGCGCGATGATCATGCCCGGCGACATCCCCCTCAACGACCAGCGCGTGGCCGGCGAGCTGACCCACTACCTCGAGGACCGCTGGAAGCCCATCCTCGACACCGACGTGGACGGCGTGAACTCCACCCCGCTCCAGATCGACCAGGAGAAGACCTTCCTCGGCGAGCGCGCCATGACCCGGCGCATCGCCCGCACACTGTTCATGGGATCGGCCGCCACGCTCAAGGCAGCGACAAAGGGCCTGGACGAGCCTCACGTCCGCCTCGGCATGGCCATGCCCGGCGACAGCATGGGCAACTTCCGCACCGCCCTGAACACGCTGGCTGACCGCTCCACCTACCTCTACTCCGAGGGGGAGCGCTACTGGTACGACACCCAGGCCAGCGTCACCCGGATCGCAAAGGACGAGGCCGACCGGCTGGTCGAGCGCCCCGAGGACGTCTGGGCCGAACTCGTCCGCCGCCTGGCGCCCACCCAGCGCCGCACCGGCGACTTTTCCGGGGTCCACGTGGCCCCGCAGCACACCGCAGACATCCCCGATACCGACGAGGTACGGCTCGTCCTGCTGCACCCGCAGCACCACCACACCAAGAACAAAGACGACAGCCCGGCGATGCTTTTCGCCGCCGAGGCTCTCAACTCCCGCGGATCCTCGCAGCGCGCGCATCGCAACATGCTGGTCTTCCTCGCCCCCGATAAAAAGCGGCTCGACGAGCTGATGGAAGCCGCGCGCGAATACCTCGGCTGGCACAGGGTCCTCGATCGCGCCGACGAACTCGACCTCAACCCCAGCCAGCGCCGTCAAGCCGAAAGCCGCATCAAGGGAGCGGACGAGAAGGTCCAGCTGCGCATCGCCGAGACCTACCACTGGGCGCTCGTGCCCGAGCAGCGCGAGGACCCGGCGCGTCCCGTGCAGTGGGAGGCCATCAAGGTCGAGACCGGCAAACCGGATCTGGCCGTACGCACCGCGGAGCGGCTCAAGCGCGAGGCCCTGCTGTGGCTGCAGCAAGCCCCGGCGCTGCTCCACCAGAAGCTGACCGGCCCACTCGCCTCCATCTGGCAGCGCGACGGCCACATCAGCGTCGGCCAGCTGTGGGAGCTGCACACCCGCTACCCCTACATGAACCGCGTGCGGGACCGCGCGGTGCTCGACCAGGGCATCGAGGACGTGCTGCACATGATCGGCTGGGAGACGGAGGGCTTCGCCCTCGCCACTGGCTACGACCAGGCCGCCATCCGCTACGACGGCCTGGTGCTCCCCGGCGGCGACACCCGCTTCGGGCAGATCACCGACTCCACCCTCCTGGTCCGGCCGGACACCGCGATCCAGCAACGGCAGGCGGACGCCGCCGCAACTGCCGTACCGGCCCAGCGGACCAGCGAGGACGCGGACACACCCCCAGACACCGCGGGGACCGAGACCACCTCGGGACTCGGAGTGCACGTCCCGGCTCAGACCAGCGAGAAGCAAACCCGACAGCTCGTCATCCGCAACACACGCTTCTATGCCCGAGCAGTGCTCACCCCGGAGCAGTACAGCAAGAACGCCAGCAAGTACGCCATCGAGATCCTCCCGCACCTCGACCTCGTCGGCTCCGAAGTGGAGATCACTGTAGAGATCCATGCGAAGCGGCCGGACGGGTTCCCCGACGACAAAGCGCGCATCCTCACCGAAAACGCGAACACTCTTAAGCTCCAGGCAGAATTTGAATCCGAGTAAGGCGCTGCATCCGTCAATGCCAGAAGAAGGCAGTGGCGTCGTCGTAATGCAAGTTCGGCGGGTCTCAATGGGTGTGGCAAGTGCTGGCCACTGCAATCAGTAGCCGGTCTACTGATCACCAGCCCGGTTCACCAGCGGGACTGACGAAGCTCACGGCTCTGATCTGCTCAGATGCCGTGGGCTTCTGTCGTTGGTGGTCGACGTTGGCTGACGTCGCACGGCCCAGAGGCAGCCCGGGATGAGCGCCGCTTTACAAGTTCGTTCTCCACCCCGTCGGCTTAGAACTCCTAACAGAATGCTGCAACTCGCCTTGGAATGTGTGTGCCTGATGGCTTGTTAGCCTGCACATGAGAAGGAGTGAGCGGCCGCCGTGGA
>NZ_JBIARC010000088.1:0-22603 GCF_042889625.1 Streptomyces sp. NPDC002573 | reverse complement strand
GTCGTCTCCCACGAGCTCAGCCTGGACGAGGCCCCCACCGCCTACGAGCACTTCGACGCCCGTGACGAGGGCTGGACCAAGGTGGTCCTGCATCCGAACGGACACGGGAACGGCCACAAGCGGTAAGAGACCCGGGGCCGCCGTGCCCCCTGTTCCCCATGGACCGGTCCGGGGGACGGGTGGCGATCTGCCCGTCCCCCCAGACGGGGCTGGGGGGCAATCGCCGCGCTCCGGCCGGACCTGAACCAACAACGATTGCCTGCGCTCCGGCCTGGAGGACGGACGGCGGACGTTCAGCAGTGTCCGCAGTGGCAGCACCCCCTCCAGCGGCTGCGGCCGCCAGCCGGCTAGCGGGCCGTGTGGGAGGCTTCCTTGCCCGACGGTTGCCGCACCTCAACCAGGCCGACGCGACGCGGCAGGGCGTTCCGGCCAGGCGGACACCCGTGACGTGGCTGCGGGCCTTCGGGGAAGTGGTGCGATCCGGGCTCAAGATCGAGGAGACGCGGCTGGAGCCCCTGCTGGCGCTGCGTGCGGCCGCTGGGGTGGCGATCGTCATCGGGCCGGCGCTGTGGCTGGTCTCCCCTGCGTATGCCGCGTCCGCCGCCCTCGGCGCCTACTCCGCGGGTGGGGCCACCTTCCAGCGCAGCTGGCGTCCACGCAAGGTGGTCGCGCTCGGCGCGGGCGCGGGTCTGGCGCTCAGCACCTTCGTGGGCTACCTGGCGGCGGGGCGACTCGTGACGTTCCTGCCGCTGCTGGCCGTATGGGCCTTCGCCGCGGGAATGGCGTGGGCCGTCGGATCGACCGCTGGGATCGTCGCAGCGACGACCGTGGGCAGCATGCTGGTGACCATCACCTTGCCCACGGGCATCGGGCAAGCCCTGGAGCACGCCGGGGTCATCGCACTCGGGGGCGTGACACAGGCCGTGCTGATCTTGCTGTTCCCGATCCGGCGTTGGGGAGCGCATCGTGACGCGCTCGCCGACGCCCTGGCCGCCGTGGCGGACTACGCCCGCCGGTTGCGGCACGACCCGACCGCCCCGTTCGACCCGGAGCCGTTGATGACGGCCCGGGACGCCGCCGCCGTGACGCCGTCACAGGCCCGCACCCGTCCCCCCGTCCTGCACGGCCCCCGGGGACTCGCCGAGCGCATTCGGCCGGTGGTCGCGGCGCTCGCCGACCCGGACGTGGGCGCCCCGGCGGAGGGACCCGGGCGGGACCGCGCGCGGGAGTTGCTCGACGCGGCCGCCGACGTCCTGGATGCGGCCGCCCGTTCGATCCGACGCGGCACTCCCGCCGAGGTGCGGCCCGAGAGCACGGACGTCTTGCGCGTCGACGAGGAGCACGAGGTGCTGGAGGGCCCCGCGCGGCAAGCCGCCGAGCGGCTCGTGGAACTGCTCGGCGAAGCGTTGGAGATCGCCGGGAGCGGCTGCGCGCGCGGGAGGACGCCCACGCCGCCCGGCCCCGCCGGCGTCCAGTTTTTGGTGCGCCCGACAATGCTCCGGCTGGTCCCGGTCGTCGTCCGGGCGGTGCGCCGTGAGCTCCGCCGGGACTCGCCCGTGTTCCGGCACGCCGTCCGCCTGGCGGCGGTGGCCACGCTCGGTTATCTGATCGCCGTCCGGCTACCCCTGGGCCACGGCTACTGGGCGCCCATCGCCTCGGTGATGGTGATGCGGCCGGACTTCCACCGGACGTACGCGCGTGCGGTGGCCCGTCTCGCCGGGACCCTGGCGGGGGTCGCACTCGCCACCGGCATGGTGCGGGCCCTGGGCACGGACGCCCATGTGTCCGGCGCGCTGGCGGTGGTCTCGGCGGGCCTGTCGTACACGCTGAACCGTACCGGCTACGCCTACTCCCAGTGCTTCACCGCCGCGTACGTCGTCTTCCTGCTCGGCATGGGCGGCCAGGCATGGGAGCAGACGGTCCCGGAGCGGGTGGTGCTCACCCTGCTCGGCGGGGCCCTGGCAATGCTGGCGTACGTGGTGTTCCCCGCATGGGAGACACCCCGACTGCCGAGTCGGCTTGCGGACTGGCTCGCCGCCAACGGCCGCTACGCGGCCGCGGTGCTCCGCAACTACGCCGAACCGACCCGGGAGCATCACGCTGACATGCGCAGGGCACTGCTGGAGAGCAGGGAGGCACGTGCCGCCTGGCAGGAGGCATACGACCGGGCAAGGCAGGAACCGGTCCGCCCCAGGGGTCTGACGTCGCGCGAGGCGCAGGAGGCGCAGGAGGCGCTCAAGGGGTTCGGCCGGGCAGCGATGCTCATGGAGAGCCACGTCCCGCGGGCCGACAGCCCTTTCGTCCCCGAGGCGGAGCGATTGGCCGAGGCCCTGGAGACGGACACCGCAAAAGCAGCAGTCGCCGTGCGCGAGCACAGGAATCCGGACTGGGGACGCGTGGAGGAGGCGCTCCACGCGTGGGAGGACGCGGCCGCCGGCAATGGGAGCCCGGTCGTGCGGCGCGAGGCGGAACTGCAAAAACGGGCCTTGGAGGACCTCGCGACAGCCGTGAGCCGTACCCCCCTGGAACGGGACGTCGGCTCTGCTCGCGAGGACCAGCGGGTACGGGCGACCCTGGCTGCGGAAGGTGACGGATCAGGACCCGCGCACCGAGGTGGGTGACGGCGCCGGCGACGGAGAGCGCCGCGCCTCCTGGAGCGGGAAATAGTCTCCCGGCCGCGTCGAGCGCCGCCACACGTACGCCGCTGTCGCCATCACGAGGATCAGACCCGCCAGGATCAGCAGTTCGATGCCCTCGACGTTCCACCGGAAGGACTTCTCCGCCTCGGCCGTCACGATGAGCACCTTGCGGATGCCGGCAATCAGGCCGACGACGAGGAAAGGCTCCGCATCGAGGGTCTGGTTCCTGATGGTGAGGCGGACGGTGTGGAGCAGCTCGGCCACGATGAACAGCACAAGGCTGTTGTCCAGGGCGGAGAGAACGACCGTCTCCTCGCGGTACGGCCCCTGGACCGACCTGATGACGTCGTGGACGACCCCAACGCTCAGGAGCCCCGCGAGCAGTACGAGGAGCGCCGCGACGACGAGGTGGATGCCGTCCTCGATGAGCTGCAGGAGGGCCTGTACCCGGCCGCCCTCAATCTTCGGCAGAATGGGTCGCACAGTCAGCATGCTAGGGGTGCCCCGGCCCGCAGGCGCGGCGTGCTGCCGAACGGGTGGACCAGCGGACCCCTCTCTGTGGTAAAGGGCCTGCCCTCCGATATGGCCCGGAACCTCGTCTTGAAGCGACGCGGGTGACACGTGGCCTCCTACGCCAGAGCGGGCGCGGCACGCCCGGTCACGCCGCGTTTGCGGCGCGCACGCCAACAACGCATATGGGTGGGGGAAATCCGGTCCCGGCCCGCCCGGACGGCTCTCCGCTGGGAGTGCGCGCGTCTGCGCCACGGCGAGTTCCACAGCGACTGGGACTCGGCCGCCGGTCACTTCGCACTGCCGACCGAGGATCCGGCCGCCGATGCACTCGGCCGCTGCCGGATGGCCGTTGCCCTGCTGCGCCGCATGGCAGATCCGGCTCTGCGCTACGCGGAGCTGAATGCCCGGGCGGAGCGCGCCGTGCGGGACGGCAAGAGCCACCGCCGCCGGCCCCAAGGTGGTCAGCGGCTGAGCCGCATCGCCGCGTCCCGCGGGCGCGGACCTTCCCAAAGCCATGATCGCTCTGTGCCCGAACTGCCATGCCCTGAAGACCCGTGGGGCGGTGACCGACGAGTTCCGTGCTCTCCTTCGCGCTACGGCCCTCGCCAGGCACCAGGAACTGCTCGCCGCAGCTCGGTGAACCTGCCCCTTCATCGGCGTCGACAAGCTGGCTGATGGTGGGTGCGGTGCCTAGTGCTGCGGGTGCCCTAGTACTGCAACCGCACTCATGGAATCAGCGCAGGTCAGTTTAGGCGTCTGGGCACTTCGAAGCTGACGGGCCATCAGATATAGAGAGCCGTTGACCTGCCAGTTCGCGATCGGCCCGGCGCGGCGACTATCACCGTGCGCCGTCGGATCGCCACCGCCCAAAAACCGCCGCACTGCGCCCGACCTGCGGTGACGCGACAGGTGCGGTTGCAGTACTAGGACCAAGATGCGGACCATACGCGGGCCAGTGGCTCTGAGTCTGGAATTTCAACCGCCTGTTCGTGCCGGTCAGAGTCGTGTGGGCAGGTGTACCACCAGCAGACGAAGAACCTGCTGTCAGCCGTAGTCCAAGGGCTGTTCTCGTACCTACAACGGCGCGCTTTCCGGCGGACGCACGCCGACCGGTTCGGCGATTGCGCCGACCGCCTGCTGAGTTCGCTGACACCGTGCCGATACCGCCACCCCCGCCGGGGGCGACGGCGTTGCGGACCGCGCCGTGCGGGCTGCGGGTGCCGACCAATCATCGGCGCGGTCCAGCAGATCTTGTTGCGGAACGCCGTACTTCTCCAGGTGGACGCCTGCTTCCGCGTGCGTCAGGCCCGGAAGTCCTCCGCCCGCTGCCCCGGTCAGCCGAGGGGATTGGTGGTGTCCCGCAGGACGGCCAGGGCCGAAGCGTACATGCGGGCCTTGATGGTTCCGAGGGTGTCACCGGCCTTGTTCAGCTGCGCTCGGGCGAACTCCAGGGCTGTGGCGCGCAAGGCGTCGTCGGCGACCGCTCGGTCGATGATGCCCGCGGTCTCGGCGTCCGTTCCGCCGTAGCGGCGGGCAGTGAGCATGGCCTCGTGGGAGGTCTGCGGCGTCAGCCGGCTCTGGATGAGGGCGGCCATGCCGGGCGTGAAGGGGATGTTGATGTCCGCTTCGGGCAGGCACCAGTAGCCGCGGTCGGCACGCATCACACGGAAGTCGTGCGCGAGGGAGAACATCGCGCCGGCCGCGAAGGTGTGCCCCTGCAGGGCGGCCACGGTGATCACCGGCAAGGACAGTACCCGCGCGAAGAGCTCATGGACGGACACGACGTAGTCCTGGTACTGGTCGGAGTGGGCGGACAGCCACTCGAGGTCGAGGCCGTTGGAGTAGAACTTGCCCGTTGCGGTGGTCACCATGGCCCGAGGTCCCTCGGCCTTCTCCACCTCGTCCAGGGCGGTGTTGACAGAGCTGATCCAGTCGGGGTGGAAGCGGTTCTCGCCGTCTCCGAGGTCGAGGACGAAGATGTTGTCCTGGCGGGCGAGCGTGGGCATGGCGGCTCCTTCGAGCTGGGCGGGTCAGGGACGGTGGCGGCTTACGGCCGGCGCCGGGTCTGGATGTGGGCCGGTCGCGCAGGTCGGATACCAACAGGTCGTCGATCCCGGCGGCGGTCGCCTCGATCGGGGTGGTGCTCTGTTCTGCCGGGCAGGGGATCGCCGCGCCTTCGGCTACGGGGATGACGGCGCAGCGAGCTGTGTCCGCCGGCGTGCCACAGGTACGCGGGCGCCGGCAACTGACGGTGACGGCTTCTGGCGGCGGGTCGGGCACCGGAACTGCGAGCAGGCTTCCCTCCTCACCCCACCACTGTGGCAACCGTCACACATCATCCGTACCCTGTGCCGCCGATCATCAGCCTCTGTAGCCCGATACAAAGATTCAAGGTCCTGCACCGGGCCCTGCGGCGCCAGTCTGTCCCCGGACAGGCCCGCCGACCATGGCGAACAGCACACACTTGAGACGAGAAGAATTGTCCTCGTGAACAACGAGCAACGCGGTCACGTCCTCGAAGACCTCTCCCTCGGCGACATTGCCGCCCAGCTGGCCACCGCTCTCGTCCGCGAGATAGCGGCTTACCGTGAGCAGAGCGCGCAACAGTTGGAAACGGACCTGCTCACCGTTCTGAACCCCATATTCGCCATGCTGCGCGCGGGCCGCGAGGCGACGGTTCAAGAGCGGGCGGCCTTCTCCGACTTCGGCGCCCTGCGCGCCGAGATGGGCATAGCCCTGGACTCGCTGCTGGAGGGCTTCCGGCTGACCACTCGAAGGACCTTCGACACGCTCTACGACAAGGCCCGGCGCGTCGCGACACCCGAGGTCGGACTGGAGCTCACCCGGGACTTCTGGGTCTGTTGCGACCAGATGTTCGCCGCCATGGTGCAGGGGCATCGGGAGCGTGAATTGGAGAAGCTCCACGCCGCCGAGCAACATCGAACGCTCCTGCTGCGCCAGCTGCTGACCGGCGAACTACCCGTCGAGTATTTGGCAGCCGCTGCCGACATGCTGGGCCTGGACCTGCACGCGGAGTACCGGGTCTGCCACTCCTCGGGCGGCACCGCAGCCGAGCGGGTGCTGCGCCCGCACACCGTCGCCCTGCTGGCCGAGCCGGCTCCGCAGCGGGTGATCGGGCTGGCCGTCGGTCCGTTGCCCGCTTCACTGGGGCTGCCGGTCGGGCTGAGTGAACCGAGGCCACTGAGCCGGGCGCGCGCGTCACTCGCCGAGGCGGAGCAGGCCAGCGAACTGGCCGTCGCCTTTGGCATCCGGCGCTGCGTCACCGCAGGCGAGCTCCCCCTCCACTCGGCAGTGCTGGCCCTTCCCGCGGTCGGAGAGCAGTTGGTCACCCGCTGCTTCGGACACCTCACCGACGAGCGCCGCACGACCGCAGTCCACACCGTGGACACCTACCTGGCCGCCGACGCCAACATCGAGCAGGCCGCCGCCGCCCTGTTCATCCACCCCAACACCTTGCGCTACCGACTGCGGGCACTCACCGCCGCAACCGGTCTGGATCCCGCCCGCACCGAGGACTCGCTGGCCCTGTGGTGGGCTGTGCGGCACGTGCAGGCGGTGCAACGCGCACGCTGAAGGATGCCCGGCACTGCCCCGTCCCGCGAGCTTCGCGGCGCGGCCACAGGGTCGCCGTTTCGCGGAGCCCGGCCCGGGCAACGTGCACCATGGCCTCGTAGCAAGCGCAGACTCGGCTGCGCCGCATGCTGACCCGTCGCTGACCTTTCTGACGCTACGCCGGTCGCACCATCACCGCCGCTGTGACCAGCGGCGTCGCTGAGCAGCGCGCCCCCGTCAGGGCTGATTGCGTCGGTCCTTGCCCCTCCCCGGCCACGACACCCGCTGCTCGCCGTGGCGACCGCGGTCCTTCTCGCCGCTGCGCTGCTCACCGCTGGCGAAGCCGCCCGTGTCATCGCACTCAACGCACGGCATCGATAGGCGAGTCCACGGCCGAGGCCGCCCGGACCGTGGTTGCCCGGGCGGCCTCGCGCGGGCCGGAGAGGCTCAGCCGTCGGCCCCGGCCGGGGTCGTGGTGGTGGCGAAGCCCTCCATCTTGTTGGCGCTGAAGGCGAATTCATTGCTGAAGGTCTTGCTGAGGTCCACCGGCGAGGTCACGGTCCCGACCAACTGCTCGGTGGCCATCGTGGTCTTCGGGCCGCCGGCCGGCATGATCCCGTCGGGCAGGAACTGGCCCTTGTCCTCGTTCAGGGCCGCGATGTAGTCGGCCTTGGTGACCAGTTGGTTCTCCACGAAGGACGCCGGCAGCTTGTTCGCGATGTCGGCGGCACTGTGGTCGTGGATCCAGTGCATGGTGGCCACGAGCGCGTCGACGACCTTCTGCACCGCGTCCTTGTGCGACTGCACCCAGTCGGTGCGGGCGAGGACGCCGGCAGCCGGGAACGCGCCGCCCAGCGCCGCCTTGGCGCCGTCGGTGGTGGCCAGGTCGATCGCGGAGGTACCGACGCCCTTCTTCTGGATCGCGGCGACCGTCGGCTGTGTCGTCATGACGCAGTCGGCCTTGCCGTTCTGCAGTGCCGCGACGGCGGTGGAGCCGGCACCGACCGCGAGCCGGTGGAACTGATTGGTCTTGACACCCTTCTTCGCCGCCATGAACTGGGTGAGGGTGTCGGTTCCCGACCCCAGGTCCGTGACGCCGAGCGTCTTGCCCTTGAAATCGGCGGCCGACTTCACGCCGCTCTTCGTGGTGCACATCTCCCGCTCGCCCGGCGCCCCGGACAGCTGGACGACGTCCTCGACCGCCTTGCCCTTCGCCTGGAACTCGATCGTGTGGTTGTACCAGGCACCGGCCATGTCGACCTGTCCGGAGGCCATGGCCTCCTCGGCGCCGACACCGCCGTTCTGCTCGGTGCTCAACTCGACCTTGACGCCGTACTTCTTGTAGAAGCCGAGGTTCTGGGCGAGCTGGTAGGGCAGGTAGATCTGCTTGTCGATGCCGCCGACCATGAGTCGGACGGTCGGGGTACCACCGGACCCACCAGAGCCGGACGATCCGGAGCTGCCGGAACACGCGCTGACGGCTCCGAGGGCGAGCACGGTCACGATCGAGGCGGTGAGAGTTCTCTTGAGCATGGCGAGGCATACACCTTTCGGGGCTGTGGGAACCGCTGCACGAGGGCGCGGGGAACGAGAGGCAGTGGCTGGGAGGACGGGCCGGAGAAGCACCCGCGTCAGAGACTGTTCGTCTCGGAGGTGGCCGGCGGGCGCCAGGAGAGCAGCCGGTGTTCGAGTTTGCCGATCAGCCACTCCGCGCCGAGCACGATCACCGCGATGACGAGCATCGTGGCGAACACGCCGTTGGGGTCGAAGTTGTTCTGCGCGGTCTTGATGACCAGGCCCAGACCGCTCTGGGCGCCCAGCACCTCGCCGACCAGCGCGCCGACGATGGCGAAGCCGAAGGCGCTGTGCAGGCTGGCGATGATCCAGGTCAGCGCGGAGGGCACGATGACGTGCCGGGTGATCTGCATACGGGAGGCGCCGAGCACCCTGACGTTGGCGAGGACGTTGCGGTCGACCTCGCGGACGCCCTGGAAGGCGTTGAAGAAGACGATGAAGAACACCAGGACCGCGGCGAGCAGGATCTTCGGGGTCACACCGATACCGAAGGCGACGATGAAGATCGAGCCGAGGACGATGCGCGGGATCGCGTTGACCATCTTGATGTACGGGCCGAGCACATCGGAGAGGTAGCGGCTCTGCCCGAGCGCGACACCGAAGACGATCCCGGTGAGGGCACCCACGACGAAGCCGACGAGTGCTTCCTCGATCGTGGTCCATATGTTCTGGTAGAAGGAGCCGAACTGGGTGCCGTGCTGGAAGAGGTCGATCAGCCGCTGCCAGATGCCCGACGGCTGGCCGAAGAAGAACGGGTCCACGACGCCCCACGTCGTGAATGCCTGCCAACCGCCGATCACGAAGACCGCGAGACCGATACGGCCGGCCCACACCAGGGCCGCACCCCGCCGGGCGGCGCGCTGCGCGGCGGCAGCTGCCGGCCCTCTGCCGCCATCGTTGACGGCAGAGGCGGAAACGGTGGACGTCGTACTCATGCCTTGCCTCCTGCGGTCAGGGCGTAGGCACGCTCCACTTCCTCGCGCAGCGTGTCCCAGATCTGGTGCTGAAGTTCGATGAAGCGGGGCTGGAAGCGGATCTCCTGGACGGAGCCGCGCGGGCGGGGCAGGTCGATGTCGAAGACCGCCTTGACCGAGCCGGGGCTGGAGGTCATCACGACCACCCGGTCGGCGAGTGCCACCGCCTCGTCCAGGTCGTGGGTGATGAAGATGACGGACGGCCGGATCTGCTCCCACAGGCTCAGCAGCTCGGTCGACATGATCGCCTTGGTCTGCACGTCCAGGGCGCCGAACGGCTCGTCCATGATCAGGATCTTGGGTTCGTTGATCAGCGCCGCGGCCATCGCCACGCGCTTGCGCATACCGCCGGACAGTTGGTGGGGGTAGCGGTCCTCGAACCCGGCGAGCCCGACCCGGCGCAGCCAGTCGCGTGCGGAGGCCTGCGCCTGCTGCTTGGGCACCCCGCGGAAGACGGGACCCATCAGCACGTTGCCGAGGACGGTCTTCCAGGGCAGCAGCGCGTCGGTCTGGAACATGAAGCTGACGCCGTCGGTGATGCCGTCCACCTCGCGTCCGCCCACCTTGACCGATCCCTCGCTGGGCCGGTCGAGCCCGGACACCATGCTCAGGGTCGTCGACTTGCCGCAGCCGGTCGGGCCCACCACGGCGCAGAACTGGCCCGGCTCCACGGTGAACGAAACGCCTCGCAGCGCCGTGAACACCTCACCGGCAGGGGTCAGGAATCGCTTCGTGAGCCCGGAGATCTCGATGCGTGCGTTCGCATGTTCCGCCGCATCGGGGCCCGGGCTCGTCGCGACATCGTTTCGCGAAGCCATGTGGGAGCCGCTTCCTTCCTTCGTTCGGAGTTCCTCGGTGGGTTCCTCTGGAGATACGTCGAGGTCCCTCACGGGCCGAGGAAGGCAGACGCTAGAGGCAGCCGCGTATGACGTCGCTGTTTCCGAGCTATCTCGCGATAGTTGCGTAAAGCGGGCTTCTGCTCGTTTTGCTCATCGGACGGGGGGTGGGCAGCACCCTGCCCATCAGGCACAATCGCGCCACCCGGGCACGTGCATCGGCCGGCCCGGCACCATGCACGACCGGACCGAAGAGGCACCCGTGATACCCATCCGTCTCCGAACAGGCCGCGGCGGGAAGCGGAGACTGTCCACGCGGATCCTCGCCAACCAACTCGTCATCCTCGCGCTCACCGGTCTGATCGGCTTCGTCCTGTTCGCCTTCGCACAGCGGGCCGAACTCGACCGCTCCTACGAACAGCGGGCCCTGGACATCGCACAGACCACGGCTGCGGACCCGCAGATTCGGCAAGCCATGGCACACGGGGGCGGCAGCAACGTGGTGCAGACGGTCGCCGAACGGATCCGCCGGGCCTCCGGCGCCTCGTACGTCGTCGTGATCGACCTCCAGGGCATACGGCACTCGCACCCCATGCCCGCTCTGATCGGCGAGCCGGTGGACGAGCCGATCGTGGTGCGGGACGGCCGCCCGCACGTCGGCGCCGACCAGGGCGCGACCGGGCGGTCCGCCAACGGCAAGGCCCCCCTGCGCGGGCCATCCGGCGCGCTGGTCGGCGAGGTGTCGGTGGGCATCCCGGAACACGATGTGCTCGGCGAGCTGTGGCGCGAGCTGCCCACCTTCGGGCTGTACGCCGCGACCGCCACCGCGATCGGCGCGGCGGCGGCCTTCCTGCTGGCGCGGCGCCTGAAGCGAACCACGTTCGGCCTGGAACTGGAGGAGATCGCCGGCCTGCTACAGGACCGCGAGGCGATGCTGCACGGCATTCGGGAGGGCGTGGTCGCCTTCGACCCCGACCGGCGGATCACCGTAGTGAACGACGAGGCCCGGCGGCTGCTCGGCCTCGGCACGGCGCTCGGCAGCCGGCTGGAGGAGGTGCTGCCCGACGGCCGGCTGCGCCGCGCGCTGGACGGCACCCTGACCGGCACCGACGTCAGCGTCCTGACCGACGATCACTGTCTCGCCGTCAACCGCATGCCGGTCACCTTGCACGGCCACGAACTGGGAGCTGTCGTCACCGTGCGCGACCGCACCGAGCTGATCGGCCTGCTGCGCGAACTGAACTCCGTGCGCGGGCTGACCGACGCCCTGCGGGCCCAGCAGCACGAGTTCACCAACCGGATGCACACACTGGCCGGGCTGCTGGACATCGGCGAGCACCGGTCCGCGTACGAGTACGCCATCGAGACGGCCCGTTCAGGGCAGGCACTGACCGAGGCCGTGCGTCGGCACATCGGCAACCCGCTGTTGGTCGGGCTCATCGTGGCGAAGACGACGGTTGCCGCCGAACGCGGGGTGCGACTCGTCCTCACCGACGACTCCGCGGTCGGTTCGGACCCGCCACACCTGCGGAGACTGCTGACCATCGTCGGCAACCTGCTCGACAACGCCATCGACGCGACGGCGGACGCGCCACCCGCCGACGGGGGACGCCGGATCCGGCTGACGCTGACCGAGGGCGACGAGTTGATCGTCGTACGGGTGGCGGACAGCGGTCCGGGCATCGCCGCGGGCACTGCCCGGTCGATCTTCGAGGACGGCTGGTCCACCCGCCCCGAGCGGGGCACCGCGCGTCGGGGCCTGGGACTGGCCCTGGTGCACCGGCTGGTGCAGCGGCACGGCGGCACCATCACGGTCAGCGAAGGCCCGGGCGCGGTTTTCACGGTCGTACTGCCGCTGCCGGACACGGCGTCGGCACCACAAGGAGCCCTGTTCACAAGGGCGTTGCCGATGGGAGGCGAGGGCTGGTGATCCGCACCCTGGTGGTGGACGACGACTTCCGGGTCGGCCAGATCCACAGCGACTACGTGCATCGGGTGAAGGGCTTCGAGGTCGTCGGCGAGGCGGCGACCGTGGCCGAAGCGCTGGACGCCGTCCGCGCCGTGCACCCTGACCTGCTGCTGCTCGACGTCTTCCTGCCCGACGGCAGCGGACTGGACATCCTGCGGCGGGTCAGCCAGGACCAGGGCGACGCCCGTCCCGACGCCCTCATGATCACCGCCGACCACGACATATCGTCCGTCCGCGCCGCGATGAAACTCGGCGCCATCGGCTACCTGGTGAAACCGTTCGGCGCAGCCGACCTCGCCGAACGGCTCGTCGCCTACCGCCAACTCCACGACCGTGTCGACGCGCTCAGCCGGACGACCACGGCCGATCAGGCCGACGTGGACGCCCTCTTCAGCGCCGCCCGCCCACCCGCCGTCCCCCGGATCCCGGCCAAGGGCCACTCCGCACCCACACTCACCGCCATCCACCAGGCCCTGCGCACCGCCCGCACCTCCCTGTCCGCCGCCGAAGCCGCCGACGCGACCGGTGTCTCCCGCGCCACCGCCCAGCGGTACCTGTCCTACCTCGCCAAGGAGGGCACGGTCCGCCTGGAACTCCGCTACGGCACCAACGGCCGCCCCGAACACCGGTACCGCATCGCGCGCTGAAGAACACCCGTACACGCCCCCCGAACGAAGGCCGTCCGTGCGGTCGCCGGTCAGGGCAGCGTCCACAACCGGACCGTGACGAGGTAGAAGACGACAGCCCAGAAGGCCATCGCCACGGCGACGAGACCGAGGCCACGCAGGTTGGTTCTTGCCGCCGGTTCGTTCGGGGGCGGCCGCAGCCAGCGCCCGAGCAGCGGGTTCACGTAGTAGGGCATGGTCAGGAAGCTCATGATGAAACTCGACAGCAGGTTGCCCACGAGCAGGCCGATCCAGAGCGGCATGTGCAGTGGGGACAGAGCGAGCGTCAGCAGCACGACAGTCGGGTACAGGCCGACCCAGATGGCGAGGGAGGTCCTGGTCTCGGAGGGCGCCGGTGGTGCCTCCTTGCCGTTGCCCTCGAAGGCGAACCAGCTGCCGAACGAGTTGTCGATCGTGTGCAGCTTGAAGTCGCTGAACTTCTCCCCCTCGGCCAGGACCTCCTGCCGCTCGGGCGACGTCAGCCAGGCGTCGAGGTGCTCGGCGCTGTCGTAGCGGTACAGCGTGGTCCATTCCTCCTGAAGTCCCTCGATGGGGCGGAAGAGCTCGGTCCCGCGGAACCCCTCGAACTTGCTCTCCTCCTGGACCATGTGGTGCTGCCAGTCGAGGAAGTCGTCGACCTGGTTCGGGGGGACGCGGTGGGTGACCACCACGGTGACCAGCGGATCCAGTGACTGGGTGCCGCTGCTGACCACCTGCTGGGTCGCCGGACCGTCGAAGTACTTGGCGCCGACGTCGAGATACGTCTGCCTGGTCCCGCTGTTGATCCACGCCTGAAGATGCGCCACCGAGTCGAACCGGTACACGACGATCCAGTCGGGTTGCAGCGATGTCGGCGGGGAGATCTCGGCGCCGAGGAAACCGGGGTAGTAGGCGGCAGCGGCATTGAGGTTCTCCTGCCACGACTCGAACTCCCGTTCCGACCCGGGCAGTACCTTCTGACCGATGATCGCCGTCGCCGCGGCGGCTACGTTCTTTTCGGTGTTCATGCGGCTCAACCCGTCGACACCGACTGCTCCGCAGGGAGTCGGCCGTAAATGCGTTCCGGAGTCAGCGGCAGCGCACGGTAGCGGACGCCCGTCGCGTCATGCACCGCGTTCGCGAGCGCGGGGGCCACCGGGTTGATACAACACTCGGCCATCCCCTTCGCCCGCATGGGCCCCGTCGAATCCGCCGAGCCCACCAGGAGGACCTCGGTACGGGGGATGTCGGCGTAGGCGGGGATGCGGTAGTTCCGGAGGTTCGGATTGACCATGACGCCCCTGTCGTCGAGGTGATGGTTCTCGGTCAGCGCGAAGCCGATCCCCTGCGCGACACCGCCCTCCACCTGTCCCCGGACCTGCGCCGGGTTGATGACGACTCCGGCGTCCGCCGCATGCACGCTGTACAGGATCCGTATCTCCCCCGTCACGCGGTGCACGGCGACGCGGAACCCCTGCGTGTTGGAGGTGACGCTCCGGGGCGAGCCGTACGCCCTGCGTGCGGCGGTGAATCGGATTCCACGCGTCCGGGCCAGCGCGACGAGTTCGGCCAGCGACACCCGCCGGTCCCCGCAGACGACACCGTCGTCGTCCATCACGCACATCACGACATGGACACCCGTGTGCGCCGCGGCGAACTCCAGGATGCGGTCGCGCACGGCGCCCGCCGCCCGCAGGACCGCGTTGCCCGCCACGAAGAGGCCGGCGCTCGCGAAGGCACCGGTGTCGAAACCCGTGCGGTCGGTGTCGGACTGCACCAGACGGATCCGCGAGGGCGTCGTGCCCAGTTGGTCAGCCGCGATCTGGACATGGGCCGTGGATGTTCCCTCCCCGAACTCGGGGGTTCCGACGGCCAGTTCGTAGATGAGGTCGTCGCCCAGGGTGACCCAGGCCTCGGAGAGGTGTTCCGTCGGGGGCGCGGTCTCGTGCAGGGAACTCGCCACGCCGGCTCCCACGAGCCACTCGGGGCCGGGAGGCGGCCGGTCGGCCGTACGGGCCAGGGCGTCGCCCACCAGGTCGATGCACTCGGCGAGTCCGTCCTCGGTGAAGACCACGTCGTCGGGGCCCTCGTGCAGGGCCACCAGGGGCTCACCCGGCCGAACGATGTTGCGCCGGCGCAGTTCCAGCGGGTCGATGTGCAGGGCGCGGGCCAGTTCGTCCATCGCCGACTCCACCGCGAACGCCGGCTGCGTCATCCCGTAACCGCGCAGCGCCCCGCTCGGCACGGTGTTCGTGTAGACGGAGTACGCGTCGTACTTCTTGTTGGGGCAGCGGTAGATCATGACGGCGGCTCCGCCCGCGTACAGCGTTTCGCCGCCGTGGTTCCCGTAGGCGCCGGTGTTCGACACGTTGCGTACCTGGAAGGCGGTGAGGGTGCCGTCGGCCTTCGCGCCGAGCTTGACGGTCAGGGTCATCGGATGCCGCGGCGAGGCCGTGGTGAACTCCTCCTCACGGGTGTACTCGAGGCAGGTGGGCCGTCCGGTGTCCAGGGTGGCGAGTGCGACCAGGTCCTCGGCGATCACCTCCTGCTTGCCGCCGAATCCGCCGCCGACGCGCCTGCAGAACACCCTCACCTGATCCGGGCGCAGCGCGAACAGGTACTCCAGTTTGACCTTCGCGATCGACGGTGACTGCGAACTGGTGCGGACGATCAGCCGGCCGTCCTCCATCCAGGCGATGGAACCATGGGTCTCCAGATGCGCGTGCTGGACCCGCGGTGAGAAGTACGTGGCTTCGTGGACCACGTCGGCCACGGCGAATCCTGCGTCGACGTCGCCGATGTGCGAGTGAAGTTCGAGCAGGATGTTGTGGACGGGGTCGCGGACGAACGGATCGTGGGAGCGGTGCAGTTGGGGTGCGCCGTCGGCCATCGCCGCCTCCGGGTCGAACACCCCCGGCAGCACCTCGTAGTCGACCGCGAGACGCCGGGAGCCCTCCTCCGCGGCCCCGACCGTGTCGGCCAGGACCGCGGCGACGCGCTGCCCGGCGAAGCGGACCGTGTCGTCGAGGATGCGGGTGTCGTCCGGGTCGACCAGGTGGTCGGTGTGGATCGCCGTGGTGAAGCGTCTGCGGGGTACGTCTTCCCAGGTGTAGACCCGGTGCACGCCGGGCACCGCGAGGGCGGCGCTCTTGTCGATCGAGAGGACCCGGGCGTGCGCGTGGGGTGAGTGCAGCACCTTGAGGTACAGCATGCCGTCGATCCGCGTGTCCATGGTGAACTCGGCGTGACCCGTCACCACGTCGTGGCCCGCGGGAGCGCCGACGCTCGTCCCGACGGCCTTGCCCGGTGCTGCGGTCTCCACCGCACTGACGCCCTTCACGGCGTCCTCGATCGCCCGGTATCCGGTGCAGCGGCAGAGGTTGCCCTTCAACGCCCTTGGCAGATCCGCCTTCTGATCCTCGGTGAAGGTCGCCGACGTCATGATCATCCCTGCGGTGCAGAAACCGCACTGGAACCCGGGGGCCTCCTCGAACTGCCGCTGCACGGGATGCAGAGCGCCGGGCCGTCCGAGTCCCTCGATCGTGGTCACCTCCCGGCCGTCCGCGCGGAACGCGGGGGTGATGCAGCTGTGTACCGGTGCGCCGTCCAGCCACACGGTGCAGGCCCCGCAGTCGCCCGCGTCGCACCCCTTCTTGACGCCGAAGTGGCCGAGTTCGCGCAGGAAGGTGCGCAGGCACTGGCCGGGGGCCGGTTGCCGGTCGAATTCCCTCCCGTTCACGATGTAGCTCATGCCAGGTCCCCAGCCGTGAGTTCGCGGCGGATCTCTTCGGCGAAGTGCCGTGTCAGATGCCGACGGTGGTCGGGGGTTCCGTTGGGATCGGCGAACCAGACGTCGGCCGGCACGGCGTCGATGCTCTGCCGCAGGGTGCGGGCATCGGGCAGGGAGTCGAAGGCGATGCGGAGCGGCCGTGTGGTCCCGGCCGTGACGGTGAGCACCAGGTCATTCGCTTCCAGCCGTTGTGTGCCGACGAGGAACACCGTCGAACGGCCGAGCCGGGTCAGCGTGAAGCGACGGTGCGCGGTGCGTCTGCGCAGTGCGTGCTCCGGAACCGTGATGCGTCGGAGGATCTCCCCGGGGGCGAGAACGTTGCGGTGGTCGCCGGTGACGAAATCGAGGGCGTCGACGAAGTGCACGGAGCCATCGGGCGACCACAGTTCGTACTGCGCCTCCAACGCGACCGTCAGCGTGATCATCGGGCCGGCGGGCAAGGACATGCAGATGTTTCCGCCGACGGTCGCCGCGTTCCAGACCTTGAACGAGGACAGGAACGCCTCACAGCTTGCCCGAAAGAGAGTTCCGGCGGTCCAGTCCTCCGGCCACGGGAAGGCGTACAGGTCGCGAACAGTGCATGTGGCGCTGATCTCCAGGCCCTTGTCCGTCGGCACAAGGGGCTCCCAACGCAACGCCGTCAGGTCGATCAGCCGTCGCAGGTCCGGCTGCTCCGTGGAATAGAGCCATGTCCCGCCTGCGAGCCAGGCGTCACCGTCGCGCCAGTCCATGCCTGGCCGCTCGGACGGTCGCCGGACTACTTCGGTGATGGTGTTGAGGTCCATGAAAGCCGACCCACGGGGGAACGGAGTTCGGGAAGACAACTGTCCCCTGCCCGCACCGTTCGGGGCGGCTGAGCCGCGAGGGACCGGCGGGCCCGGACATTTCCGTCATCACCTTGTCGCAGTATGTGGACGAGGGCCCGGCCGAGGACAGCCGAGAGTAGCCGACCCACCCCGGACCGTCACCTCGCTTCATGACGATCGCGAGCGAAGGTGGCTCAGCGCCCGGGCTGCGGCGTTGGCGCCGCACATGCCGTGCGCACCGGGGCCCGGCGGAGTTGCCGCCGAGCAGATGAAGTGACCCGGCAGGCCGGTGTCGTAGGGGCGGAGCGTCATACGGGGGCCGAACAGCAGTTGCCGGGCGTCCTTCGCGCCGGTGAGGATGTTGCCGCCCACGAAGTTGGGATTGCCTGCGGCGAAGCCGGCGGGCGGCTCGGTCGCGGTGCCGACGATCCGTTCCCGGAAGCCGGGGGCGAACCGTTCGATCTGGGCGACGACGGCCTGTGTGATGTCGCTGTCGTAGCCATGGGGGACATGGGCGTAGGCCCACACAGGGTGGATGTCTCCGACCGAACGTGCGGGGTCCGCCAGATACTGCTGGCCGACCAGGACGAACGGCCGCGGTGGCATGCGTCCGATGTGTACCGCGCGCTCGGCGGCGGCGACCTCGGCGGGCGGTCCGCCGAGGTGCACGGTGCCGGCCCTGCGTGCGGCCTCGGCCCGCCAGGGCACACCGCTTTCGACAGCGAAGTCGACCTTGTGGGCCGCGGGGCCGTAGCGGAAGCGGCGATAGGCGCGCAGGCTGTGCGACGGCAGCCGATCTCCCAGGATCTCTGCCAGTACGCTCGGGGCGACGTCCCACAGCACGACGTCCGACGGCGGGAGTTGGGACGCCGACCGCACCCACACCCCGGTTTCGATCGTGCCTCCGAGGTCGCGGAGCAGCGCGGCCAGCGCCCTGGTGATGGCCTGCGAGCCTCCCTCGGCGACCGCCCATCCGTGCCGGTGGCCGGCGGTGAGGATGCCGAGGCCGATGGCCGAGGACAGTGGCAGGTCGAGGGGGCGGAAGGCATGGGCGGCAACTCCCAGCCACAGGGCGCGGGCCTGTGGTGTGCGGAACACACGGGCCAGGGTGAGTGCGGGCAGCAGGGTCGGGGCGCCGAAGCGAACCAGCTTCTGCGGATGGCTGGGCGGCCGTAGCAGCGGGCCGAGGATGTCCTCGCTGAGCGCCTCATAGCCTTCCGCCGGTGCCTCGAACAGTGCGCGCCAGCGCCGTCCGTCAGGGCCGAGATTCGAAGCCGTCTCGGTGAGCGAACGGTGGAGCACGCCTGCCGTGCCGTCGTCGAGGGGGTGCACGCAGTCGATCTCCGGCAGGCGCCAGCGCAGCCCGTACCGGTCGAGCCCGAGATCGCGCAGCAGGGGCGAGCCGACGGCCATGGGATGGACGGCCGAACAGTGGTCGTGCAGGAGGCCCGGCACGATCGCCTCGACGGTACGGGTGCCGCCGCCGATCTCGTCGGCGCCTTCGAGCACTGTGACGTCGACGCCCGCGCGAGCCAGGACCACGGCGGCAGCCAGTCCGTTGGGGCCGCTGCCCACGACGGTTGCGGTGGTCATGGCTTCTCCGCTCTGCCGAGGCCGTGGTTCACGCGGGGCTCCCCAGCGTCGCGCCGCCCTGGCCGTCGTAGCCCGCGACCGGGCTCGGCTCCTGCTGTTCGCGGCGGAAAGTGACGGTCAGTGGGATCGGCCCGTTCGGCAGCCACGGCTGCTCGTTCACCGCGTCGTTGACCTTCCAGTGGCCCCGCTCGACGACGCCGAGGGCGGCGTCGATCACCTTGTAGTGCTGCACCTTGGAGTGTATGGCCTGAGACTCGACCCAGACGACGATCCACTCACCCGGGGCGAAGCCGACGCGCCTTTGCACGGCGCTGATCAGGTCCTCGTCATGCAGGTGGCCGTCTCCGAAGTTGAACCCGATCAGCGAGTTGCAGCCGAACTCGGCCTCGCGGAGGGTTCGGGAGTCCAGGTCGGGGAGATTCCTGGCCAGCACGCTGAACAGGCCTCGGCCCTGGCTGTGCATCGACCTCCATGCGAGCGTCTGCTGCATGGTGATCTCGGCGACCTGCGGCTGGTATCCCATCGCCTGCAGTTGATCGACCTGGTTCGTGGTGGGCCGATGCGCCAGGGTGTTGAGCTTGGCCTCCGCACCAGGAGCGAACGTCCACACCGCCGAGGCCCAGTTGCCGGCGTACTGCCGCATCGACGGCAGGAAGGACACCAGGTCCGGCCGCAGGTTGCCCAGAACGGGGAAGAAGACCAGCGCGGCGGTGACGAGGAGCGCGAGCCAGGGCGGGGACATGGCGGTGACGCCGTAACCGCCCTCGTTCGGGAAGCCGAGGAACAGGAACACCGACAGATAGCCGAACAGGATGTTCCACTCCAGCGGCACCGCCAACGGGAACGTCGAGGTGATGAACAGGTGGAACACCACCATCAGTACCACGGCGGCGAGGGTGAGCCGGTGGTCCGTGGAGAACAGCAGGACCAGCGGGGTGATGATCTCCACGGCGGTGCCGCCGGCGTGTGCCATGAACGCCGCGAGCTTCGACGGGCGCAGGTCGTGGGGGAAGTTCCGGTAGTGCGCCCGCCTGATCCACTTGCCCGGCACGCAGGGACTGTTGGAGACCATGGGCGGGACGACGTTGGTGAAGTGTCGGCCGAATTTGGACACCCCGGCGCCGACCCAGACGCTGACGATGAGCAGCTTCGCCGCGGTGATCATGTCCACGAAGGGAAAGAAGGCGAAGAAGACCAGTGCGGGCAGATACTGCTCGCCCCGAGCCGCGAGGAAGACGGTCTTGTCCCGCAGCCCGACGAGCACGTACAGGACGATCGGTGGGTACAGGAGCACAGGATCGACCAGCCCGGAGGTGTTGCCCGGCAGCGCCGCCGACAGTGAGTCGCTGTGCACCCCGGGCAGCACGACGGCCACCAGGAGGGCCGCCAGGAAGGCGAGGTAGAGGATCACGTCGACGGCGGTGCGGGTGTCGCCGCCGGTGAACGGCACCCGCTTCCACGGCCGCAGCCGGATGGTGCCGGGTCGCGCCCAGAACAGGATCCCGCCGGTCATCGGCTTGAACTTGCCCGCGATCGGCCCCCAGGAGCCGGCCAGACCGATGGCCTCCAGCAGGACGGTCCACAGCACGAGCTTCTGGTAGGTGATCGGTTCGTTCCACCAGGCGGCGACGTCCCAGAAGGGACCGACCCCGGACGTCTCGGTGGCCAGCACAGTGCCGCCGACGACGTACAGGACCAGCAGCTTGACCACGTACACGGTGTGGATCATCTTCGGGCTGCCGAAGCCGTACTGCACCCAGTGCAGTGCGAGCACCTTCGTCCGCTCGAACAGCGGCTTGTCGAGGAAGGTCTCCGGATCGACCGGGGGGAAGTCCCCTGTTCTGAAGCCCATCGTGGCCGTCCCTTCGGTGTGTTTTCGGGGCAGGGGGAACGCCGTGCGACGAGGTCGCGCCGCGTCGTGGGGAGGGTCTGGGGTGTCCGGCCGCGGGCCGTCAGCCGGTGGGTGTCGATGCGCGCCGAAGTGCCGGCTTGTCGATCTTCCCGACCGGGTTCTTGGGGAGGGCGTCGCCGACGTCGATCCGGGTCGGGACCTTGATCTTCGCGAGCCGTTCGCGACAGTGGGCGAGCAGATCCTCGACGGTGGCGTGCGAGCCGGGGTACAGCGCGACGAAGGCGACCGGTACTTCGCCGAGAACCGCGTCGGGCGCGCCCACGACAGCCGCTTCGAGAACTGCCGGGTGTGCATGCAGCGCGTTCTCGATCTCCTTCGGGTAGAGGTTCTCCCCGCCCCGGATGATCATGTCCTTGATGCGGTCGACGAGGACCAGGTAACCGTCGTCGTCGAACCGGCCCACGTCACCGGTGCGCAGCCAGCCGTCGACGATCGTCGCTGCCGTCTCCTCCGGCCGGTTGAGATAGCCGCGCATCACGTTCGGGCCCTGGACGACGACCTCGCCGGTGCCGTCGGTGACGACGCGCCCCTGCGGATCCATGAGCGCGACGCGCTGGCCGGGCAGCGGAAGCCCGACCGTGCCGGGCTTGCGCCGGCCGGCGACCGGGTTGATCGTCGTCGCGCACGTGCCTTCCGACAGCCCGTACCCTTCGACGACCGGCACTCCGTAGCGCTCCTCGAACCGGGCGATGAGCTGTACGGGCATCGGCGCCGCCCCGCACACGGCGAGACGCAGCGACGATGCGTCCGGCCGCACTTCGGCGGGGAGTCCGGCGAGCAGCGCGTAGATGGCGGGGACGGCGGAGAAGTAGGTGGGGCGCACCCGCTCCACCGTCTCGAAGAAGGTGTTCGCCCGGAACCGGCCCGCGATGCTCGCTCGTCCGCCCGCGCGCAGGGCGGACAGGACGCTCACGACGATCCCGTTGACATGGAAGAGGGGCAGGACCAGCAGGCTGTGGTCGCGGGGGCCGAGCCCGAGAGCGGCGACGATCATCTCCGTCATCGCCCGGACGTTGTCGTGGTCGAGCATCACGCCCTTGGGGCGGCCGGTGGTGCCACTGGTGTAGATGAGCAGAGCGAGCGCCGAGTCGTCCGGGCGTTCAGGGGGGACGTCATCCACGGCGGCCGGGCCGTCCGGAAGTCCGGCGAGGTCCTCCACATCGAGCGTGACCAGTTCCGCGTCGGCCTCTCCGACCACCACCCGGGCGCCGGCGTCCTCGATCTGGTGGTACGCCTCGTCCACGGTCAAAGCGGGATTGACCGGAGTGAGCGCTGCGCCAAGTCGCCAGGCCGCGAACAGAGTGACGACGAGTTCGATGCGGTTGGGCAACCGGACCGCGACGACATCGCCCCTGGACACCCCGTGCGCCCGCAGCACGGCTGCCGCTGCGCGCACCCGGGCGGCGAATGTGGTGTTGTCCAGGCCGATCAGGTCGTCGGCCAGACAGGGCCCGTGCGGATCACGGCCGGCGCGTTCCTCGGGCAGAACGGCGAGATGCATGGGCATCGTCCTCTCGTGTGCTACTGCGGCGTGCGGTTCGTCACCGTGAGCCGTGCGGTACGCCGCTGTGGGAAAGGACGGTAGAAAGTCGGGGTGACGTGGGCCATGGAGCGAAGAACCGAAGCTTCCGCCGGGCGTTGTGCCCACGTCACAACGGCGTTGCGGAGAGGTGACCGGCGTCCTCGGAGCCTCCCCCTGAGTGGTGGACACCCTGACCTCGACCCCGGTGGGGGTCGGGAGAGGGTGACCGATTATGGTGATGAAGGTCTATTCGCCCG
>NZ_JBIARC010000087.1:0-22874 GCF_042889625.1 Streptomyces sp. NPDC002573 | reverse complement strand
CCCAGGCCGCCCCAAAGGCCGCACCTCCACCCCGGCACCCCGCCACCCAGTCGGCAAGAAACAGCGCAAAGTGGACATGCCGCGACGCGGCGGAGCCGAGCAGCAGCCTTAAAGATCAAGCTAAGCGAGATCGGGGTCGGGTCCGGGCAGCGACTCGAACTCTTCCAGGGCCTGGGTCAGCCACTGGGTCCAGAAGGTCTCCAGATCGATGCCGGCCCGCAGCACGAGGTGCTGGATGCGGTCCCGCTCCGAGTCCCTGCCCGGCCCGAAGTCGCGTTTCTCGATCTCCTGGTACTCGGCCAACTGCCGCTGGTGCAGGGTGAGGTGATGGCGCAGGTCGCCCTCGATGCCCTCGGTGCCCACCACCGCCGCGGCGCGCAGCCTCAGCAGCAGCACATCGCGCATCGGCTTGGGGTCCTGGGACGTGGCCGCCCAGCGGGCGAGTTCGGCGCGGCCGGCGGGCAGGACCTCGTAGGACTTCTTCTGCCCGCGGGCCGGCTGCTCGGTCGGCAGGGCACGGATCAGACCGTCGTGCTCCAGCCGTCCCAGCTCGCGATAGATCTGCTGGTGGGTCGCCGACCAGAAGTAGCCGATCGACCTGTCGAACCGACGAGTCAGTTCGAGGCCTGAGGACGGCTTCTCCAGCAGGGCGGTCAGGATCGCGTGCGGGAGTGACATGGGGCCATCCTAGGGACGCGGCGCGCAGCGCTCATGAGGGCTAGAGCGCCGCGGCCACCTCCGTGCCCTGCTTGATCGCTCGCTTGGCGTCCAGTTCCGCCGCCACGTCGGCGCCGCCGATGAGGTGCGGCGTCCGGCCCGCGGCCGTCAGCTCCTCGTACAGACCACGGCTGGGCTCCTGGCCCGTGCACAGCACGATCGTGTCCACCTCCAGGATGCGGCTCTCACCGTCCACGGTGACGTGGAGGCCGGCGTCGTCGATCCGGTCGTAGCGCACGCCCGGCACCATGGTGACGCCCCGGTGCTTCAGCTCGGCGCGGTGGATCCAGCCCGTGGTCTTGCCGAGTCCCGCGCCGACCTTGGACGTCTTGCGCTGCAGCAGGTGAACGGTGCGCCGCTGGGCGGGCCGCTCGGGCGCCCCGAGGCCGCCGGGAGCGTCGTAGTCCATGTCGACGCCCCAGTGGCGGAAGTAGGTCGCGGGGTCCTCGCTCGCCTTGTCACCGGTGTCGGTGAGGTACTCGGCGACGTCGAAGCCGATGCCGCCCGCGCCGAGGACGGCGACGCGGTCACCGACGGGCGCGCCGTCCCGCAGGACGTCGAGGTAGCCGAGGACGCGGGGATGGTCGATGCCGGGGATCTCGGGGGTGCGCGGGGTGACGCCGGTCGCGACGACGATCTCGTCGAACCCTGCGAGATCCGCCGCGGCCACCCGGGTGTTCAGCCGGACGTCCACGCCGTGCCGGTCGAGCTGAGTGCGGAAGTAGCGGAGCGTCTCGTCGAACTCCTGCTTGCCCGGGACCTTGCGGGCCACGTTGAGCTGTCCGCCGACCTCGCTCGCCGCGTCGTAGAGCGTGACCTGGTGGCCGCGTTCGGCGGCCGAGACGGCGCAGGCGAGGCCGGCCGGACCGGCGCCGACCACGGCGACCTTCTTGCGCAGCCGGGTCGAGGACAGCACCAGCTCGGTCTCGTGGCAGGCGCGCGGGTTGACCAGACAGGAGGTGATCTGGCCGCTGAACGTGTGGTCGAGGCAGGCCTGGTTGCAGCCGATGCAGGTGTTGATGGCCTCGGGGCGCCCGTCGGCGGCCTTGGCCACGAAGTCGGGGTCGGCGAGCATCGGGCGGGCCAGGGACACCATGTCGGCGTATCCCTCGGCGAGCAACTGCTCGGCCAGTTCGGGGGTGTTGATGCGGTTGGTGGTCACGAGGGGGACCGAGACGGCGCCCATGACCTTCTTCGTCACCCATGCGTACGCGCCGCGCGGCACGGAGGTGGCGATGGTCGGGATGCGGGCCTCGTGCCATCCGATGCCGGTGTTGATGATCGTCGCTCCGGCCGTCTCGACCGCCTTGGCGAGCGTGACGACCTCGTCGAAGGAGGAGCCGCCCGGGACCAGGTCGAGCATGGACAGCCGGTAGATGATGATGAAGTCCTCGCCGACGGCCTCGCGGACACGGCGCACGATCTCCACGGGGAAGCGCATGCGGTTCTCGTACGAGCCGCCCCAGCGGTCCTCGCGGCGGTTGGTCTGCGCCGCGATGAACTCGTTGATGAGGTAGCCCTCGGAGCCCATGATCTCCACGCCGTCGTAACCGGCCTGGCGGGCGAGGCGGGCGGCGCGCACATAGTCGTCGATCGTCTGGTCGACCTCGGCGTCGCTGAGCTCGTGCGGAACGAACGGGCTGATCGGGGCCTGGAGCGCGCTCGGCGCGACGAGGTCGCGATGGTAGGCGTACCGGCCGAAGTGGAGGATCTGCAGGGCGATGCGCCCACCCGCCTCGTGCACGGCCTCGGTGATGAGGGAGTGCTGCTCGGCCTCCGCGTCGGTGGTGAGCTTGGCTCCGCCCTCGTACGGGCGTCCGGCGTCGTTGGGCGCGATGCCACCGGTGACGATGAGCCCGACCCCGCCGCGTGCCCGGGCGGCGTAGAAGGCGGCCATGCGCTCGAAGCCGCGCTCGGCCTCCTCCAGGCCCACGTGCATGGAGCCCATGAGCACACGATTGGGCAGGGTCGTGAAGCCCAGGTCGAGCGGGGTCAGCAGATGCGGGTAGCGGCTCATCGGGCCCTCCGTCCGGCGTGTCCTGGTTCTGTTGTAGACGAGGACGGGGTCTTTATGCAACTAGTTGCACAATGGGCCGCCGGGGACCGGGACACCCCGCACGCGATCAGTGATCGCGTGCGGGGCGGGCGGCTCGGTTCGGTCCCGTCACCGTCCGAGGCCGGCCGGTCAGGCGGCTGCCCGCATTGATCAGGTCGCTCTCAAACCGATCAGGACGTTCTTGCGCCGCCGATCAGGGCGTCCTCTCGCTCATCAGGCCGCTCTGGTCCCGATCAGGACATTGGCGCACCACTCGTCCGAGACCGCGAGCCGGGTCCGCAGCCCCCCGCCGGTGAACGCCTCCACGGCCCCGGGAACCTGGTGCTCGCTCGTCTCCACGAGCACGGAGCCGCCGGGCGCCAGCCACCGGCCCGCCTCCGCGGCGACCCGGCGCAGCACGTCCAGGCCGTCCGAGCCTCCGTCGAGGGCGGCCAGGGGCTCGTGGTCCCGGGCCTCGGACGGCAGCAGCGGCACCTCGTGCGTGGGCACATAGGGCACGTTCGCGGCCAGGAGGTCGATACGGCCGCGCAGTTCGTCCGGGAGCGCGGCGAACAGATCGCCCTCGTGCACCCGGCCGCCGTACGCGCCGACATTGCCGCGGGCGCAGCGGACCGCGGCCGGTTCGATGTCGGCGGCATGCAGCTCCGGGCCGTCGAGCGCGGCGGCGAGTGCGGCGCCGACCGCTCCGGAACCGCAGCACAGGTCCACGACGACGCGGGCGTCCGGCCCGAGCGCGAGGGCCTGCTGCACGAGGAACTCGGTGCGCCGGCGCGGCACGAAGACGCCGGGCTCCACGGTGATGCGCAGTCCGTGGAACTCCGCCCAGCCCAGGACCTGTTCGAGGGGAAGACCCGCCACCCGCCGGTCGACCATGGCGGCGACCTCGTCGGGCGTACGGGCGGTGGTGAGGATCAACTCCGCCTCGTCCTCGGCGAAGACACAACCGGCGGAGCGCAGAGCGGAGACGACGCGGGAACGCGACATGGAAGGCATGGAGCCGAGAAGCCTTTCGGTTGACCGAAGGGCGCTCTCGCGGTCACCTAACGGCGGTGATCCGCGCTGACATGAGGTGAGAGCACCCGAGCCGACACAGCGGAAATGGGTCTCACCTCCTCGGCCAACACCGGCCGGGGCGATCCGCGGCCAGGACGGTCACCCTAGCAGGAGAGGGATGACCGGCCACGCGCCGGTGCGCGGCGGGCGACGCAGGCCGCCTCCGCATTCTGGTTGTATTATACAACCAGAGCGACCTGAGGAGGCTCCCGTGCAGGCAGTCGACGCGTCCCACGCAGTCGCCGGCCCCGAGCGGGACGCCGCCACGCCCGCGGCCGAGGAGACCGGCGTGACGGACACCGCTCGTACAGCCGACGCAACGGATACCGCTGATGCGACCGCAGCCCCGGACATCGCTGATGCGGCCGACGCGGCGGACACCGCTGATGCCACCGCAGCGACGGACACCGCTGATGCCACCGACGCCGCCGTCGAGACGATCCACCGTGAGCTGACGACGTTCGCCCGGCGCGCCCGCGCCTCGGCCGGCCGGATGCATCCGGAACTCTCGCTCGTCTCGTACACGCTCCTCGGGCACCTGGAGGGGAGCGGCGGCTCGACCCGGGCGACCGACCTGGCCGACCACTACGCGCTGGACAAGTCCACGGTCAGCCGCCAGGTGGCCGCCCTGGAACGGGCCGGTCTGATCGAGCGACGGCTCGATCCCGGCGACCACCGGGTCCAGGTGCTGTATCTGACGGAGGCGGGGACGCGGATCCTGGCCCAGGTCACCGAGAGCCGCCGGGAGGCCTTCGGGGAGCGGCTCGCGGGCTGGCCGGAAGAGGACCTGCGACGCTTCGCCGCGTATCTGCTGCGCTACAACAACGTCGAGCCCGGCGGACGTTGACCGGCCCCCGGGGCCCAGCGGTACCGGTCAACGGCTTCCTCGCGTCGTCAGATCCCCATCGTCAGATCTCTGGAGTCAGACCCCCACCGTCAGATCCCTGGCGTCAGATTCCCGCCATCGCATCCCCGGCGTCAGACCCCCACCGCCCGCTCGTCCACCGCGGTCTCCGGCACCCGCGCCGAGAGGAACCTCGTCCGGCGGCGGAGCCGGAACCCCAGGGACTCGTAGAGCCGGACGGCGTTGGTGTTCCCCGCGCCGGTGTGCAGGAACGGCGTCTCGCCGCGCTCGCGGATGCCGTGCGCCACCGCGAGGATCAGCCGGGTCGCCAGTCCCTGGCCCCGGACGGCCGGATCGGTGCACACCGCGCTGATCTCGGTCCAGCCCGGCGGGTGCAGCCGCTCTCCGGCCATCGCGACCAGTGCGCCGCCCCGGCGGATGCCCAGATAGGTGCCGAGTTCGATGGTGCGCGGCAGGAAGGGGCCCGGCCGGGTGCGCTCGACCAGGTCCAGCATCTCCGGCACATCGGCCGCGGTGAGTCGTACGGCCTCCGGTTCGGGAGCGGCGGGGATCCCGTCGTCGACGAGCTGCACGCCGTCCACGTCGAAGGTGATGTCCCAGCCCTCCGGCAGCTCACCGCTGAAACCGGGCAGCGGAGCCTCGGCGCCCGGACCCGCGAGCGCCGCGAGGTCGGCCCAGTCGTCGGCGCCCGGGTCGTCGGGCAGCCCGACCCAGGGGGAGACGTCCGTCGGGTAGCGCAGGATGCGGCCCCGGCGCTCGGCGAAGTGGGCGTGCGGGCCGGTCAGCGAGGCAAGCGCGGGGTTGTCGAGAACGTGCCGGATGTCACTCATGCGCCGACCTCGATCACGACCTTGCCCCGGGCGTGGCCCTCCTCGACGGCGCGCAGCGCCTCGCCCGCGCGCTCCAGCGGGAAGGTCCGGGTGACGTGGGGGGCCAGGTCGCCGCTCACCACAAGGCGCGCGACCTCGTCGAGCACGGCGGCGGTGCGGGCCCGGCTCACCGGTGCCCCGCCCAGCCGACCGACGTCCAGGCGCGCCGCGGCGGAGACCAGCTTCGACCGGTCGGCCAGCAGCGTGGCGGCTTCCTCCAGCACGTCAGCGCCGACGAGGTCGTAGACACCGTCCACCCCGTCCGGGGCGACGGCCCGCACCCGCGCGGCCAGTTCCGGACCCGGCGCGGCATACACGGCGCCGAGCTGCTCGACGAAGTCCTTCTTGCTCTCGCTCGCCGTGCCGATCACGCGCAGCCCGAAGGCGCGGGCGATCTGTACGGCGGCGACCCCGACTCCCCCGCCGGCGCCGGTGACCAGCAGCGTCGCACCGGCGGGCAGGTCGAGCTGGCGAAGCCCGTCGTACGCGGTGGCCGCGGCGATCGGCAGAACCGCGGCGTCCCTGAAGGACAGCCCCGCCGGCAGATGCGCCGTCACCGCGGCGGACAGCAGGGCGTACTCGGCGTATCCACCCGACGCGGTGTTGCCGAAGACCGCGTCCCCGGCGGTGAAACCGGTCACGCCCTCGCCGATCTCCTCCACGATCCCGGCCACCTCGCCGCCGAAGACGACGGGAAAACTCGGCTCTCCGGTGTCGCCGGGCCGCCTAAGGCCCCCACGGAGCTTCCAGTCGACGGGGTTCACGCCCGCCGCACGCACCGCGACGAGTACTTGTCCGGGGCCGGGGCTCGGCCGCTCCACCTCCACGAACGCCTCGGTCTCCGGGCCGCCGTTCCGCGTGTACGCGTACGCCTTGGGCATGTACCGCCTCACTCTCCTTCGCTGTCGTCGGACCGCCGGTCCAGGAGCCACCGGCACCGGCCACTACTGGCCAAGGACGACCAGGTGGCGGCTATTCCCGGGCCGTCGCAGAGTTCACACGTCGGCAATGACCGGGATCGGCCGGGGCGGGAGCACCGTGCGCGGGCGCGTACGGTGGAGGGCGTCCGCATAGATCGCGCCCGGCCGGCGGTCCCGTCCGGCCGCCTGGAGAGGCACCACCCCACCATGCACGTCACCCGAGGCTTCACCGGGCGCCCACGCGTCACCGACCCCGGCCTGCCGCCCGGCCAGTACGACGCGGGCGACGACTGGCCCGTCCTGTCCGCCGAGGTCACCCCCGCGCTGACGGCCGCGGACTGGTCCTTCCGGATCGACGGCGAGGTGGCCGAACCGCGCACCTGGACCTGGGCGGAGGCGCAGGCGCTGCCCGCGTCGGAGTACAGCGGTGACATCCACTGCGTGACCGGCTGGTCGAAGTTCGGGATGCGCTTCGGGGGCGTGTCGCTGGACGCGTTCCTGGATGCCGTACGGCCGGGAGCGACGGCCACGCACGCCGTCGCCTACTCCCACACCGGGTACACCGCCGACCTTCCGCTGGCCGACCTCACCGGAGGGCGCGCCTGGATCGCCTTCGAGTACGACGGCAGGCCGCTGCCGGACGAGCACGGCGGCCCGGCACGGCTGCTGGTGCCGCACCTGTACTTCTGGAAGAGCGCCAAGTGGATCGCGGGCCTGAGGATCCTCGACCACGACGAGCCGGGGTTCTGGGAACAGAACGGCTATCACGCGCGGGGCAACCCGTGGGAGGAGCAGCGGTACTCCGGTGACTGACGTGACTGAGCCGGGCGTGACCATCGGCCGCTTTCTGCCGCCCACACCGTTCGCCGTCCCCGGGCGGATCGCCGTGAGCGGCAGCACCGCCGCGAACTGGCACACGGCGACGCTGACCGAGATCCGCCGGGAGACACCGCGCGCCGCGACCTTCCGGTTCGCGGTTCCCGGCTGGGCGGGGCATCTGCCGGGGCAGCACCTGCTGTTGCGGCTGAGGGCCGGGGACGGTTACGTGGCGCAGCGGCACTACTCGATCGCGTCGGGCCCCGACGACACCGGGCACATCGAGCTGACCCTGGACCGGGTCGAGGGCGGCGAGGTGTCCGGCTGGTTCCACACCGTGGCCGAGCCCGGGGACCGGATCGAGCTGCGGGGCCCGCTGAGCGGCTTCTTCGCCTGGCCGGGCGACCGGCCCGCGCTGCTCATCGGCGCCGGCTCGGGGGTCGTCCCGCTGATGTCGATGGTGCGCCACCACCGGGCACGCGGTCTGGACGTGCCGCTGCGGCTGCTGGTCTCGGCCCGGGGACCGGAGGATCTGATCTACGCGGACGAGTACGGCGCCGAGACCACGCCCGTCTTCACCCGCAGCGCGCCCCAGGGGACGCCGGTGGGACGTATGTCCGCTGCCCATGTGGCGCCGCTCATGGCCGAGGCGCCTCCCGGTGGGTGGGAAGCCTATGTGTGCGGTTCCAACGCGTTCGCGGAGCATACCTCGCGGCTGCTGGTCGAGGCCGGGCAGCCGGTGGACCGCATCCGTATCGAACGCTTCGGCTGAACCGTCGAGCGCTCGGAGCTCCGGGCGGAACGGGCGCCCGGCCGCCGCGCCATTGGCCGCGCAGCAGGTTTCGGGGCCACATGGCCGGGAACCTCGCCGGGGAGGAGAATCGGCATAAAAGGCCGTTTCATGTCGGAGCATCCAGTGTCGCGTCCGCGGCGCGTTCGGAGCTCGTCCGCGTCGCGTGCGCGCCGGTCCGTCCACGGCCGCCCCGGACCTGGGGTCGGCGGTGCGGCCGGTCCGGCAGGAGCGGGTCCTGGATGCGGGGCGCATCGGGGCCGCCGTCGCCGTGGGTCGCGGGCGGCGGGGGTGCCGTACGGCCTGCCCCTCGGGGGTGGGCCGGTGCACCGCGGGCGCCGCCGTGCGGTGCTGCGCCGAGGGGCTCCTTGATCGTGGCCGGGGGCGGTGTGCGGGTTCCCCAGGGTGCTCGGCCCCTCCACGAGCGGGATGTGGCGGCAAGGAGGTCGAGATGCGAACCCGGATGCGCGGCTGGCGCTGGCGGCGCAATCCGCTGCGCCGGCGGTCGGATGTCGTCGAGGCGTGGACGTCACTCCTGCTCGCCGTGCTGCTGTGCGTCGGGGCGCCGCTCGTCGGCACGGCCGTGGGCTGGTGGGCGTACGGCGACGCACACACGACGCAGACCACCCAGCGCGCGGAACGCCATCAGGTGCCCGCGGTGGTCCTCCAGGACGCCCCGGCCGCGGCGCCCTCGGCGCAGGGCGCCAAGCAGCCCCTGTACCGGGTGCCGGTGCGCTGGACCGAGCCCGGCAAGGGCACCCGGACGACGGTCGCGAAGGTCCCGGCGGGCTCGCTGCGCGGCGACCGGGTGCAGGTCTGGCTGGACGCGAAGGATCACGGGATCTCCCCGCCGCCCAGTGACGCCGCGGTGTGGCAGCACGGCCTGACAGCGGGGGTGTGGGCCGCGGCCGGCGTGGCCGGGACGGTCTTCCTGGGCCGCGCGGTGATCGGCCGGATCGCCGAGCGCCACCGCATGGCGGAGTGGGAGGACGAATGGGCCCGCACGGGGCCGGACTGGCGACGGCGCACGGCGTGAACGGCCGGGACCGAGCGTCGGCGAACGGGCCGTCTGGCGGCGCCCCGGACGCCACCGTACGGTGTGATCGCCCGCATCCGTGACGTCAAAGGCGGTCCTCCATGGCCCTGTTCGACCTGCCGCTCGACCAGCTCCGCGGCTACCGGAGCGCCTCGGTGGAGCCTTCGGACTTCGACGCCTTCTGGACGAAGACGCTGCAGGAGACCCGCGAACACGACCTGGACCCCCGCTTCGAGCCCGTCGAGACCGGACTGCGGACGGTCCAGGTGTACGACGTGACGTTCGCCGGCTTCGGCGGCCACCCGGTCAAGGGCTGGCTGACCGTGCCGGCTGCCGCGGACCAACCCCTGCCCACAGTCGTGGAGTTCATCGGCTACGGCGGCGGGCGTGCGCTGCCGCACATGCATCTGCTGTGGGCGTCGGCGGGCTTCGCGCACTTCGTGATGGACACGCGCGGGCAGGGCAGCACCTGGGGCGGCGGCGACACCCCCGACCCGGTGGGCAGCGCGCCGGCCGTTCCCGGGTTCATGACGCGGGGCATCGAGGATCCCGAGACGTACTACTACCGGCGGCTGTTCACGGACGGTGTGCGCGCCGTCGAGGCGGCCCGGGCCCACCCGCTGACCGACGCCTCCCGCACCGCGGCCGTCGGCGCCAGCCAGGGCGGCGGCATCACGATCGCGGTCGGCGGTCTCGTACCGGACCTGGTGGCGATCGCGCCGGACGTGCCGTTCCTGTGCGACTTCCCGCGCGCGACGACCCTCACGGACCGCCAGCCGTACCGGGAGATCGGCACCTACCTCAAGACGCACCGCGGCCGCACCGAGCGGGTGTTGCGGACCCTGTCGTACTTCGACGGCGTCCACTTCGCCGCGCGCGGCCGGGGGCCCGCGCTGTTCTCGGCGGCGCTGGAGGACCAGACGTGCCCGCCCTCCACGGTCTTCGCCGCGTTCAACGCGTGGGCGCACGAGGACAAGACGATCGAGGTCTACGACTTCAACGACCACGAGGGCGGCGGACCCCACCAGCAGGCGGTCCAACTGCGCTGGCTGCCCGCCCGGTTCTGAGAAGATGTCAGGAACGCTTCGGGAACTTCGGGTTCCCGGTGACGCCGGACACGGGCCGGATTCGGCCGAAGTGCCGATCGGCCCTTTCCTGGTGGTTTAGACCAATGCTAGATGTGGTCGCGCACTGACTCCACACGGCTACGTCTTGTCACCAGGAGGCGCGGACATGGCCCGCACCACCCCGTCCGACCACCCTCTTCCTCACCTGCCCGAGGAACCGCTCTACTGGAGGATCGCCACCGAACTGCTGGGCGAGTTACGTGACGGCGACATCCCGCCGGGGGAACGGCTGCCCGGGGAGCGGCAGTTGGCCGCGCGCTTCCAGGTCAGCCGGGAGACCGTGCGCCAGGCCCTGCAGATCCTGCGCCGCGCCGGGCTGGTCGCCACCGACCGGCGCGGCAGCCACGCGGTACTGCCCGGCGCGACGGCCGAGCACGTGCCCTCGCTGGCCTTTCCCGTGGGCGCGCAGGGCACGGAGCCCGGCCGGGCGACCGTCACCTGGGAGGTCCCCTCCCCCGAGCACGCCCGGGAGCTGGGCCTCGCGCCCCGGCGGCCCACCCTCGTCCACCGCTATGCGTCCGCCGCGGCGGACGGCAGCGGGACGCGAACGGCCGTCACCTCGTTCTCCGCCGTCGCCGTCGCCGAGGTGCCGGAACTGGCCCGCTACCGCGACCGGGCGGACGGCAGGGCCTCGGCCGAACTGGGGCGTGCCTACGACTGGATGCGCACGGCCGGGCTGACCCTGCACCACCGTGACGCGATCACCCCGCTGCCGCCGACCGTGCGGGTCACCCGGCGTGTGCACGACCAGTGGGACCGGCCACTGGAGATCACCGATCTCGTGGTGGAGGCCCAACGCGAGGCACTGGTCTACGAGTTCACCCTGCCGGCGGCCGGCTGACCTCCGCCGGGGCCCCGCCGCCCGCCCGCGTGGCCACGACCAGCCGGCAGCGCGGGCTGCCGTCCGGCCGGCGGCCGAAGTCCGGCAGCGCCTGCTGCTCCACCGTGAACCCGGCGCGGCTCAGCTCGCGCCGGACGTCGCCGAGGCGGAACGCCCGGTAGTACATCACGAACGGCGGGCGCCACAGGGCGTTGCGGACGCGCATCGCGGTGTCGAAGCCGAGCAGCGCCCAGTACCAGGGTGAGGCCGGGCGCGGCGGGGCCCCGATCGGGAACACGAACCGTCCGCCCGGCCGCAGCACCGAGTGGACCTGCGTGAACAGTCCGGGCAGCTCGCCCGGCAGAAAGTGACCGAAGGCGCCGAAGCTCACGACGAGGTCGAAGGCGGGACCGAAGGGCAGGGCGCGGGCGTCGCCCCGCACCCAGTCGACCCTCGGCCACCCGCCGGACGGCACCTCCCGCCGCGCGACGGCCAGCATGCCCGCACTGAAGTCGACCCCGGTGACGCTCTCACGGCACACCGTGCGCAGCACATCCGACCCCGCCCCCGTACCGCAGCACAGATCCAGTCCGCGGTCGAAGGGCCCCATCGTCTTCAGCGCGCGCTCGACGGCGCCCAGCACCACGTCCGGCGTCCGGAAGGGAGTGTGATCGAACTTGGGCGCGAGCAGGTCGTAGCCGCGCTCGACCGAGGACAGCGCCTGAACGGCGAGCTCACGCAGGCTGGGACCGTGCGGGGAGAACATCACACCAGCTTAGGACGCCCGGAGACCGCGCGGACCTGGTTCCCCGCCGTCCGGTCAGGCGTCCGCGGGCGGCCGTCCGGCGGTGTGCCCGCTCGCCCGGGGAAGCGGGCCGGCTGGTGCCGTCGCGGCCGGTACGGGCGGGTGGGGCAGCCGGCGGGCGAGGGGCAGCACGGCGGCGCCGAGGAGGAACCCGTAGACGGTCACCAGTCCGTGCCCGTTGTCCTGGGCCAGCCACATGGCGAGACCGGCCGCGGGCACGCTCAGGGCCAGCAGTCGCTCCTTGGTGTCACCGGTGCTGAGCAGCAGGCCCGCCGCGAGTGTCGCGGCCAGGAAGTACGTCGCACCGGAACTGCCCGCGAAGTTACGCGGGTCGGTGCTGCGCGCGGTCTCGCCGAACAGCGCGTCGATGTGCTCGGGCAGCAGGATGCCGGCGGCGAACAGCGCCAGCGTCAGCGGGGCGCGCCAGAACCACTGTGCCAGTGCGGCGATCACCGCGAGGGTGCCGATGTTCCAGATGGTCCCGAAGACCCCGCCGTTCTGCATGAACACGGAGGTCACCACGCGCCACCAGCCGGACTTGCGCGGGTCGCTGTCCAGCGCGTCCATCGCCCCGGACCAGCTCAACTGGAGCACCACCGCGGCGGCGGCGACGGCGGTGAACGCGACCGCCGCCCAGGGGACCGGCCGTCGGCGAACCGTTCCTTCGCCGATGAGGAGCACACCGGCCCTGAACATCAGCACCATCAGTGCCGCGGTCGTCACATTGAACAGAATCGCACTCATGCGGATCATCCCCCGTGTGAAAGACCTCTGGTCGAAGGCCGCGTTCACCTTAGCGACCGGGGCCGGTCACGTGGTTCGCGGGGCGGGAGACGGCGCCGACGGGGCCCGGCCCACCGATCGCTCGTATCGGATCATCTTCGGTCAACGAGCGCCGGGCCCCGGCACGTTCACTCCCGCTCCCGTAGGGTCCCGTCCATGACTTCGTTCCGTCCCGCCCCTGCCTGGCTGGCCGACGCCGTCTTCTACCAGATCTACCCGCAGTCGTTCGCCGACTCCGACGGCGACGGCATCGGTGACTTCGACGGGATCACCGAGCGCCTCGACCACCTCGCCTGGCTGGGCGTCAACACCGTCTGGATCAACCCCTGTTTCGTCTCCCCGTTCCGCGACGCGGGCTACGACGTCGCCGACTACCTGACGGTGGCGCCCCGTTACGGCTCGGCCGACGACCTGGCCCGGCTGGTCGAGGAGGCGGGCCGACGCGGCATCCGCGTCCTGCTCGACCTCGTGGCCGGACACACCTCCGACCGGCATCCCTGGTTCCTGGCCTCGGCGGAGGATCCGGGCGACCACCGCTACATCTGGGCCCCCGAGGGCCGCCCCGAGGGATTCGTCCACTCCCCCGGCGCCCGCCCCGGCTCCTATCTGCCGAACTTCTTCGGCTTCCAGCCCGCGCTGAACTTCGGCTACGCCCGCGACGACCCGGCCGAGCCATGGCGGCAGCCGGTCGACGCGGAGGGCCCGCGCACCAACCGTGCCGCGCTCCGCGAGATCATGGACCACTGGCTCCGGTTCGGCATCGCCGGCTTCCGGGTCGACATGGCCGCCTCGCTGGTCAAGGACGACCCCGACAGGACGGAGACGACCGGGGTCTGGACCGAGCTGCGGCACTGGCTGGACGGCGCCCATCCGGAGGCGGTGCTGCTGTCGGAGTGGGGCGACCCGGAGGTGTCGGTCCCGGCGGGCTTCCACACGGACTTCTTCCTGCACTTCGGCGGTCCCGCCGACGGTCTGCCCCTGCGCTCCCTGTGGAGCAACGGCGAGGGCACGGTGGACGCGGCCTGGGACCCGCTGGACTGCTTCTTCGACGCCGACGGCAAGGGCTCGCCGCGCCCCTTCGTGGAGGCGTACGAGAAGGCGGCGACGGCGCTCGGCAGCTCCGGCCTCATCTCCCTGCCGACCTCGAACCACGACTTCTCCCGTCTCAACTGCGGCCCGCGCACGGCCGATCAGCTCCCGGCGGCCTTCGCCTTCCAGCTCACGTGGCCGACGCTGCCGGCGATCTACTACGGCGACGAGATCGGCATGCGCTACGTCCCGGGCCTGCCCGACAAGGAGGGCAGCGTTCTCGGCCCCCGCTACAACCGGGCGGGTTCCCGCACCCCGATGCAGTGGGACGAGGGCCCGAACGCCGGCTTCTCCGCGGCGCCCGGGGACCGCCTCTATCTACCCGTGGACCCCTCCCCCGACCGACCGACGGTCGCCGCGCAGCGCGCCGACGAGACGTCCCTGCTGCATCTGGTGCGCCGGCTGATCACCCTGCGCGGGACCGTCCCGGAACTCGGCTCCCGCGCGTCCGTCGAGGTCCTGCACACGGGATACCCCTTCGTGTATCTACGGGGCGGCCGCTGTCTGGTGGTCGTCAATCCCCGGCGGACCGAGGCGCACTTCGCACATCCCGCGGTCGGCCGCGCGCTGGAGACGTCGGGCGTGGAACTGGCGGGCGGCACCATCTCCGCCCGGGGCTTCGGCTTCGGCGTCTTCGAACTCGACCGCTAGGTCCTGTCGTCTAGGTCCTGTCGTCAAACTGCCGTCGTCCGCCCGGAGGGCGGGCTCTGCGGCGCCGTGGGGCCCCTCCCGCTCGAGCGAAGTCGAGCGTGGGGGAGCGTGCACGGCGTCGCGGGGCAGGCGGGAGTTTGACGACAGGGCCTAGTCGCGGCGGGTGGGGAGGAGTGGCACTCACTTCGTCTTCTGAGTGCCCAGCCCCGGTGGCAACGTTGTTCCGCTTCACCTCTTGACGCACTTGGTACAGACCTTTAGCTTTCGGGCCGTCACATCCTGTGCACTCGCACGGAGTTCGCGCCCCCGTCTGGCCAATCCCCACGAGGTGTCGACAACGATGACCATGGCCCAGCTCCCCCTCAGACGATTCACGCTCATACGCACGGTCCTCGGCCGGTTCACGGTCGGGGCCGTCGTCGCGGTCCTGACGGCCGCCCTGTTCTCCGCCACGCCCGCACACGCCGCCGACGGCCGGATCACCGGACTGGCCGGGAAGTGCGTCGACGTGGCGGGAGCCAACAGCGCCAACGGCACCGCCGTACAGCTCTACGACTGCAACGGGACCAATGCCCAGCTCTGGTCCAACCCCGGCGACGGCACGCTGCGGGCGCTCGGCAAGTGCCTGGACGTCGTCGACCGGAGCACGGCCGACGGGGCGGCGGTCCAGCTGTGGGACTGCTCGGGCGGAGCCAACCAGCAGTGGGTGGTCACCGCCGCCCACGACATCGTCAACCCGGCCGCGAACAAGTGCCTGGACGTCCGCGACAACAACTCGGCCAACGGCACCCGGCTGCAGATCTGGAGCTGCTCGGGTGGGGCGAACCAGAAGTGGAACGCCCCCGCGAGCGGTGGCGGAACCACGAATCCGTCCGGATTCGTGGTCAGTGAGGCCCAGTTCAACCAGATGTTCCCGAACCGGAACTCGTTCTACACCTACAGCGGCCTGGTACAGGCCCTGAGTTCCTACCCCGGATTCGCGAACACCGGCAGCGACACGGTGAAGAAGCAGGAGGCCGCGGCCTTCCTGGCCAACGTCAGCCATGAGACGGGCGGTCTGGTCTACGTGGTGGAGCAGAACACCGCCAACTACCCCACCTACTGCGACTGGAGCCAGTCCTACGGCTGCCCGGCCGGTCAGGCCGCGTACTACGGGCGCGGTCCCATCCAGCTCAGCTGGAACTTCAACTACAAGGCCGCGGGCGACGCGCTCGGCATCGATCTGCTCGACAACCCGTGGCTGGTGCAGAACGACTCCGCCATCGCCTGGCGCACGGGCTTGTGGTACTGGAACACGCAGTCCGGCCCCGGCACCATGACCCCGCACAACGCCATGGTGAACCAGGCCGGCTTCGGGCAGACCATCCGCAGCATCAACGGCTCGCTGGAGTGCGACGGCAGGAACCCCGCTCAGGTGCAGAGCCGTGTCGACGCCTACCAGCGGTTCACCGCGATCCTCGGTGTCAGCCCCGGCTCCGACCTGTACTGCTGAGTTCGCCAGGGGGCCGGGGCGCACCGTCCCGGCCCCCGTAGGACCGGACCACGGCTCAGGGCCGCGGACGCACGGGCAGCGTCCGTACGCTGTTGCCGACGAAACTGGGCTGGCGGATCAACTCGTCCTCGGACGCCGCGAGTTCCAGGTCCGGGAAGCGGGTGAACAACCGCTCCAGCGCGATCCCGGCTTCCAGGCGGGCCAGGGGCGCGCCCAGACAGTAGTGGGCGCCGTGTCCGAGGGAGAGATGCCGCGGCGTGTCGCTGCGCCCCGGCCGCGTGACATCGAACCGGTCCGCATCCGCGCCGTATACCGCCGGGTCCCGTCCGGCGGCGGAGTATCCGGCGAGCACCGGTGTCCCCTGCGGGATGACGGTCCCGTCCACGGTCAGATCCCGCACCGGGTACCGGAACGGGAAGTAGCTGACGGGCGCGTCCCAGCGTAGCGTCTCCTCGACGACGTCGTCCCAGCCCGCCTGCCCCTTGCGCACCAGGTCCAGCTGGTCGCGGTGACCGCACAGGGCCCGTACGGCGTTGGTGATCAGGTTCATCGTGGTCTCGTGGCCGGCGATGATCATCAGCACCAGAGTGCCGATCAGCTCCTGCTGGCTGAGCCGGTCACCGTCCTCGTCGCGGGCGGCGATGAGCGCGCTGATGAGGTCGTCCCCGGGCTGTGCGGCCTTGGCGGCGGCGATCTCGCCGAGGACGGCGACCAGTCCGCTGTTGGCGGCGATGGCCTGCTCGGGACCGATGTCGGTGGCGACGACCTGGCCGGACAGCCGGTGCAGCCGGTCCCGGTAGTGGTCCGCCACGCCGAGCAGCTCGCTGATCACCCCCATCGGCAGGGGCAGTGCGAAGTGCCGCCGCAGATCGGCCGCTCCACCGTCGGATTCGGCCGCACGGGCCAGGTCGTCGAGCAGACTGTTCGTCAACTTCTTGACTCTCGGTCGCAGTTGTGCGACACGCCGGGCCGTGAACGCCCGGCTGACGAGCGAGCGCAGCCGCCGGTGGTCCTCTCCGTCGGCGGTGGTCATCCCCTGCACGGCCGCGAAGGTCATGAGCGGCCAGCCCTGGACGATCCTTCCCTCGCGCAGGGCGGTGAAGTGCCGGGCGTGCTTGGCGACGTCGGGATGCGCGAGGAGCTCCCTGAGCGCCTCGTGCCCCAGTACGGCCATGCCCTCGATGTCCCCGGGCAACAGGACCGGCGCGACGGCCCCCAGGGCGAGCAGCCGCGCGTTGTCGGCGTGCGGGCAGCCGCCGGCGGGATCCAGGCGATGTGGTGCGGCGGAGGAGCTGTCCACCGGTGACTCCTTGTCGCGGGGGGCGGGCTGACGCCGTACGACGATCGATTCTGCCCGGGACGGGACCCCCGGGAACAGGCCCCGGGAACAGACGGCGCCACCCGCGCGCTGACGGGGGTGCACGGTGACGCGTCGGCGGTGTGCGACACCCGGGCAGCGTGTGCACATCCACCCGTCGAGTGCTACAGTGCGGTCAGCACCTGTGTACGCCCCGTTCTGGGCGCTGGTGCCGTTCCCCACAGTTGGCCGTTCTGATCGCCGTCGTCATCGACCGGCGCACCGGCTTTCCCGCATCACCTCGCGACCAGCGTTCTTCGGCTGTACCCGAGGTGAGCTTCCCTGCCGCGACGAGGCGTGAGCATGCCGCCTCCGGCCCATCCCTTCTCCCCTCCTGTTCTCCGTCCGTGAAAGGACCTCATATGACCACCACACTCCAGCCCCCTCCCGTGGCACAGCAGCAGACGCCGCAGTCCGTCACGGGAGTCCTCGACATCGACCACGGCGGGAAGGGGCACCTGCGTGCCGTCGGCTGCCAGGCCTCGCCCGCCGATCCCCAGGTCTCCCCGGCCCTGATCCGCCGCCACGGCCTGCGCAAGGGCGACACCCTCGTCGGCCTCCGCGCCGGGCGGGCCGTCACCGAGGTGACGCAGATCAACGGCCGTACGCCCGAGGAACTGCGCGGACGCCCGCACTTCCGCGACCTCACCCCGCTGCACCCGCGCGAGCGGCTGCGGCTCGAACACCCCGCGGCGGGCCTGTCCGGGCGCGTCGTCGACCTCCTCGCGCCCGTCGGCAAGGGGCAGCGCGGCCTGATCGTCGCCCCGCCGAGGACCGGCAAGACGGTGCTGCTCCAGCAGATCGCCGCGGCCGTCGCCGCCAACCATCCCGAGTGCCGCCTGATGGTGGTGCTGCTCGACGAGCGGCCCGAGGAGGTGACCGACATGCGGCGCTCGGTGCGCGGCGAGGTGTACGCCTCCACGTTCGACCGGACTCCGAAGGAGCACATCGCGCTCGCGGAACTGGTCGTCGAGCGGGCCAAGCGGCTCGTCGAGCAGGGGGAGGACGTCGTCATTCTGCTCGACTCGCTGACCCGGCTGTGCCGGGCGCACAACAACGCGGCCGCCTCCGGTGGCCGCACCCTGAGCGGTGGCGTCGACGCCGCCGCCCTGCAGGGCCCGAAGCGGCTCTTCGGAGCCGCCCGGCTGGCCGAGGAGGGCGGCTCGCTCACGATCCTCGCCACCACCCTGGTCGAGACCGGCTCCCGTGCCGACGACTTCTTCTTCGAGGAGCTGAAGAGCACCGGCAACATGGAGCTGCGGCTGGACCGGGAGCTGGCCGCCCACCGGATCCACCCGGCCGTGGACATCGCCGGATCCGGTACCCGCCGCGAGGAACTCCTGCTGTCCGCAGTCGAGTTGACGACCGTGCACGGACTGCGGCGCGTCCTGAGGTCGCGGGACGGGCAGACGAACCTTCAGACCCTGCTGGAGCGGATGCGGGCCACGCCCGACAACGCGGCGTTCCTGCGTCAGATCCAGCCCACCCTGCCGACGACCTGACGGTCCCGCAGGGCAGGGCCCCGGTGTCCGGCTTCCGGGTGTCCGATGCCGCCACTCGGCGCAAGCTGCCCAGGCGCGGCTGCCGGAGCCGCCCCAAGGTGACGGTATGACCATAGGATTCTCGTCCCGCGTCGTCGTCTCCTGCTGCGCTCTCGGCATGGCCTGGACGGCGGCCCTCTCGCCCCATCCCGCCGTCGCCGTCGCGGGCCCCGACTCCGACGTCCCACGGCCCACGGCTCCCGGAACCTCCCTCCTGTACGCGTCGGGAACGCAGGTACGACAGCGCGCGGGGGTGCCCGAACTCCCCGAGACGTCGGCGCTGTCATGGCTGGTCGCCGACGCCGGCACCGGGCAGGTGCTGGCCGCGCACGACGCGCACCGCCCGCTGCCGCCCGCCAGCACCCTCAAGACACTGTTCGCCCTCACCGTGCTGCCGGGGCTGCCCGCCGAGGCCCGGCACACCGTCACCGCGCCGGAACTGTCGGACGTCGGTCCCGGCAGCAGCCTCGTCGGGGTGAAGGAGGGCGACACCTACCAGGTCAGCGACCTGTGGCGGGGGGTGTTCCTGAACTCCGGCAACGATGCCGTCCATGTGCTGGCCGCGCTCAACGGCGGAGTGCAGACCACGGTCCGTCAGATGCAGGCCAAGGCCCGTGCCCTGGGCGCACTGGACACCCATGTGGTCTCCCCCGACGGGTACGACGCCGACGGCCAGGTGTCCTCGGCCTACGACCTCGCGGTGTTCGGGCGGACCGGACTCCAGAACCCGGACTTCGCACGCTACTGCGCCACCGCCGAGTCGAGCTTCCCCGGCGACGAGGGCCAGACGTACGAGATCGCCAACACCAACCGGTTGCTGACCGGCCGCAACGGCGTCCAGCGCTACCCGGGCCTGATCGGCATCAAGAACGGCTACACGAGCCATGCCGGCAACACGCTCGTGGCCGCCGCCCGACGCGGCGGCCACACCCTTCTGGTGACCGTGATGAACCCCCAGGTCGGCGGTGGGTTCGCGGTCTACGAGGAGGCGCGCTCGCTGCTCGACTGGGGCTTCGCCGCCGTCGGACGGGTGACTCCGGTCGGCTCGCTGTCATCCGAACGGCCGACCGTGTCACGGGCCGGCCCGGCCGCGCTGTCGAGGACGGCGGTCGCGGACCGCGACACGGCCGGCTGGCCCGCCCCGGAAGTGCTCGCGGGTGCGGTGGGCGCGAGCGCGGGCGCGGCGGCCGGGCTGACGTTGTGGCTGAGGAGAAGACGTTCGGCGGGCGCCTGACCGACCGGCAGCCCGAGCAGCAGCCCGAGGCTGATCCAGGCGTAGGTGTTGCTGCCGAGGAAGCCGTCGATGCCGGACGCGTCGTCGAACCACAGCCACACCACGCTGCTGCACAGCAGCACGTACAGCACGGCCGCGATGCGCAGTCGACGGGCGCGCAGCAGCACGGCGAAGGACGGCAGCAGCCAGACGAGGTGGTGCACCCAGGTGATCGGGCTGACCAGACAGGCGGCCAGCCCGGTCAGGGCGAAGGCGGCCCGCCAGTCGCCGACCCGCAGCGCACGGTGGGTGCGCCACCCCCACACCGCGAGAACCACCACCACGGCCGTCGCCCAGGCCGCGTGGCTCGGGGCGTCGGGCGCCGCGAGCCGGGCCAGGATGCCCTGCAGCGACTGGTTGGAGACATAGTCCAGGCGGCCGACGCGGGTGGTGTCCCAGACGGCGTGCGTCCAGTAGAAGCGGGAGGCGCCCGGTGCCGCCCAGGCCGCGAGCAGGGTCGCGCCGACGGTGACCGCCGTCGCCACGGCGGCGGCCCGCCAGCGCCGGGCGAGCAGCAGCAGGCCGATGAAGAGGGCGGGCGTCAGCTTCACGGCCGCCGCGAGTCCGATCCCCGCCCCGGCCCAGCGCTCGCGCCCGCTGGACAGCAGCCAGGCGTCGGTGAGCACGAGTGCCAGCAGCAGCAGATTGACCTGCCCGAAGCTGAAGGTGTCCCGGACGGGTTCGAGCAGCGCGAGCGCGCAGGCGGCGAGCGCCCAGCCGAACCAGCCGTAGCGGCGCAGCTCCCGGCCCAGCAGGATCCACAGCACCAGGGCGGCGGCCGCCAGGTTCAGCAGCAGCGCGAGGACGATGGCGGTGCCGAGGCCGACGTACGCCATGGGCAGCATGCTCAGGGCGGCGAACGGCGGATAGGTGAAGCCGTACGTCGTCCCCGGCACCCGGTAGTCGTAGATGTGCCCGCCGTGGTGGATCCAGGTGTGCACGGTCCCGTAGTACACGCGCAGGTCGAACCAGTCCCGCAGGAGCGGGACCGTGGCGGTGAAGACGGCGACGGCGGCGGCGAGTGTCAGTACGAGGGCCAGTCGGCCCTTCTCGGTGTGCGGCGCTCTCACGCGGTCCGTCCCAGCACCGGCGCCTGAGCCGCCTGGTGCGCCTGCCAGAGCACCACGATCGCGAGGACGCCGCCGGAGACGGCCAGCAGCACCTGGGCGAGGTCCGGGGCCGAACCGCTCGGCAGCACCGCGAGCGCGAGGACCGCGGTGGCGGCGGCCACCCGGTGGCGCAGGGAGCTGCTGGGCGCGGCGGCGGCGATGAGGAACAGTCCCCACAGGGCGTACCAGGGGCGGATCGCGGGGCCGAGGACGGCCACGACGGCAAGGCTGAGGCCGAGCGCGTAGACCGGGGCGGGCCGCAGCCGCAGCCAGATGAGCAGCACGGCGATCATTGTCGCCAACAATCCGGCCGCGTGCCACACCGGAATCGCGAGGGGCGCGAAGTCACTGCCGAGGTGGTCGAGCAGCCGCCCGGTGACCCGCCCGAGAACGCTGGTGGGTGACCAGTTGTGCGGGGAGATGGGGGTCTTCAGGGCCGCCACCCAACCGTAGCCCGTACCGGCGACCGCTGTGACCACCACCGTCGTGGCCAGCGCGACCACCGTCGTCGTCAGCACCGCCCGGACCACACCGACCTGCCGCCGCAGCGCGACGACAGCCACCAGACCGAGCGCGGCCGGGGCCTTGACCAGTGCGGCGAGCGTGATCAGGACGACGCCGAAGACATGCAGCCGGCCGCGCGCGGCGAGCAGGCCGATGCCGAGCAGACCCAGCATGATGGCGTCGTTGTGGGCACCGGCCACCAGATGCAACAGCACCAGCGGGTTGAGGGCGCCGAGCCAGAGCGCCGCCGCCGGGTCGGCGCCGCACTGCCGGGCCAGCCGGGGCAGCGCCACCGCCATCAGGGCCACGCCGACGAGCGCGACCAGCCGCATACCGAGCAGCCCGGCCGGCAGCTCGCCGCGGGTCAGGCCGGAGAGCCCGGAGGCGACGGCGAGGAAGACCGGCCCGTACGGGGCCGCGGTGTCGCGCCACACCGGTGCCACCTCGTCCGCCAGCGGCCCGCCGAGCTGTGCGGGGCCGTGCGCGTACACGTCTATATGGGCGTGGACCATGGCGCCCTGCGCGAGGTAGCTGTAGACGTCCCGGCTGAACAGCGGCGGGGCGAGCAGCAGCGGTGCGGCCCAGACGGCGAGAACGAGCAGCAGGGAGCGCGGCGTCGGCGGCTCGGGGCCGCGGATCACCCGGCCCAGCAGCGCCCACGCCGCGATCAGCAGCACCACACCGAAGTAGACCCCCACCAGTCCGAGGGCGGCGCGCCCGGACTCGGGGGAGACCAGATCCGCGACCGGCAGGGCCCCGGCGGTCTCACCGCCCAACGCTAGAAAGGCGGTACCGGCCAGGCCAAGTGCCTGGCAGCGGCGGAGATCGACGGGGAAAGCCATGGCCAACACTGGGGAAGCGTGTCAACACCGAATGGACGGAAGGCGACGTTCTGCCCTCAGGGTGGCGACCTGCGTGTGACCGCCGTGTAACCGGCACCACCAAGCACCCGGCGGCTCGTTCAGAACACGGACAGTCCGGTGAGGGTCGTGAACCGGTCCAGCGCCGCGACGCCCGCCACCGAGTTGCCGCGCTCGTCCAGGCCGGGGCTCCAGACGCACAGCGTGCAGCGGCCGGGGACCACCGCGATGATCCCGCCGCCGACGCCGCTCTTGCCGGGCAGGCCGACCCGGTAGGCGAAGTCACCCGCCGCGTCGTAGGTGCCGCAGGTCAGCATCACCGCGTTGATCTGCTTGGCCTG
>NZ_JBIARC010000086.1:0-23458 GCF_042889625.1 Streptomyces sp. NPDC002573 | reverse complement strand
ACCAGCCCCCAGCAACTCGGCGGCTACACCTACGCCGCCGACAACCCCATCACCGGCAGTGACCCCACCGGCTTGATGGGCTGCGAAAGCCCTGACGAGTGCGGCGGCGGAGCCCAGCTCGGCAACAACTGGCCGACTCTGCACAGCGGCGGCAAACCGCTCAACGACCCCTCCTGGGGTTGCAACGGCTGTGACGGCAACAGCTACAACGGCAGCCACAACTACGGTGAGGACACCGGGACGTATGGCGGCAGCGGCGGCTTGGTCTCCCATGCAGCAAAGAAGGCGGCGCTCCCCGTCGGAATGGCTGCCGGGGTCTATCAGACCCTCATGTGGTACATAAATCAGTACCGCGAGAAGGCTGCGGCGAGCAGTGCGGGAAAATCGAACGGTGATTACACCCTCGTTGTGGCACAAGTTGAGACGGACGACCCCGTGGGGGAAGATCCGTTTGGGATTCGATACGTGGTCATCGCCTCCTCAGGAATAAAGGGCGAACTCAAACAAGAGCTCGAAGGCCTTGATGTGGTCGTCGTCAACGCCGAGGAGAAGGGGGTACATGCCGAGGAAGTGGCGGCTGCCTATCGAGAGGACACGGCCCTGCAAGAAAAAGACCTGGGCGGAAAAATCACTAAAGTTCGGAACGCGTACGTCACCACTCGAGTATGCGGTCCGAAATGTGCGAACGCCCTCGGGAAGTTTCTCGGCCTCAACGAAGAGGAATCCGCGCAATTGGAGAACACAAATGGCATGCTGGAGGGCAAGCTAGTCGACAAGGGATATTTGAACGCTGCCAGGAGCGCCCTCGGGCTCAAGCCCGGCCGAGGATCCGCGATGCGGGTGGTTACTCGGTATCTGGGTGGGCTGGTTGGTTCGCAGGGAATGGCAGGTGGCGCGGAAGAGGACGATAAGTGACGACCGAAATGAGCGGCGAGAAAAGCGAGCGTTTTTGTGGTAGGGTTTTTTGGTTCGCGCTTGCAGGGAAGGGCCGCTCATGCTGAGAGCTGTTGAGGTGTTGACCATCAATACGGGGCATCTGAACGCGGTGCGTCCCATGGTGGTGCCCGGTGTGGACGGGCCGGATCTCCTCGTGTCGATAACGGGGATGGAACCGGTAATTCATGCATGGGACCTCAGTACCGGTGAATCGTTGTGGTTCTCCATGGAGGAACTTCCGGGCTGTAACGACGCGGCGCTTGCAGCGCTTCCCGATGGGCGACGTATTCTGGCCGTGTCAACGGAAGACGGCGTTGAACGCTGGAACGCCCTCACCGGAGATCCTCTGGACGGTCTGGATTCGTCGGATCGGACGATCTGGGGTATGGATACAGCGGCCTTTCCGGGTGGCCGTACGATACTTCTGGGTGCAGGGCATAACCACGCCATCTATCGGTGGGACGTCGCAAGTGGCGAAGAGATGGGCGCGCCGCTTCGGGGTCACAACACTTCTGTACGGGCTGTGGGACTCATTCGTCTCTCGGTGACGGATGCCGTCATCGTATCCGGAGATGATGACGGTTACCTGAGGCGATGGGACGCGGTTACTGGTGCACCCATCGGCCTTCCGGTCGAAGGGCACTCCTCACTGGTAAAGGCTATTTGTCATCTGGTTACGGTCGATGGGAGAAGCCTGTTCGCTTCGAGTGATGCCGAGGGGGAGATCTCTCGTTGGGACGCAGTAACAGGCGAACGGGTAGGGGCTCCCCTGGCGGCCGGGTCTGACGTGCAATTCTTGGCCACCGCCTGTCCGAGTGGCACACCACTACTTTTCGCTGCGGGGGTAAGCGGCGTAATTCAGACGTGGCATGCCTATACCGGTGAGGTGATAGACCTCTCACTGTCCGGTGTATCGGTCGCCGCGCTTGATCAGCCCGACGGAACCACTCTTGTCGCGGTGGGGACGGCGCGGGGTGAAGTCGTGATTTATTCCGTTTCGGAATAAATCCTGGCCCCGCTTGGGCCCCTACGAGCTCGTAACACGATCATGTTGCTGACACGCACTGGGCGCAGCCCGAGTCCCAGCTCTAGCGATGAGAACCGGCATATCGCACATTGTCAGAGGCGTCAGGCACACTGCGCCGTATGAACTTGGTGACCGCACACGACTACGCCTGGATCCGCACCTCGCCGCTCTTCCGCCACATGATGGAGAGCGGCTACACCTTGACACTGATTCGGGGGCGGAGCCCCCAGGAGGTGCTGCATGCGATGGAGGCGGAACCGCGCGGCACCGGGGAGGGCACGGCCGGGCTGATCGAGGCGGATGACGCTCACTGTGCCGAGGTGGATTACGACTACTGGGACGAGTCCTATGTTGCCGGTGCCTTCAAAGCCCCGGGCGAGAAAGGCGACTGGACAGTTGTCCTCGGCTTCGACGGTGGCCTTGGGATGCCGTGTGCCGAGACGCTGTCGGAGGGCGGCCGGGTCGTGGCGCACTCGAGCAACGGCGGCAAGCCCATCCTGTGCCGTTCGGAAACTCATCGCTGCAGCTCACGCCGCATATCTGTACTCGTTGATCAGGCCACCCAGCACTCGGGTGTGCAGGATCCGCTGAGCGGTCGGAGCGGTCATGGGCGCTGGGTGCTCCTGGGCGAGCGGAGGGAGTTGCCCTCGAGCCTGGTGCGGGCGATGACCGTTGTAGTGCCGGGCATAGGCTTCGAGGACCTGCCGAGCATGGGACTCGTTCCATATCAGCAGGTGGTCGAGAACCTCGCGCCGCAAAGTACCAATGACCCGCTCGCAGTGCGCGTTCATCCGGGGAGCCCGCGGCGCGGTCCTCACGACCTCGATGTCGTCGGCCGCGAAGACCGCGTCGAAGGACTCGGTGTACTTCGCGTCCCGGTCCCGGAGCAGGAAACGCAGCGAGTCCACCCGCACACCCAACTCGACGGCGACGTTTCGCGCCTGCTGGACCGTCCAGGGACCGGGGGGATGTGTAGTTACTCCCGCGACGCGCAGCCGGCGTGTGCCGTGCTCGAGGAAGACCAGCGCGTACACCCGGCGCAGGTCGACCAGATCGATGTGCAGGAAGTCGCAGGCGATGATGCCCTCGGCCTGCGCTGTCAGGAGCTCACGCCACGTCGGGCCGCTGCGGCGCGGGGCCGGATCAATGCCGGACGCCGTCAGGATCTCCCAGACCGTCGTCGAGCCGACCGGATGCCCGAGCCGCTTCAGTTCCCCTTGGATCCGACGGCAGCCCCAACGCGGATTCTCCTGGGCCAGCCGCACCACCAGCGCCTTCACCACACCCGCCGTCGACGGTCTCCCGAGCCTGGCCCGTCGCTTGCTGTAGTCCCACCTCGTGGCGATCAACCTGCGATGCCACCCGAGCAACGTCCCAGGCGTCACCGGGAACACCTGCGCCCACCGGCACCGAGGAATCAGGGAGGACAGCGCCGCGAACCACAGCCGATCCGCCGGTTCATATCGCACTGGTCCCGAGAGCTGCCTACGCAGCACTGCATTCTGGTGCCGTAGAACAAGCAGTTCCGCGTCCTTGGCTGCATCCCGCCGCAGCAGCAACGCCGGGACCGCGAGCAGCTTCCGAGCCAGCTGGTACACCAGAGAAACGATCACCCGAACAGACTTCCAGCAAGCTGTCGGGGCGCGCCAGACCCACTACGAGCAGCAGCGATGAGTTTCCGAACGGCACAGGCGTGCGCGCCGGCAAAGTCCACGCGACAGGGCGCGAGGTCACGCGGGCAGGGAGGCCAGCCAGCCGGTCAGCAACTGGTTGATCTCCGCTGGGCGTTCCTGCTGGATCCAGTGGCCGCAGCCGTCGAGCAGGTGCGAGGAGACCAGTCCCGGCATGGTGGTGCCGAACGCGCTGATCGCTTCGGCCAGCCACACGGTGGACACGTCCCGGGTGCCGCCGACGAACAGGGACGGCTGGGTGATGGGGGCGCCGTCGAAGGCGGCGAGGTCCTCCCAGTCCCGGTCCATATTGCGGTAGCGGTTCAGCGCGCCCCTCATGCTGGTTCGCTCGAACTCCTCCGCAAAGACGTCGAGGTCGTCCTCGCCGAGCCAGGCGGGCAATAGGCCGACCGGGAACCGGTCGCGCATCGCCCTGCCCGGACTGACGAAGTGCGGATCGGGCGCTTCGGGCGCGGGCATGGTGTCGCCGGAGAACGCTGCGTAGAACCCCCCGAGCCAGCCGCGCACGTCGGGCTCGATCTCGGCCTCGGCCCGTCCTGGCTGTTGGAAGTAGGAGACGTAGAGCTCCTCGTCACCGCCCATGCGTGCGAAGACCTCGCTGGGCCGCGGTCCGCCGCGCGGGGCGTAGGGCACGCTGAGCAGGCCGACGGCCCGGAAGACGTCCGGCCGGACCAGAGCCGTGTTCGCGGCGATGGTCGCGCCCCAGTCATGGCCCACGATCACCGCGGACTGCTCGCCGAGGGCGTGCACCACCGCGACCTGATCCTCCACCAGTTCCAGCATGCGGTAGGCGTCCACGTGGTCGGGCCTGGACGAGCGGCCGTAGCCGCGGACGTCGACGGCCACCGCGCGGTACCCGGCGGCGGCCAGCGCCGGGAGCTGGTGGCGCCAGGAGTACCAGGACTCCGGGAAGCCGTGCACGAGCAGCACCATGGGCCCTTCGCCCTGCTCGACCAGGTGGATCCGGCCGGCCGGGGAAGGGACCAGTCGGTGCGTGAAGTCCGGGGCCTTGAACGACATGGATCCTCCAGGTCTGTTGTTCTGTGAGAAGGCAGCAAGGCTCGCGCCCTGCCGGACGATCGCTATGACTGCCTCGGGGCGATCATGCATCACGCGCCACGCGGGCCCGGTTGCTCTGTTGCCATTTCGGCAAACCGCAGTCAGCTCGTGCCCGCGCGAGCTGCAGAAGCTCCGCACCTGTCCCAGAGGCAGTCCCACGAGGACGGTCCGCTGGGCCCTGACCAGCTGCTGCAGGACGCCTGCACCGCCGCCGGGCCGGCAGGCGATCACCGGACCTGATGCACCATGACCTCGACGGCCTTGATGACGACATCGGGCCGGTCGCTGGGGACGTCGTGTGAACTGTGGTCTGCCACGACCAGGTGCCGGTTGGGTGCGGCGTTGACGAACTCCTGCTGGGCCTGGCGCCACAGTTGTGCGTCCGTGGCGGTGGGGAAGGGCGTCGTGGCGGACACGATCGCGGTGGCAGGGACCGACGCGGGCCAGGCCAGCTTGTGGTAGGCCAGGTGCACCGGCCCGTAGCCGTCGGCCTCGTCGAGGAGTTGACGGGTCGCCGGGGTCAGCGGCTGCTGCTTGAGCGCGTCGATCTGCTGCTGGTTCGTCGCGACGATCCTTTCCGTCTCCGCCGTGGAGTAGAACGGCGGCAAGCTCGCGTCCACCAGCACCGCCCCGGCCACGGCATGGGGGTGCGCACGGACGAAATAGGTGGCGATCTCGCCGGCGAGCGAGTGCGACACCAGGACCATGTTCTTCGTCACGCCGAGCTGGGCCAGCCCATGGGCGAGGTCCGCGGCGGCGTTCGGTGCCCGCCAGGGTCCCGGGACGTAGGGGCTCTTCCCTTCTCCGGAGCGGTCGTAGGTGATGATCTCGGCTCCGGTCCGGCGGGCGAGGACGGGGGCGACCTTCTTCCAGTAGGAGGCATCCAGCCCACCGCCGGAGTCGAGGACGACGACGGGCAGGCGGTTGCTTCCGGGCGTCACGTAGAACTCGAGCCGGTGTCCGTTGACCGTGAGCATGCGGGTGATCGGCCGCGGGGCGGTCGTCGCGGCCTGGGAGGCGGCGGCGGTTGCGTGGGGTCGCGTCGCGTCGGCGGTGCCGCAGGCAGCGAGGCCGCCGACCACGAGTGCGGCGGCCACGAGCGCAACAACAGGCGTGCGGCGACGCGCCATCCGGGAGCTGCGGTTGTCCATGGAACTGTCCCTCCTTCGTGATCCGGGTTCCAGCCTCGCCGCTCGGAGCACCCGCCGACGATGGTGCTGAGCCCCCGAACAGAGGGGCCTATCCCCCGCGTCGAAGACGGGCTTACGCCCCGCCGGATGCGGATCCAGGCCGGCGCCTGCACCATGCCCGGCCCGGGACACTGCCGCCCAGTCGGCGGAACGCGGTGCGGGTCTGCCTAGATCGAACACGGCGAGGGCGCAAGCCGAACCAGCTCGCCTTCATCGCCATCGATCCGCATGAGTGCTCGCTGCCGCACGGCGTCATCCGTGCGACAGGGGACCGACCTGCCGCCTCCCGCCCCGCCTGAACGGACGTCAGGCGGGCACCAGCTTGGAGCTGTCGAAGCCCCCGGTGACGCCATCGACACCGTTGAGCGGCGAGATGGACTCGAACAGGGCGGGAGGCGCCACGGGCGTGGCGAGCAGGGCGCCCATTCGGGGGATCTGCTGGGCCACGCTCGCGCTGTGCCGCCTGAACGCCTCGGTCGAGTCGAACGCCTGCAGGACCAGCAGCCGTGCGTCGGCTTCGTCCTGCGCGCGGTGGACGGAGTAGTGAAACATCCGGGCTCGGCCCTGATCTGCGAAGCCAGTTCGGCCAGCAGAGCGAGAAGGCCGTCCCGCTGCCCGGGCTTCGGCTCGAGTATGGAGACCGCGACGACCCCGTCGGCCTGCGCTGCCCGGCCTGCCCGCAGCGCGGCCAGCACCGCGTCGGCCTCGGCCCGGGTACCCAGATGGATCTCCCGGCTGCCCTGCGAAGCGGTGGCCGAGGTCGCGACCGCGACTGCACCCACCTGGTCGGCGCTGATCCAGTCCGGGGCGGCCGAATCGGTGAGACGCGTCCGGCCTGGTCCGAGAATCAACGCGAACATCCGCTTCGCGCCGTCGAGTTCGGCCTCCAGGACCTGCCGCATCATCAGCAGGGCCGCCTGCTCCATGCTGACCAGCCCGCTGCCGGGGACCGGCGTGACCACGGAGGCGCCGAGGACCAGCGTGTGGCTGCCGCGCGGGTTCAGCCGGGGCAGGACCGCCCGCGCCACGGCCATGTGCGCGGTCGCCAGCCCGATGAAAGCGTCCGCCCAGTCGGCCTCGTCGATCTCCCACAGACGCCTTCCTGCCCACCACCCGCCGATCGGGGCCACGACATGGTCGATGCCGCCGAGCCTGCCTTCCATCTCCGCCGCCAGTCGCTCGGCGCCGGCGAAGCTCGTGTAGTCGTGGACCACCAGGTGCAGTCGGTCGGTCGCCGCCTCGCCGAGCAGGCGCCGGAACTCCTCGGCCCGCTCGGGCGACCGGGTCGGGCCGTCGCGCGCCGACTTCGCGGTCCTGGCCACCCTCGAGGAGCACGGGGACCTCAGCCAGGCCGACATCGGACGTCATCTCGGACTTGACCGCAACGACGTGAACGGCATCCTCAATCGGCTGGAGGGCGCCGACCGCATCCACCGCCGGCCCGACCCTCCAACCGACGCCGCAACATCGTCACCCTCACCCCCGTGGGCCGACAGCACCTCGAAGAACTCCAGCGCCACAGCGACGCCGTCCAGGAGGAGCTCTTGGCCGGGCTCGACCGTGCCGAGCAGCGGCAGCTCCAGTCCCTGCTGACCAAATTGATCGACGACCACGGGCCGCAACCGGCCTAGAGTGCCTCGCCGACGGCCCGCCGCTCGGGGACGGGTGCCAAACGGCGTCGGGATTCGGATCATCTTCTGGTAGGTGAACTCCCGCAGCGTGTCGACGGCGTGCTCGCAGCCGTAGCCGCTGTGCTCGGTGCCGCCGAAAGGGGTGCCAAGGATGCCTCGGAAGTAGTTGTTGACCAGCACCATCCCCACCTCCAGCCGCCGGGCGACACGCAGAGCGGTCGCACCGTCACGGCTGCACACGCTGGCCAGCAGTCCGTAAGCAGACTCGTTGGCGATCTCGACGGCCTTGTCCTCCGAGGCGCAGGAGGTAACGACCGCCGGCCCGAAGATCTCCTCCGTCGCAACGCGCATGGTCCGGGTCACGCCGGTGAACACGGTCAGCGGGACGAAGAACCCCTGAGCGAGCGCGGGGTCCTGCGGCACGGCGCCCTGCGCGGCGATCGCTGCTCTCTTGGCCTGACCGAAGCGGATGCAGTCGAGCACGCCCCTGCCGCACCGAGGCCCGGCCGGTGGGGCGGCGGATCCCTCGGTCGCGAGGACGACGACGAAGGCCGACGCCGACGCCCCGGCCGACAACAACGTGACGAAGCGCTGTCGCCGAGCTGCGGTCCGGAAGACGCCGCGGGATCCGGTCGGAGCGTGTGACGTCCCGACCCCGTCAGCTGCTGGGCGGGTCCGGCTGGCCAGGTTCGGTGGTCGCGGCGGCGTAGCGGCGGGCGAGTGTGGTGCAGGCTTCGTGGAGGGCCGGCGGGCCGATGACGTGCAGGTTCACGTCGAAACGGCCAAGGCTTGCAGCAAGGGCGGTCCAGGACCAGGATCCCGTGATGACGCGGCATCGCGTGGGCCCGAGCGGTTCCACGATGCCGTCGGCGGTGTGGGGCACGACTTCTGAGGCGGGGAGATCCAGGATGGCCTCGCCCTGGCAGGGCCAGGCGGCAACAGCGTCGTCGGAGCCCCGGAACCGGCCGGTGACAAACGCGGACACGTCCCCGCCCGGCACCTGACGCACGGTGAAACGCGGACCGGTCGGCGTACGTGGGGTCATGCGGTCGGTGCGGAAGGTGCGCCAGTCGTCGCGGTCGAGGTCCCAGGCCAGCAGGTACCAGTGGGTGCGCCAGGCCACGAGGTGATGGGGCTCCACGCGGCGTCGCTGTGGTGCGGTCTCCTGGGGTGGGCTGTAGACCAGACGCAGTACTTCGCGGCGCTGGATCGCGGTGCTCACGGTGGTGAGCAGATCCAGGGCCTGAGCCGGTGGGGCGCCGGGATCGGGTGGGCGGACGGTGGTGACCTGCAGTGCGTCGATGCGCTGCCGCAGGCGCGCAGGCAGGACGTTCCGTAGCGTCGCCAGCGCCCGGTCGGCGTCCTCCGCGATCTCGGGGTGGGCGGTGCTCTGCAGCGCGACGGCCAGAGCGATGACCTGCTCGTCGTCGAAGAGCAGCGGTGGCATCTGCGAGCCGGGGCGTAGCCGGTATCCGCCGCCCGGGCCCTTGTCCGTGGCGACCGGGTAGCCCAGCGCGCGAAGGCGGTCGATGTCACGGCGCACGGTGCGCACGGCGACCTCCAGCCGCTCGGCCAGGTCGTCTCCGCTCCACTCCGGCCGTGCCTGGAGCAGGGAGAGCAGGGCCAGGAGCCGCGAGGACGTCTTCTGCATGCCTCCATCATGCGACAAGTACAGGACACAACCTGTCCTGTACTGCTGCCATGCTCGCTCACAGATTCAAGGGAAGGGCATTTCGCCCGTCATCCGCATGTGCCTCATCCGGCGCATTTCCAGGTAGGAGCAGCCCATGTCCGTCACCACCACCACGCATCTGAACTTCCGCGGCTCGGCCCGTGAGGCGCTGGACTTCTACCAGTCCGTCTTCGGCGGGCACACCGTCGCGGTGACCTACAAGGACGCCGGCAACGTTCAGAACGAGAACGAGGCGGACTGGGTGATGTGGGGCCAGGTCGTCGCCGACAACGGCTTCCACGTCATGGCCTACGACGTGCCCTCAGCGATGCCGTACGAGCGGGGTGCCAACCCGTTCTTCGTGTCCGTGCGCGGCGAGGAGGCCGACGAGATCAGCGCCCTGTGGCAGCGACTGGCGGATGGCTCGGACGTGCTGCGCCCGCTGGAGCCCGCGGCATGGGCCCCGCTGTACGGCATGCTGACCGACCGCTTCGGCGTGACCTGGGTCCTGGACGTCACAGCCCCCTACAACGGCTGACCCACCCCGGGGCGGGCACCCAAGAGCGGTTGCCCGCCCCGCTCATCTTCGCCATCAGCACGCCGACGACAGTCGGCACACAAGGGAAGTCGACCCTCTTATGCGCATGCGTCAGCTCGGCCGGACCGGCATCGAAGTCAGCGCCTACTGCCTGGGCACCATGATGTTCGGCTCGAACGGAAACCCGGATCACGACGCATGCACCCGCATCGTGCAGCGGGCCCTGGACGGCGGCATCAACTTCATCGACACGGCCGACGTCTACGGATACAGCGAGACCGAGCAGATCCTCGGCCGCGCCCTCAAAGGCCGCCGCGAGGACGTGGGCCTGGCGACCAAGTTCAACGGCCCCATGGGCGATGGCCCCCATCACAGCGGCAGCTCACGCCGCTGGATCATGAAAGCGGTCGAGGGCTCACTACGCCGCCTGAACACCGACTACATCGACCTCTACCAGATCCACCACCCCGACCCTCACACCGACATCGAAGAGACACTGTCCGCCCTCACCGATCTGGTCCGATCCGGCAAGGTCCGCGCGATCGGCTCTTCCAACCTCCCCGCGAGCGAAATCGTGGAGGCCCACTGGGTCAGCGAACGCCGCGGCCTGCACCGGCTGCGCACCGAACAGCCCACCTACTCCATCCTCAACCGGGCGATCGAGCGCGAGATCCTCCCCGTCGCCCGCCGGTTCGGCATGGGCGTGCTCGTGTGGAGCCCGCTGGCCATGGGCCTGCTAACCGGCCGCTACCGCAAGAACGACGCCCCGAGCAGCAACGCCCGCATGCACTGGGTCCCCGGACACCTGACCGACCCCCGCAAGCTCGACGCCGTCGAGCAGCTGATCCCCCTCGCCGAACAGGCCGGCCTGCCGCTCACCCACCTGGCCATGGCCTTCGCCACCTCCCACCCAGACGTCACCTCGGCCATCATCGGCCCCCGCACCCCCGACCAGCTCGACGACCTGCTGGCAGGCGCCGCAACCGTCCTCGACGACGCCGTCCTGGACCGGATCGACGAAATCGTCCCGCCGGGCACCGACATCGGCCCGCTCGACGTCTCCTACCAGCCCCCCTCCCTCACCGTCACCGGCCTGCGGCGTCGCCCCAGCGCCGAGCGTTCCGCGGCCTGAGACCGTGAACGTCCTGACCCAGCGCCACCTCAACCGGGCCACCCTCGCCCGCCAGTACCTCCTTGAGCTCAAGGACTGCACCGCCCTCGATGCCGTGTCCCACCTGGCCGGACTGCAGGCCCAGGCCCCGCAGGAACCGTTCACCGGCCTGTGGTCACGCGTCAGCGCGTTCACCCCCGCCGACCTGGACAACCTGCTCACCGGCCGCCAGGTCGTACGCGCCCACCTCATGCGCCGCACCGTCCACCTCGTCACCGCCACCGACGCGCTCGCCTGGCGCGCCCGCCACGACGCCATGCTGCGCCAACGCGTCCTGTCCACCTACCGCCGCGAACTCGCCGGTATCGACCTGGGCGAACTGAGCACAGCGGGCCGGGCCGTGATGGCCGACGACCAGCCACGCACCATGGGCGAACTCGTCGACGCGCTCCGCGAACGCTGGCCCACTCCGCCCCGCCGGGTGTTGGGTGAACTCCTCATCGCCGCGCTCATCCCCATGGCCCAACTACCGCCCAGAGGACTGTGGAAGAGGACCGCTGGCGTCCACAACCTCCCCCTGTCCGCCTGGCTGCAGCAGCCCGTCCCCCAACTGCCCGCGGACCCGGACGATCCGATCGGACAGGAACTCGTCCTGCGCTACCTGGCCGCCTACGGCCCCGCCACCACCGCGGACATCCGCGCCTGGAGCGGCCTGGCCGGGCTGCCCACCGCCGTCAAAGTCCTCCGCGGCGACCTCCTCACCTTCCGCGACGAACGCGGCCGCCTACTCCTCGATCTACCCGACGCACCCCGCCCACACCCTGACACCCCCGCGCCCATCCGCTTCCTGCCCGCCTTCGACAACGCGATCCTCGGCTACCAAGACCGCAGCCGCATCATCGACGACCCACACCTCAGCCTCTCCGTCGCCGGACAACGCGCCGTCCTCATCGACGGCCGCGTCACCGCCACCTGGACCACCGGCGACCGCCACCTCACCATCAGCCCCCTGCGCCGCCTCACCCAGACCGAAGAGCGAGAACTGGAGGCGGAAGGCCAGAAGCTGGCCACCTTCATGGACCAGGACATCGACACCATCCACATCGCCGATTACACCTGAACCCCAGCCCCCTGCCTGGGGCATGGGTGCCACGGCTGGACGCTGCGTGACTCTCGCTTCCATTGCGTCCCGGATACGACGTGACGCGTCCAGCAGCAGCGTCGCGACGCTGAACGCGGGCTGACACCCTCCAGCCCGCACCCAGTCTCCTTCTCGCGTCCTCACATTCGGGAACCAGCAACCGGGGCAGACGTGTTCCCTTCGTCCTCGGGCACGAGTTGCCGCGCGGAACGCCTGGTCCGGGCGTCGTTCGCCGCGCGGACGTGGCGGGACAGGATGAGCGGGTCGGCGAGCCAGCCCAGCCCGCACAGGCCCACCGTGCACAGGTACAGCAACCCGCGACGCGTCCGACCGAGGTAGAACCAATGCGCGCCGAACAGGCCAAGAAAGAACCACCACAGGTAGGCGGCCCAGGCCGACTTCACTCCGTGCGGCGTGGCCCGGTGCCCGCTGTGCCGAGGGTGTTCCGGCTCGGTCGCGACCGCCGGCGCACAGACCTGGACGGGTCCGGCAGATTCCGCCGGGGCGGTCGCGCCTGTGCGCGTCGGGCGGCTGGTGCCTTCGACGGAGAACCGCGGAAGAATCCGCTCCAGCCAGCCCGGCAGCCACCAGTTCGCACGGCCAAGCAGGTGCATCACGGCCGGGACGAGCACGGTGCGCAGCACAAGGGCGTCGATGGCGACCGCCGCACCGAGGCCGACGCCGAACTCGGCGATGACCCGCTGTCCCCCGAGGACGAAGGCGGTGAACACGCAGATCATGATCAAGGCGGCGGCGGTGATCACCCGGCCGGTCTCGGCCAGGCCGGTGCGCACCGAGCGGTGGTTGTCCCGGGTGTGTTCCCATTCCTCGTGCATGCGGCTGACCAGGAACACCTGGTAGTCCATGGAGAGGCCGAACAGGATCGCCAGCATGATCAGGGGCAGGATGGCCTCCACCGGCCCGGCCTTGCCCACGCCCAACTGCTCCGATCCCCAGCCCCACCGGAAGACCGCGACGACGACGCCGAAGGACGCGGTGGAGGCGAGCAGGTTCATCATGGCGGCGGTCAGCGGCACCAGGACGCTGCGGAAGGCGAGCAGCAGCAGCGCGCAGCCGAGCGCCACTATCACGGCGAGGAAGAGCGGCAGCTTGGCCGCGACCACGCTTGCGAGGTCGCCGGCCGCCGCTGTCGGCCCGCCGATGTAGACCTTCATGGTGCTGCCGTGTTCGGCGGGCGGGATCACGGCGCTGCGCAGGTGGCTGATCAGGGCGGTGGTGGCCTTCGCCTCGGGCGCGCTGTCCGGGGTGACCTGGATGACGCCGAGCCCGCTGCCGGCAGGGACCGGGGCGGCCTGCGCCGAGGCGACACCGGGCGTGTGGCCGAGGGTGGCCACCAGGTCGTTGAGGCGGGGTGCGTCGCCGGGTCCGCCGAGCTGGGCGACCAGGGCCAGCGGACCGTTGGAGCCGGCCCCGAATCCTTGGGCGAGCGCGTCGTAGGCGCTGCGGGTGGTCGTGCCCTTGGGATCGTTGCCGGCGTCGGCGGTGCCCAGGCGCAGTGACAGTGTCGGGATCGACAGGACCGCGATGACCACGACGGCGAGCACGCCCAGCACGGTCTTGCGGCGGGCAACCAGATCGGCCCAGCGCCCCCAGAGTCCGCTCCTGTCCGCGACCTGCGGGCGTCCGCAGGCGAGGTCCCGGCGTTGACGCTTCGACAGGAGCCCGATGCCGAACAGGCCGAGCAGGGCGGGCAGCAGGGTCATGGCTGCGGCCAGGGTGGCCAGGACGCCGATCGCGGCGCTGACCCCCATGCCGGTCAGCGGGCCGATGTGCAGGACAAGCAGGCCGAGCAGGGCGACCACCACGGTGCCACCGGCGAACAGCACCGCACGCCCCGAGGTGGCCATGGCGCGCACCGCCGCGTCCTCGGCGGAAAGACCGGCCCGCAGGTTGCTGCGGTAGCGGGTGACGATGAACAGCGCGTAGTCGATGCCGACGCCGAGCCCGAGCAGAGCCGTCACGGTCGGGGCGATGCTGCCCAGCGTGACCGCGTGCGAGAGCAGGCCGACGGACAGCACGCCCGCTCCGAGCCCGGCGGTGGCCACCAGCAGCGGCACCAGCGCGCCCAGCAGCGAACCGAAGGCAAGCAGCAGAACGATCCCTGCGGCCACGAGCGCGATCAGCTCGGTGCTCTGCGTCCCGCTGTCAGCCGCGTCGGCTACGGCCTGGCCACCGAGTTCCACCTGGAGGCCGGCGGTGCGGGCGGCCTGCGCGGTGTCGATCACCCGGGTGACGTCCACGGCGGGTATCCGGTCGGCCGGCGCGTCGAAGACCACCGTCGCGTAGGCGGTGCGCCCGTCCTTGCTGATCTGCGCCGCGCCGTCTGGTCCGTACATGCCGGCCACGGAGGTGACCGAGGGTAGTGTGGCGATCTTGGCCAGCATCACGTCGACCCGTTGCCGGACGGCGGGGTCGCGGACCGAGCCACGGCTCACGTGCACCACGATCTGGTCGCTGTCGCCCGCCTGCTGCGGTGCGGCGGACTGGAGCAGGGTCTGGGCCTTGGCGGACTCGGTGCCCGGCAGGCTGAAGGCGTCGTTGTAGGCGGTTCCCAGCATCGCGGTCGGGGCCGCGATCGCGGCCAGGAGGGCGAGCCAGAGCCCGACGACGGTGAGGCGGTGCCGGAAGCACCATCGGGCGAGCACGGTCATGGTGGAACACTCTCCTGGTCGGTCCGGATGCGGGGCCGCCTGTGTCGGCCGGCGGTTCGATGGGCCACCAGCCTGCTGTCCGCAGAGGCAGGGGGCACTGGTGCTGGGGAGCGGATCAGGGTGGGGATAGCTCCGGCCCCAGGGGGAGAAAACCCCACTGTGCGGAGCGGGCTGATCGGCCAGGCTGGAGGAATGGCGCGTGGAGGTTCCGTGGTGAGGGATGTGGTCGTGACGGCAGGGAAGAGCAAGCCCCGCGTGACCTTGCGTCCAGGCGTCACGGCACGGTCTGTGCCGCGGGAGTGCGTCGGGCTGCTGGGCCGCTCGCTGCTGCTACCGCTCGCCTCCGTGGCCGGCGCCGTCCTGGGGTGCCTGTGGATCGCGGCGGTGGCGCTGGTCCCCTTCGGGCTGGGGGTACCGATGACCCTGTTCCTGACCATCGCGGTCCGCTGGTTCGCCGACCGGCACCGGTCATGGGTCGGCCACCAGCTCGGGACCCCGATCGCCCGTCCCTATCTCCCGCCGCCGCCCGGCAACCTGCTGACCCGGGTCCAGGCGGTGCTGCGCGACCCGGCCGCCTGGCGCGACTTCGCTTGGCTCATGGCCAACTCCGTGGTGGCCTGGTTCACCTCCGGGCTGACGCTGGTGCTCTTCCTCGCCGGGCTCTTCTACTGCGCCTATCCGCTTCTGGCCGCCCTCGCCCCGCCCGATGTGTTCCGTGAACCGTTCGGCTTCTTCCCGGTCCACGGCGTGGGCGAGACGTTCCTGGTCGCCCTGGCCGGACCGGTCCTCCTGGCGGTCTGCTACGTCACCGCCCAGCCGCTGGCAGGGCTGCAGGCACAACTGGCGCGCACCCTGCTGATTCCCACCAGCAAGGCTGAACTTCTCGCGCGTGTAGGCCAGTTGACCAGGTCTCGGTCCGAGGTCGTGGACGCCGGAGCGAGCGAGCTGCGCCGCATCGAGCGGGACCTGCACGACGGTGCGCAGGCCCGTCTGGTCTCCCTCGGGATGAGCCTCGGCCTCGCCGAACGGTTCGCGGACGATCCCGAGGCCATCCGCAGAGTGCTCGCCGAGGCCCGTGCCTCCACAGCAGATGCGCTGGCGGAACTGCGGGACCTGGTGCGCGGCATCCACCCGCCGGTGCTGGCCGACCGCGGCCTGGACGGCGCGGTCCGGGCCCTCGCTCTCGCCAGTCCGGTGCCCACCGAGGCCGAGATACGGCTGCCGGGCCGGCTACCTGCGCCGGTGGAGTCGGCGGCCTACTTCGCGATCGCCGAGGCACTCACCAACGCGATCAAACACGCCCAGCCCGCACGGATCCGCATCGGCGTCGAATTCGCCCCGCTGCCCGACCGCACCGGGGGCGAGTTGCGGATCACCGTGACGGACGACGGCCGCGGAGGTGCCAGAATCGACGACGGCGGCGGACTGCACGGCGTCGCCCGCCGACTGTCCGCCTTCGACGGCACCCTGACCCTCGACAGCCCGAGCGGCGGCCCGACCCACGTGAGGATGTCGTTGCCATGCGCGTTGTCCTAGCCGAGGATCTCACCCTGCTCCGGGACGGTCTGATACGGATCCTCCATGCCTACGGATGCGAGGTGCTGGACGCGGTCTCCGACGGCCCCTCCCTGCTACGCACACTGACCACGCACCGCCCCGACGTCGCCATCGTCGACGTCCGCCTGCCCCCCACCTTCACCGACGAGGGCCTGCGCGCCGCCACCGAAGCCCGTGAACGCATCCCCGGCCTCCCGATCCTCGTGCTGTCGCAGTACGTCGAGCCGCTCTACGCCGCAGAACTGCTCTCCGACGGAACCGGGGCCGTCGGCTACCTGCTCAAAGACCGCGTGATGGACGTCGACCGCTTCATCGGCGCGGTCCGCCAGGTCGCCGACGGCGGCACCGTCATGGACCCGGACGTGGTGGCCGCCCTGCTCGGCCGCCGCTCGGCCGACCCACCCCTTCAAGCACTGACCCCACGCGAGCGCGAAGTCCTCGCCCTGATGTCCGAGGGCCGCACCAACGCCGCCATAGCCGCCCGGATGTTCATCACCGAGAAATCCGTCAGCAAGCACAGCAACAGCATCTTCCTCAAACTCGGCCTGGAACGCTCCGAAGAGGACAACCGCCGAGTCCTCGCCGTCCTCGCCTACCTTCAAGCCTGACCGACGAGGCACGGGCACACGAGCATCCGGCGGGCGGGGCGCGTGACCTGTGCGTCAGACGGAAGACGACGGGGCAAAAGGCACCGACGCCGGAAGCCACTTCAGAACCGACGGCAAGAGTGATCGCCGAACCCCGGCGCAACTACGCAGCCGCTTCTGTCTGCGGAACCTCGGCCCGGACGATCTCACCGGCCGAGGGCGCTGGTGGCGAAGCCTCGGAAGGCCGTCACCAGGGGGTTTCGGTCGTGAGCGCGGGTGGCCAACACGACGTGGCTGGGTTCGACGCCTTCGAGCGGAACCGTGGTCAAGTCGGGGCGCAGGGTGCCGGTGGCGACGGAGATGCTCACGGCCTGTCCGCCGGCGATGAGTTCGAACTGGTCCGCTGCGGCATCGATCAGCGGTCCGTCGGGGGCGGGACGGCCGTCGGGGCGGGGGTCGATGCGCCAGAAGGCGCTCGCCAGCGCGTCGGCTCCGCGTACCTTCGGCACGGGCTCGTCGGCGATATCCGCGAGCGTGACCGACGCCCGGCCGGCCAGCCGGTGGTCGAGCGGCACCACGAGCACCCGGGGCTCGTCGTACAGGGGTGTCACTTCGAGCCCGTCGGTGGGAAACGGCTGGCGGGCGACCACGGCGTCCACGCGGTGGTCCAGCAGGGCCGGGCGCGGTTCGTCCGGTGTCAGTTGCCTGATGTGCACCTCGGCGTCCGGGTGCGAGGAACGCAGCTCGCGCACCGCCGGGGTGACGATGATGCCGGGCGTGTGGCCGATGGTGATGCGGCGAGGGCGGGCGGCGGCCCGCGCGCCGGCAGCAGCGCGGTCGGCGGCGCGCAGGAGTTCCGTGACCAACGGCAGAAAAGCCTCGCCGGCCTCGGTGAGGTGGTTGCCCTGCGGCGCGCGCTCGAACAGGCTGACGCCGATCTGTTGTTCGAGGCGGCGAATCTGACGGCTCAGGGACGGCTGGGTGGTGTGCAGGGCCTCGGCGGCCCGGCCGAAGTGCCGGTACTCGGCCACCACCGTGAAACACCACGCCAGGCGCAGATCAAAAGCTGCGGCTGGCGGCTGCAAGGAATCAGGCACGTCCTCAGCCTAGCCCCCGCGCCAGCCGACCTGCCCCCCTGTCACCACCGTGACGACCGCCCTGAACAGGTGCGATACGCGCGGCGTATCGCCTGCTGCGAAACATTCATTGGACCCGCACGTACGGCCGGACCCACAGTGGGATCACAGGCCAGAGCGCGGCACCAGCGCCCACTCGGGCCCAACCTCACCTGCTTCCAAGGAGTGCATCGCCATGCGTGTTCTCGTCACCGGCGCGACCGGCTTCATCGGCTCCGCCGTCACCGCCGAGCTCATCGGCTCCGGCCACCAGGTCCTCGGGCTCGCCCGCTCCGACGCCTCGGCGGCCGCCCTCACCGCCGCCGGAGCCGCGACCCTCCGCGGGACGATCGAGGACCTCGACCTCCTGCGTACCGCCGCGGCCGAGTGCGACGGGGTCATCCACCTCGCCTTCGGCCACGACTTCGCGCAGCACGAGGCGGCGGCGCGCGCCGAGTCGGACGCCGTCGAAGCCTTCGGCGACGCCCTCGCCGGCAGCGACCGTCCTCTGGTCATCGCCTCCGGAGGACCGGTGGGCACCGAGCGGGACACCCCACCTGCCTCCGGCAGCCCCCGCATCGCCGGCGCCCGGGCCGCACTCGCACAGGCGGAGCGCGGCGTGCGCTCGTCCATCGTCCGCCTCGCCCCGACCGTCCACGACGCGAACACCTGCGGCATGGTCCAGCAACTGATCGGCACCGCCCGCGACAAGGGCTTCTCCGGCTACCTCGGCGACGGGGCCAACCGCTGGCCCTCGGTCCACCGGCTCGATGCCGCACGCCTGTTCCGCCTCGCGCTGGAGCACGCCCCGGCGGGATCGGTCCTGCACGGCGTCGGCGAGGAGGGCGTACCGCTGCGGGCGATCGCCGAGGCCATCGGCCGCCACCTGGACGTCCCGGTGAAGGCCGTCACCGCCGAGGACGCCGCCGCCCACTTCGGCTTCCTGGCCCGCATCCTCGGCAACGACATGCCGGCCTCGAACGCGCTGACCCGCGAGCTGCTGGACTGGCAGCCCGTCCACCCCGGGCTCCTTCAGGACCTGGACCAGGGCCGTTACTTCGGCTGAGGACCCGCCCCGACCCGGCACGACCATCAGGAGGGAAAGACCGATGCCGCACTACGGACCCGACAACCCCGACACGACGTACGTCCCGCACGCCTACCCGGAGGCGAGGTTCGACACCGGCGAGGTGGCCCTCAACCACGCCACGACCGGCTCCGCCGACCACCCAGCCCTCGTGCTCATCCCGCCCCAGGGCACCTCCTGGTGGAGCTACGAGGCAGCCATGACGCTGCTGGCCGACGACTTCGAGGTCTTCGCCGTGGACCTGCGCGGCCAGGGACGCTCGACCTGGACCCCGGGCCGCTACACGGTCGACAACATGGGCAACGACCTGGTCCGGTTCATCACCGGACGCGTCCGGCGCCCGGTCGTCGTCGCCGGCAACTCCTCCGGCGGCCTGATCGCCGCGTGGCTGTCCGCCTACGCGCCGCCCGGGATGATCCGCGGGGCCTACCTGGAGGACACGCCGCTGTTCTCCGCGGAGATCCGGCCGCCTTATGGCCAGGGCACCAGCCAGGTCGTCGGGCCCATGCACCAGCTCGTCAGCAAGTACCTGGGCGATCAGTGGTCAGTCGGGGACTGGCAGGGATTCCTGAAGGCGCTGCCCCGCGAGCTGCCCCCGGCCCTGCTGCGGGGCCTGGCGGCGATGTCCGGTCGCTCCGGTGGCTACTTCGGTGGCGACGAGCCTCCGCAGAGCATGAAGGAGTACGACCCCGAGTGGGCCCGCGCCTTCTGGACCGGCTCCGCCACCGCCTCCAACGACCACGCCCGCATGCTCGCCTCGGTCAAGGCCCCCGTACTGCTCGCCCACCACTACCGCGCCGTCGACGAGGAGACCGGAACCCTCCTGGGCGCCATCTCCGACCTCCAAGCCAGCCAGGCCCGCAGGCTCATCACCGAGGCCGGACAGCGATGCGACTACCGGTCGTTCCCCGACGCGGCCCACGCCATGCACGCACACAACCCACAGCTGTACGTCGAAACACTGCGCGCCTGGGCAGCCTCACTCGACTGACAGAAGCACACGGTGGACGGCAACCAGACGGCCCGCAAGGGCCACGGCCCTGTCTGGAGCACAGCGCTGCCAGGCCGGAACCCGCCTGCCGGGGCGGGAGTTCAATCGGCGAACGCGGCCACGTAGGAAGCCACGCACGGCCCTGGCGTGACCAGTGATGTGACGATGTGCCAGTCGACGGTCACCGGCGGGTCGAGCGGCACCTGGACGAGCCGCTCGGTGCGGGTACCGGCGAGTTGCTCGGCCGGCATCAGCGTCCAGCCCCCGGGATCCTGGCCCACCTCGAACAACACGTTGAGGATGTCCCCGGCAGGCGGGCGCAGCGCAGCCGCGGGCAGTACGGCGAGGATCGCGTCGTGCATCGGCGGGTCGCCCTCGCGGGCGGGAAGCCGCAGGCCATGGGGATCGAGGTCATGCAGGCCGACCACGGCCTCACGGGCGGCGGGATGGTCGCGTGCGAGCACCGCATGCAGCGGCTCGGACCAGGCACGCACCGCAGTCACCGCCGGCGAGGTAACCGCTCCGCAGACCAGCGCCAGGTCCAGCTCGCCGTCGCGGACGGCGTCGAGGCGGGCGGTCACCGGCAGGTCGACCAGTTTCGGCTCGGCAGGGCGTCCGCTCTCGCGCATGCGGCCCACCGCCCGCTCGAGGCGCGCGGTGACGCAGGAGGCCACCCCGATCCGCAGGACGGCCGCCGGATGTCCGGCGGCCACCCGCACCCGGGCCGCCGCAGCGAGGGTCTCGCGGGCCGCGGCGAGTACCCGTTCGCCGGCCGAGGTCAACCGCACCCGGCGTGAGGTGCGCTCCAGCAGGCGTACGCCGAGCTCGCGCTCGAGCCGGGAGATCTGCTGGCTCACCGCCGGCTGCACGATGCTCAGCCGTTGCGCCGCTCGCCCGAAGTGCAGTTCCTCCGCGACGGTCACGAAGTACTGCAGCGCCCTGAGTTCCACCTTCCTGATCTATCACAGGATGTGATCGCTGGTGAGGGATTCCGGTCATTGTTCGCCAAGGTCACTGCGGTTGTGATGGATACCAGCCCGCCGGAGCGGTCCAGCCCATGGGATCGGCCACGCGGGGAGATCTGAACGGAGAACACGAGTGAGCAGCACAACCCTCAGCATCATCGGCACCGGCAGGGTCGGCTCCGGGCTCGCCCGCCGCGCCGTCGACGCCGGTCTGGACGTCGTCCTGAGCAACTCGCGCGGCCCCGAGACGCTGACCCGTCTCGTCGCCGAGCTCGGCCCGCGGGCCCGCGCCGCCACCCCGGCCGAAGCGGCCGGTGCGGGTGACCTGGTCCTCGCATCGGTGCCGCTGTCCGCCCACACACGGCTGCCCCGCGCGGAGCTCACCGGCAAGACCGTGATCGACCCCATGAACTACGCACCGACGCCCGACTGGGGCTCTCCGGAGCTCGACGGCAACGAACTGACCTCCAGCGAACTGGTGCAGCGCCACCTCGTCGGCGCCCGGGTCGTCAAGGCACTGCACAACATCGGCCCCACCCAGCTGCTGAACCTGTTCCGCCCCGCCGGAGCCCCCGACCGCACCGCACTGCCCCTGTCCGGCGACGACCCGGATGCCAAGAAGGAGGTGGCCGACCTGCTCGACATCCTCGGCTTCGACACGGTGGACCTGGGCACACTGGCCGACAGCTGGCGCAGCGAACCCAACACCCCGCTCTACGCCCTCCCGTACCTGGGACAGCCACCGGCCGACCTCACCGCCGTGCAGGACGTCGTGGCCTGGGCCCAGCAGGCGCCCGGCGTGCCCGTACCCCGCGCCCGGGTCAAGGAACTCGCCACCGCCGCGGTACGCGGCCCCGCAGGATTCCGGATGCAGTAAGCAAGCGATCCGCCAACCCGCCATCATCGCCGGCCTGCGCCTCTTCCTGTCCACCCGTGGGCCGGCCCAGAAAGTGCCGGGCAGTTCCTCCAGCAGACCGATAACGATGTGGCTGGACCGTCCGGCGAGTCCGCACAAGGTGGCGAGGCGCCCGGGCGTGTCTGTGATCTTGCGTAAGTGCCTTGGGGCCATTGGACGCTGAGCCGGTCCTCGAACAAGAGGGAGAACTGGTTCAGTGCTTCTTTCCAGTGTGCGGCAACGTGGTTGGCGTCGCGCGCCTTCGGCGTGATCTGCTCTCGGACCGAGGGCCCAGCAGCGGGGTGCTGGGCGACGATCTCCCCGCCCGTGGCCAGGACGATGACCTGATGGTTGTCGGTCAGGACGGCCACGATGCGGCCGATCGCAGCGGGGTCGACGGAGTAGTCGCAGGTGTCCACGCGGACGTAGTGGTCGCGGCCGAAGCGGATCTGGAACCGCCACCAGGAGGGAGGGTCGACCGGCGGCAGCGCGAGCATCCCGGCCCGGTCGGCCTCCCAACCGGTCGGTGCGACGGGCCTACAAAGTGCGATGCCGGCGCCGGTTGGCGACCTTCCGCCAGGCGGCCAGCTGGGTGTTGAGGTAGTCCGGTCCGGCAAAGTGACGCCCTGGCAGGAAGCTCGTCTCCAGATAGCCGTTGGCCCTCTCCACCACCCCTTTTTCGCTTCTGGATCACGAGGGCGACAGAGATGGATCTTGGTGGAGAGCAAGCCCGCGAACGCCGCGAACTCACCGGTCACCCGGCCCCGGCCGACGCCTGCCTCGTTGTCCCAGACGAGCATCTTCGGCACTGCGTTCCACTCGGACAGCAGCCGCCAGTGCCCCTCGATCAGGTCCCCGGTCCGCTTCGAGGGCAGCATCCTCGCGGCGATCACCCGAGAGTAGCCGGACACCAACACCAGCACCGGAGGTCGGCCGCACTGGCCATAGCCGAGCGGGATGTCCGCCTCCGGGAACCACAGGTCGCACTGGGCCAGCTTGCCCGGCCGATACGTCGTCCGCGACACCGGATCGACCGGGGCATAGGCAGGCCGGAGCTGGCGGACCCGCTCTTTGAGGATGGTCATCCCGCGTGCCCAGCCGATCCGCTCCGCGATCACCGTGGCCGGCATCGTCGGTGTCTCCCGAAGTAGCTCGCGGATCTGCACTCCACCGCGTCGACGGCTGAGCCCTTGAGCGGTCTCTCGTACTTCGGCGGCCGGTCGTGCGCCAGCGCCCGCTTCACGGTGTTCTTCGAGATGCCCAGGTGCCGCGCGACAGCCCGGATCGGCATCTGCTCGGCCCGGTGCTACCGGCGGATCTCTGCCCAGTCCTCCACAAGGATCACCCGTCCCTCCTGTCCTTGATCAACAAGGCCAGATTCAGGCAAAGGGTACAAAGCGGGTTAATTAATACGCCATCAGTGACCCCGTTCTCGGCCGTCGACGAGATGAACCCCGGTTAACCTCGATTCGTCAGCGGTCGCGATTGCCTGATGAGATTGATGGTTCGCCCTGTTTGTCCCGCGTGATCGCGGGCGGGGCCTTCGCGTGTCGCTGCGGCTGCGCCGGGGTTCCACGGCACCCGGACGTCGTT
>NZ_JBIARC010000085.1:0-23847 GCF_042889625.1 Streptomyces sp. NPDC002573 | reverse complement strand
AGCAGCGCCCCGTCTGACCGTCACCCCGGAGGCGCAGAGCACTCCGGCGCTCCGCGCCTCCGACCCAAGGATGGCCTTCACCCCCGCCCTGAAGGGCGGAGCACTGGCCAAGATCAGAGGTAGATCTGCTCGGTCAGGTCGTCGCGGGCGGGTGAGAAGACGCACTGTTCCAGCTCGGTCAGGTCCGTCCGTACTTGGGCGGCGGCCTGGGCGTAGGCGTCGACGATCACATCGGTCACCACGTGCAGGACGCTGACCGGCCCGAGCTGTGCCATGTGCGGCTGCTCCGCGAGCCGGCGCGCTGCTTCCTCGGTGGGATCGTTCGCCCCGTGCCGTACGGTCAGCGCGAAGGACGGACCGAGGAAGATCATAACTTCGCCGGTTTCCACATCCGCGGTCTGCTCGACGAACCACAGTGTCTTCACCGCGAGTGCCAGCACGTCGCCGTAGCGCTCCTGCTTCGGTCGCTGGTGGGCCTGGACCGCGTCCTCGACGGCCAGGGGGTGGAGTTTGAGGTACTCCCCCAGCCGCTGCAGTTCCTCCTGGCGGGGTTCGGCCACACGGATCCAGGCGAACTCATCCGGTTTCAGCACAGCCAGACGGTCCAGGGCGACCTGGCATCCCCCGTCCGCCTCCCCGCAGTCGATGTGCTCGCACTCACCCGTCTGCTCCTGGTAGATCACACACTCCATGCCTCTCCGGATGCTTCAGGCATCGCATTCCATGCTTCCTGGAGTGCAAAGGCCCGCCCACGTGCACTGCCCACGCCCGGTGGTCACGAGACCTTCACACGAGGGGACTGCCGGCCAGGGCCTGGGGAACCCGGCCAGGTGTTGCCGACCGGAGGGATCTGCACCGTGATCGCCGTCGCTGTGTTGCTGTTGCCTTTGCTGGGCCTACTGCTCTACGGAATGGACCGCATCGAGGACCGGCTGCGGGGCAGCCCGCGGGGGGCGCGCCACGCCCGGCGTCGTCATCTGCGTCTGGTCCACAGCACGAGTCGGCCGCGTGATCCGGCTGATCGCCCCTCGCGGCACCTCGACGCGGCCTGATGACGTCGGCAGGACAGCTGATCGCCGGGCTGTCCACCGCGAGGGTGTCCACTGCGCACACCGCGCGTCCTCGGTGGCGTAGGCGGGCCCTTGAGGGTTACCCGGAGGCCATGGCGAGGCTGCATCTTCCAGGGCGGAACAAGCACCCCGGCGGCGACGAGGCCCAGGCACCCGAGGTGCCGACGCCCGAGGAGGTCGGGCCCGGGCCCGACGTGGAGCGTCGGGCCCCGGACGCGCCGACGAAGTTGCCCAAGCGGGCCTGGGGTGCCGTGTTGAAGGGCGCCCTGCGGGAGTTCAAGGACGATGAGCTGACCGACCGCGCGGCGGCCCTGACGTACTACGGGGTGTTGTCGCTGTTCCCGGCGATTCTGGTGCTCGTGTCACTGCTGGGTGTCACCGGCAAGTCGGCGAGCGACAAGGTGCTGGCCAACATTCAGAAGCTTGCTCCCGGCTCGGCCAGGAACATCATCACCCGGGCCGTGGAGCAGCTGCAGAGCAACGCCGGCATCGGCTCCGTCATGGCGATCGTCGGCATTGCGCTGGCGGTGTGGTCGGCCTCCGGCTACGTGGCCGCGTTCATGCGAGCGGCGAACACGGTCTACGACATGCCTGAGGGCCGCCCTGTATGGAAGATCCTGCCGGTGCGGGTCGGCGTCACGGTCGTGCTGATGGTGCTGTCCGTGGTCAGCGCGCTGACCGTGGTGTTCACCGGCGGCCTGGCCCGCCAGGCCGGTACCGCGCTGGGCATCGGGGACACAGGGCTGACGGTGTGGTCGATCGCCAAGTGGCCCGTCCTGGTGGTCCTGGTCACCCTCATGATCGCGATTCTGTGCTGGGCGAGCCCGAACGCCAGGGTGAAGGGCTTTCGGTGGATCACCCCGGGCAGCTTCCTTGCTGTCGTGATCTGGATGATCGCCTCCGGCGCCTTCGCGTTCTACGTCGCGAACTTCGCCTCGTACAACAGAACCTACGGCACCATGGGCGGCGTCATCGTCTTCCTCGTGTGGCTGTGGATCACCAACCTGGCGGTCCTGCTGGGCCTGGAGTTCGACGCGGAGACCGTACGTCAGCGAGCCATCGCGGGCGGCCTGCCGCCCGACACCGAGCTCTACACCCAGCCCCGCGACACGCGGAAGTGGGACGAGGAGGACCGGCGTCGCCTGGACGAGGTGTGACCCGCCAGCCGATGGTCTTGGGTATCAGTTGCGTGCTTGATCCCGTAGGCGGCCGGACGCAGCGCAGGGCTGGGTGCGGCGGCGCGCGGAGGACCGCGCAGGGCCGCGGTGGCGGATCACCAGTAGTGGCGGTGGCCGGCGACTGCGTGCCCCAGAGAGCCCATGATCCACAGAACCATGCCGATGGCGGCCAGAATGATCCCGATCGTCCACAAGATCGATAGCCCGGTGACGAATCCCACGATGAGCAGGATGATGCCAAGGAGGAACATGATCCCCTCCTGCTGCAGTAGTACTGCTTTCACTATGGACCGCACCGCCCGGTAAGGGAAGTGCCGGCATCTGCTACCCCGGCTCGTAGGCCTGACGTGGGCGTATGCGGCAGCCGGCCCGCTCAAAACCCTCCGTGCTGAAAGCGGGCCGCAGCCCCTGCCGTGAACTCGCCCGTTCGGGGTACCCGCGCGCCCGTCGGACGGTCGGGCGCAGGTCGCAGCCCGGCTTGCAGGGACTCAGAGGAACGGGAGGTGACCGCCGTGTCGGGCAGGCAGCAGCACTCTGCCGGATCCGATCACAGCGCGGACCGCTCCGGTCAGGCGCCGGTGAGCGAGTTGGTGCAGCGAGCCTCGCAGCAGCTGACGGAGCTGGTGCGAGGTGAGCTGAAGCTGGCGCAGGCGGAGATGACACAGAAGAGCAAGCACTACGGCAAGGGCGGTGGCCTGTTCGGCGGCGCCGGCGTCGTCGGCTTCCTGGTGCTGCAGGCACTGGTCGCCACCGCGATCGCCGCGCTGGCGGTGCCGTTGCCGGTGTGGGCGGCGGCGCTGATCGTCACTGCGGTGCTGGGTGTGCTCGCCGCGGTGCTGGCCATGAGTGGAAAGCAGCAGGTCGACCGAGCCGCGCCACCCACACCCGAGCAGACCGTCGAGAACGTGAAGGCCGACGTGGCCGAGATCAAGGAGAGTGTGCACCGATGACCCAGCCGTCCCACGACGAACCCACCGCCTCCAGCCCCCAGGAACTGCGCGAGCAGGTCGAACTCACCCGGACCGAGCTGGGGCAGACTGTCGAGGCGCTGGCGGCCAAGACCGACGTCAAGGCGCGCGCCCAGGAGAAGGCCGCCGAGGTCAGGGAACAGGCTGTGGCGAAGGCCGATGAACTGAAGGAGCAAGCCGCCCTCAGGGCCGGGGAACTGAAGGCAAAGGCCGCCGCTCTGGCACACCACGCGCAGGACAGGCTGCCCGAACCGGTCAAGGACAAAGCGGCCCAGGCGGCAGGGCAGGCCCGGGCGAAGGCGGCCCAGGCCGGTCAGGTGTGGGGGGAGAAAGCGCCCGAGCCGGTGCGCCAGAAGGCAGCCGAGGGGGCGCAACTGGCGCGTGGCAACCGCGAACTGTTGCTGGCGGCAGCCGGGGCGACTGTCCTGGTATGGCTGGCCTGGCGGCGCCGGAAGGAGTGAGCCGAGTGAACGCGGCGGAGATCGCTCCCGGCGTGAGCCTGAGGCAACTGCTCGCCGCGACGCTGCAAGGTGCGATCTTCGCCGCGGTCAGGGCGGCCGTCGACCGAGCCGCCACCGCCGCCTGACGGCACTTGACCCGGCTGACGCGGCCCCAGGAGGTGGGATGGTCGGTACGGCGTGGAGACCGGCCTCCCACCTTGCGACCCGACCCGCACGAAGGACCCTCACAGCCATGTCTGATCAGCATGCGGCTGCCGCGCTCACAGCCGCGGCAGTCATCGCCGCGATCCTGATCGCCCGCGCAGCGGTCCTCCACCAGGGCCGCCGAGGACACGTCGCCCGCGCTGCCCGCCCTCCACGCCATCGCGTCCCATCCGGCGCCGACAAGGCCGTACGCTCGGATGCCTCCTCCGCCGCCGTGCGCGAGGCTGAACAGCACGTCCAGCGCTGCTGGCAGCAGCTCCGGACGCGAGCCGACCCACCCGAGTGACCCGCTCGCGGACACGGTCGTTGATCGAGCGCGCTGAGCCGCGTCAGGGCACCTCCGGACACCGGTACTCGCTCATGGCGTCCATGAGCCAGCGCGCCAGATAGTCCGCGAACGAGGAGCGTGTGAACAGCCGGTACGTCGGCGTGTCGTCGATCTGCCAGAGCAGCACCGGGACGGGCCCCACCGTGGTCGACACTTCCCGGCCGGGACCGAAGGCCCGGGGGTGCAGGTCCAGCGGGCAGCCCTTCTCCAGCACCTGCCGGGCGGCCGGGCCGCTCAGTTCGAGTGTGGTGCGATGGGCCGAGACGTCCACGACCGAGCCCTGTGCTTGGCCGAGTGCCTCCCGCAACTCGGCGGCCACAGTGGCCCCATCGGCCCGGGACAGCACGAGCCACTCGTCCGGGCCGAGCCAGAAGAGCGTGTGGGAGGCGGATGCGGTGGTCCGGCCGCACTGGCGAGGGAGCGGTGCCCCCAGGGTCTTCTCGATACGGCCGGTCCCTTCGGAGGCGGGGTCGACGCGCAGGTTCACCATGGTGACGAACGGCCGCTCGGTCAGTGTGACACCGCGAACGCCGGTGACTGCGGCGGTGCGCATGCGCTCCTCAAGATGTGCCAGGGGACTGGTGCGCAGGGCCACGGGGCCGGCGCCTGCATCGATCATCGACTCAGCCATCACGCTTGGTCCCTTCGGGGTCGTAGAGGACGAAGTCGGTCACCTCGACGGGTACGAGGCCTTCGCCCACCGGGGCGAGCAGGGTCTCGCCGATCCTTGCCCGTCCGTCGGCGACGAGGGCGAGGGCGAAGGGGCGTCCGAGGGCCTGGCTGTGGTAGCTGGAGGTGACGTGGCCGAGCATCGGCACCGGTCCGGCTTCGGGGGTGAGAGGTACGTCCGGCGCGACGAGCTGGGTGCCCTCGCGCAGTCGGGTCCTGCGATCGGTCGGGAGCAGGCCGACCAGTTGCTTGCGGTCGGTGCGGGCGGTGTCGACGCGGGAGTAGGACCGTTTGCCGATGAAGTCCTTCTGTTTCGAGACCACCCAGGACATGCCCGCGTCCTGGGGAGTGACGGTACCGTCGGTGTCCTGGCCGACGATGATGTAACCCTTCTCGGCCCGCAGGACGTGCATGGTCTCGGTTCCGTACGGGGTGATGTCGTACGGCTGTCCGGCCTCGTGGACCTGCTGCCAGACGGCCGGGCCGTACCACGCGGAGACGTTGATCTCATAGGCGAGTTCGCCGGAGAAGGAGATCCGGCAGATGCGGGCCGGGACACCGGAGGCCAGGGTGGTCTCGCGGAAGGCCATGAAGGGGAACGCCTCGGCGGACAGGTCGAGTTCGGGCGCGAGTTCGGCGACCACCTGGCGCGACCGGGGGCCGACGACGGCCATCGTCGCCCACTGTTCGGTCACCGAGGTGCAGTGGACGTCGAGCTCGGGCCACTCGGTCTGCAGCCACTCTTCCAGCCAGTCCAGGACCGCGGCGGCGCCGCCGGTCGTGGTGGTCATGAAGTAGCGGTTGTCGTCGAGGCGCAGCGTCACACCGTCGTCGAAGATCATGCCGTCCGGCTTGCACATCACGCCGTAGCGGGCGAGACCGGGCTTGAGCTTCTTGAAGGCGTTCGTGTAGATGCGGTTGAGGAACTCCCCTGCGTCCGAGCCCCAGATCTCGATCTTGCCGAGAGTGGAGGCGTCCATGAACGCCACCCCCTCACGGGCAGCTCGGCACTCGCGGGCCACGGCCGTGTCCATGTCCTCACCGGGCCGGGGGTAGTACCAAGGGCGCTTCCACTGCCCGACGTCCTCGAACACCGCCCCTTGAGCGACGTGCCAGCTGTGGATGGAGGTCGTACGCTCCGGGTCGAACAGTTCGCCGCGCTCGCGCCCGGCCAGAGCGGCGAAGGCGACCGGTGTGTACGGCGCCCGGTAGGCCGTGGTGCCGATCTCCCCGGGGGACGCTCCCCCGCCGAGGGCCTGGGCGATCACACCGATCGCATTGACGCCGGACGTCTTGCCCTGGTCGTTCGCCGTGCCGAGCGAGGTGTAGCGCTTGACGTGCTCGACGCCGCGCATGCCGGCTCCGGTGGAGCGCCAGACGTCGGCGACGGTGACGTCGCGCTGCAGGTCGACGAAGTGGGTGTCCCAGCCGCCGGGTTCGCCGCCGGGGCCGGGTACCAGCCACAGGGCACGCATCGGGCCCGCTCCGGGCCGTGCGGCAGCGGACGACGGCACGGGAACCGGGAACCCGGCGTCCGTCGCGGCTCGCGCACCGGCCCGCGCCCCCTCGGCCAGACAGCCGTCGAGGTCGTACGTCCCGCCCGCCGCCCCCACGATCTGCTGGTCCCGAACGGGGCGGTCGGGCACGAAGGCGACCAGGTCCTCGTCCCAGCGCAGCCGGCCCTGGCGCTGGCTGTGCAGGTGCACCACCGGGCTCCATCCGCCCGAAACGGCGAGCAGGTCGCAGTCGAACGACTCCGGTTCACCGGCGAGTTGACCGTTCTCGTCGAGGGCCTGGACCGTGACGCCGGTGAGCCGGCCTTCGCCCGCGGTGTCGACCACCGTGCTGCCGGTCAGCACCCGCACCCCGGTCGCGGCGGCCGCCTCGGCGGCGCGGTGGGACAGTTCGGGGCGCGCGTCCACTGCGGCGACGACGTCGATCCCGACGGCGTGCAGGTCGGCGACCGTGTCGTAGGCGCTGTCGTTGGTCGTGCTCACCACGGCCCGCGAGCCCGGAGCCACGGCGTACCGGTTGAGGTACGAGCGCACGGCTGCCGCCAGCATCACCCCGGGACGGTCGTTGCCGGCGAAGACCAGGGGACGCTCGTGCGCGCCGGTCGCCAGGACGACCTGGCGGGCCCGTATGTGCCACAGCCGCTGACGCGAGACGCCTTCTGACGGGCCGGGGGCGTCGGCTCCGAGATGGTCGGTACGCCGCTGCAAGGCGAGCACATAGTTGTCGTCGTACGACCCGAACGCCGTGGTGCGGTGCAGGACGACGGCCTCGGGGGCGGCCTCGAGCGCCGCGCGCACGTCGGCCACCCACTCCAGGGCGGTCTGCGACCCGACCGTCTCGGTGCGCCCGGAGAGCAGCGAGCCGCCGGGCTCGGGCTGGTCGTCGACGAGGGTCACTCGGGCGCCGGACCCGGCTGCTGCGGCGGCGGCCGCGAGCCCGGCCGGTCCGGCGCCGACGATCAGAACGTCTGTGTGGACGTACTTCTTGTCGTAGACGGCGGGATCGGGGGCCGGGTCGAGCCGTCCCATGCCGGACAGGGTCGTCGCGGTCAGGCCGTCGTACAGCTCCACGGTCGTGGCCGGCAGCATGCCCTCCGAGCACGGGCCGTCGAGCTGCAACAGCGCGTTGGGTTCCTCGACACCCGCGGCGACGATGCCGCGCGGGCGGCCGCGGTAGAACGAGGAGGCCGCCCCGACGAGCCCGTTCGCCAGCATCGCCGAGGCGACGGTGTCTCCGGGGTGCCCGGTCAGTTCCCGTCCGTCGACGGTGAACCGCAGCACGGTGCCGCGGTCGACACGGCCCCCCTGCCGCAGCCGGAAGTGCTGGTTGGTCATCGGTTCCCTCCGGCCTGGGGCAGTTCGGGGCGGGGTTCGTCGAGCCGGTAGACGGCGAGCACCTCGTTGGTGACGGTGTCGCGCAGGACGTTGAACCAGCGCCGGCAGCCGGTGCTGTGCGCCCAGCGCTCGGCGAAGGGACCCTTGGGGTTGTCGCGGTAGAAGACGTACTCGGCCCACTGCTCGTCGGTGAGGTCCCCCGGGTTCTCGGGGTAGGGCACGTGGGCCTGGCCGCCGTAGTGGTACTCGGTCTCGTCCCGTGGACCGCACCAGGGGCAGGTGATCAGCAGCACGGCGTCCTTCTCTCCAGAGGCTCTCAGTGGGCCACGGCTGCTGCGCCGTGTTCGTCGATCAGTGCGCCCGTCGCGAAGCGGTCGAGGGCGAAGGGGGCGTTCAGCGGATGCGGCTCGCCCGTGGCTATGGTGTGCGCGAAGGTCCAGCCGGCGGCCGGCGTGGCCTTGAACCCACCGGTGCCCCAACCGCAGTTGACGTAGAGGTTCTCGACCGGAGTGGCGCCGATGATCGGGGACGCGTCCGGGGTGACGTCGACGATGCCACCCCAGGTCCGCAGCACATGCGCCCGGGCGAAGACGGGGAACAGCTCGACGGCGGCGGCCATCTGCTGCTCGATCACATGGAAGGAGCCGCGCTGCCCGTAGCCGTTGTAGGCGTCGATGCCCGCGCCCATCACCAGCTCGCCCTTGTGTGCCTGGGAGACGTACACGTGTACGTGGTTCGACATCACCACCGTGGGGTGCACCGGCTCGTGCAGCTCGGAGACCAGCGCCTGGAGCGGATGGGACTGCACCGGGAGCCGGAAGCCCGCCAGGTGTGCCAGCACGCTGCTGTGCCCGGCGGCCGCGAGGCCGACCCGGCCGGCGAGGATGCGGCCCCGGTTGGTGTCCACGCCGACGACCCGGTCGCCGTCCTTGAGGAAGCCGGTGACCTCGCAGCCCTGGATCAGGTCCACGCCCAGCTCGTCGGCCCGGCGAGCGAGCGCCCAGGCGACGTGGTCGTGCTTGGCGATGCCGGCCCGCGGCTGGAAGGTGCCGCCGAGGACCGGGTAGCGCGTGCGGGGCGAGACGTTGAGGATCGGGCAGACCTTGGCGACCTCGTCCGGCTCCAGCCACTGGGCGTCGACTCCGTTGAGGCGGTTGGCGTTGACGCGGCGCACTCCCTCACGGACGTCCTGGAGGGTGTGCGCGAGGTTGAGGACGCCGCGCTGGCTGAACAGGAAATCGTAGTCCAGCTCTTCCGGGAGCCCTTCCCACAGCTTGAGCGCGTGCTCGTAGATCGCCGCGCTCTCGTCCCACAGGTAGTTGGAGCGGATGATCGTGGTGTTGCGTGCCATGTTGCCGCCGGCCAGCCAGCCCTTCTCCAGAACGGCGACGTTGGTGATGCCGTGGTTCCTGGCGAGGTAGTAGGCGGTGGCGAGGCCGTGGCCTCCCGCGCCGACGATGACGACGTCGTACGACGAGCGCGGCTCGGGGTTGCGCCAGAGGAAGTCCGGGTGCTCCGGCAGCGGCTCGGTCGTCATGCCGCGCCTCCGCTCAGGTGAGGATAGAGGGGGAACGCGGCGGCGAGCTTCTCCACCCGGCCGCGCAGCAGGTCGGCATGCTCGTCACCGAACTGCTCGTCCTGCAGGGCCTGGGCGACGGTGTCGGCGACCTCCCGGAACTCCGCCTCGCCGAAGCCCCGGGTGGCCAGGGCCGGGGTTCCGATCCGTAGCCCTGAGGAGACCATGGGCGGGCGGGGGTCGAACGGCACCGCGTTGCGGTTGACGGTGATGCCGATGCGGTGCAGCCGGTCCTCGGCCTGCTTCCCGTCGAGCGCGGAGTCGCGCAGGTCGACGAGGACGAGATGGACCTCGGTGCCGCCGGTCAGCACCGTGATCCCGGCCTCGGCCACGTCGTCGGCCAGCAGTCGGCCGGCGAGGATACGGGCGCCGTCCAGGGTGCGCTGCTGGCGCTCCTTGAACTCCTCGCTCGCCGCCACCTTGAAGGCCACCGCCTTCGCCGCGATGACATGCTCCAGCGGGCCGCCCTGCTGGCCCGGGAACACCGCGGAGTTGATCTTCTTGGCCAGGTCGGCACGGCTGAGGATCACCCCGCCGCGCGGGCCGCCGAGGGTCTTGTGCGTGGTGGTCGTGACGACGTCGGCGTACGGCACCGGACTGGGGTGCAGGCCCGCGGCCACCAGCCCGGCAAAGTGGGCCATGTCCACCATCAGGTAGGCGCCCACCTCGTCGGCGATCCGCCGGAACGCGGCGAAGTCCAGTCGGCGGGGGTACGCCGACCAGCCCGCGACGATCATCTTGGGGCGGTGGGCGAGGGCGAGCTGTTCGACCTCGTCCATGTCGATGCGCATGTCGGACTCGCGCACGTGGTATGGCACGACGTTGTAGAGCTTGCCGGAGTAGTTGATGCGCATGCCGTGGGTGAGGTGACCGCCGTGCGCCAGGTCGAGGCCGAGGATCGTGTCGCCGGGATTCAGCAGCGCGAACATCGCGGCCGCGTTGGCCTGGGCGCCGGAGTGCGACTGCACGTTCGCGGCCTCGGCGCCGAACAGTTCCTTCACCCGGGTGATGGCCAGCTGTTCGATGACATCGACGTGTTCGCAGCCGCCGTAGTAGCGGCGTCCCGGGTAGCCCTCGGCGTACTTGTTGGTCAGTACCGAGCCCTGGGCCTCCATCACCGCGGCGGGAGCGAAGTTCTCCGAGGCGATCATCTCGAGCGTGGACTGCTGGCGGTGCAGTTCGGCGTCCACGGCGGCGGCGACGTCCGGGTCGAGTTCGGCGAGCGGGAGGGAGAGGGCGGAGGCGAGCGTGGTCAGCGGCTGGTTCGTTGCCATCTGTGCACCATCCTGGGAGCCAGCTAATGCGCAACTGATATATCAGACTGTGCGGTACGGTATGGGAGCTCGCCGGACAGGTCAAGGGGGCTTTCATGGAGCAGGCGGCGACGGACCTCACGGGTGAGGAGCTGTCCCTCGCGGAGCGCGCCTACCGCGCCATTCGCGACCGGCTCGTCATGCTCGAGATCCGCCCCGGCGCGCCGATCAACGAGGAACAGCTGGCGCAGGCCCTCGGCGTGGGACGCACACCGGTGCGCGAGGCCCTCAAGCGACTCCAGTACGAGCGTCTGATCACGACCTACCCCCGACGCGGAACCTTCGCCACCGACGTCAACATCACCGACCTGGCCCATATCTCCGAGGTGCGCCAGGAGCTGGAGCCCCTCGCCGCCGCCCAGGCCGCCCGGCGCGCCACGGCCACCGACCGGACGGCCCTGAGAGCGCTACGGCGGCAGCTGGCGGCCGCGGATCCCCGGCGCCAGGACGCCGTCGACCTCATGCACCTGGACCTTCAGGTCCACCGCGCCATCTACGCCGCCACGCACAACCCGTATCTGGAAGACACCCTGATCCGCCACGACAACCTGGCCACCCGCATCTGGTGTCTGTTCGTCGACCGTCTCTCCGACATGGCCGGTCATGTCGGGGAGCACGGACCGCTGATCGAGGCGATCGTCGCCGGTCACCCCGAGAAGGCGGCACGGCTCGCTCGTAGCCACGTCGAGGGCTTCGAACGGGCCGTTCGCGAGGCCATCTGAAGCCGCGGTCGACCGCAGACTCCCGGGCGCTGAGGAGGAGTCAGTGCGCGGCGCCCGCAGAGCATCCCGGTGCAGCCGGGGCCTGCCCGCCAGTGTGGCCCACAAGTGCGGAGCGACGTCGTCCTCGGGCAGCTGGGCGATCATGTAGCGCACGCAGCCAAGACCTCGCCGGGCTCGTGGGCTGGGCTGCAATGACTTCCAGTTCGATATGGGCCGAATGCATCCAGCGGGCCCACCGATGTCGGCGAACCCGCTGGATGACATGTACCACGCCGCTAAGTAATCAACCGGCACAGCCGCCCCACGGATCAGTCGATTCACCCGGGGCCGGCCGATCCCGGTTCAGCTGAACTGGCCCACCTGGTAGCTACCGGCCGGCTGCTTGATGATGATGTTGATGCGGTTGTAGCTGTTGATGATCGCGATCAGGGAGGCCAGCGCAACGAGCTGGTCCTCGTCGAAGTACTTGGTGGCGTTGGCCCAGGCCTCGTCGGAGACCCCCTCGCCCGCGTCCGCGACCCGGGTACCCTGCTCGGCCAGCTCCAGCGCGGCGCGCTCGGCCTCGGTGAAGACCGTCGCCTCCCGCCAGGCGGCGATCAGGTTGAGCCGCAGCGAGGTCTCCCCGACGTGGGCCGCCTCCTTGGTGTGCATGTCGGTGCAGAAGCCGCAGCCGTTGATCTGGCTGGCACGAATCTCCACCAGATGCTGAATGGTGGCCGGCAACGTCGAGTCCACCAACGCCTTGCTGGCCGAGTAGAGGTGCTTCACGACCTTGGCGCCGAGGGGGTTGCCGTAGAAGTTGACACGCGCATCCATGGGATCTCCTAACCGAGTTGTTGTGACACACCATTGACCGGGCAGCCCGGCAACGTGTGACACCGAAAGCTGTGTGATGTGGGTTACCGTCGCGATGTCATCGCGCGCACCGCGATCCGCGACCTGATGACGCCGCATATCGAGGTCCGCGGGCGGCAGTCAGCAGTGCATGAGCAGCATGACGGCTGTGCCCAGGGACATCGATCCGTGCCAGAAGTGGTTGTAGGGCCCGCACATACTGGTGGTGGCGTTCACGGTGCCCGAAGCTCCGCGCAGCGTGGGCATGTCATGGGTCAGCGAACGAAGAGCACACGCGAGGAGGTACAGCGCCAGCACACCGGTGACCAGCTCGCCGCCCTCCGCCGCCGTGGAGTGACCGACATGCGCGGTGTGGTGGGCCGACGAAATGCCCTCCGCCAACGTCTCGTGCGACGGACCCGCCGTCAGGTACGTCATCCAGGCCATCGCGGCCATGCCGGCCGCGTGTGGCGACCTCCGTGCGATGTCGACCAGTCTGGAATCCTGAGCGCGCCGGAACGCGGTCAGCGGGAACCACAGCGCGGCAGCGGCGAAGAAGACCGTCTGCGGCAGCTCCGGCAGCATGTGTCCCGAGGTCCACGGCATCACCGCCATGACCAGAGCCATGGCGATGTCGAGGACATGGTCCACTCGGCTGCGCCACCCGGAACTTCGCGCCAGAACGCCATCGCGCAGCGCGTGCACAGCCCCGGCCGTGAACAGGGCCGTCAGCATCCAGTGCACGACGTCAGCGGCACTCATGCCTCTTCGCCCCCTCCCCCGGAGCGGACGAGGCCCGTCGCGCTCCAGCTCGTGCGCGCCGGGGGCAGGTCAATCGGTGGGCCGCGGGGCGCGCAGGTGGGCCCGCTTCTCCAGTTCCTCCTCGTCGACCAGCGTGAGCATCGGCTGGCCCGGCGCGCACATCATGGTCACGACGAACCGGGTGCGCGCATCAGCCAGCGCGTTGCCGTCCTGGTAGTGGATCACATTGCCGCCCGGCTCCCAGAAGGTCCCGCCGGCCTCGATCACGCGCTCGGGCTCGCCCTCCAGCTCGAAGCGGACCGCGCCCTCGACGACGTATCCGAACGCCGGGCCCGAGTGGCGGTGGGGCGGAGTTCCAGGGTCCCCGGGCTCCCACTCGACCTCAATGGTCATCGCCGAGGCACCCTCGGGCACGGAGATCGGTGCGGCGTCCTGCAGCATCTTCGCCGCCGTCTTCCACCCCTCCGACCGCGGCTGCTCGACGGCCCCTTGAACCGAGTCCTTGTTCGGCATCGTGTTACACCTCCATGAGTCAAACTCCTTGTCAGTGATGACCAAGTGCGCGGCGCATCTGTGACATCAGGGGCGGCATCGGTAGGCGTATAGGTGAGGTCGACGTTGTCGGCTGCGGTCCGGCCGCCGACGCGGGAGTTCCTTCTTCGTGGTCAGGTGCGCGGAGTGGTTGTCGAGCACGATCGCGATTCGCGTCACTATGCGTTGGGGTCACGGAGTCCGACTGCGTCATGCCGCCAGAACGGCTCCGCGTAGACCAGTGTCCCCGTCATCCACGGCTCGTGCTCCGGGAGTCTGATGGCCTGGAACGCACCGTCCGGGATACGCAGGGACGGCTTCCGGAAGCCCAGGCCACCACCGGGCGCGAAGCCGAAACGCGAGTAGTAGCCCGGGTCGCCCTCCAGGAAGACGAGGGGAACGGCTCGCTCGGCGAGGATCCCCAGTCCGTGTCGGACCAGGGCCGAACCGATACCGCGCTTGTGGAGCTCGGGCAGCACGGCCAACGGGCTGAGGACTCGCACGTCAACCAGCCGCCGAGGGGCGTCGAGCAGGCTGCGGGTGAACATGACATGGCCGACGACCTGTCTGTCGTGCTCGGCCACCAGCGAGAGACCGTCCTCGGGTGTGACGGTGTCCCGCAGGGTGTCGACCAGGTCGGCCACGACAAGGCCATGGTCACCGAACGCCCGCAGGTGAACATCCCGCACGGCCTGTCTGTCGCTCGGAAGTTCTTCGCGAAGATCCATGTGCGGAGGGTAGGGACTTCTACGGGTGGCTCGCACACGGTTTCTGCATGTCCCGGCGGGGGGCTGTTCGGACGCCGCTCCGGGCCGTCACAAGTGAGAGGACTCTCCGGTCTACCAGGCGACCGGAGTCCGCGACGCCAAGACGCAGAGGTGCGCTCACATGCCGATTCAGCCGCCTGACCTGTCCACCGAGAAGGACTTCGACGGAGAGTCCGTCACTCCCCTGTACACCACGACGGTGACGGTGACCGGCGGTGCAGGGGCACACGGGCGGGCCTCGGGGAGGGCTCGCTCGGACGACGGAGTCCTCGACCTCGACCTCCGTACCCCTGCCGAGCTGGGAGGCGACGGTCGGGGTACGAATCCCGAGCAGTTGTTCGCCGCCGGGTTCGCGGCCTGCTTCCACGGAGCGCTGAGCCTCGTGGCGCGGCAGGCCGCACTCGATCCCACCGCGATCTCCGTCGAGACAACCGTGGCGTTCGGACGGGACCCGGAAGACGGCGGCTACTTGCTGCACGTCGACCTGGTGGTCAGGTGGCCGAACATCGCCCGAGAGATCGCCACCCCGCTCCTCACACAGGCCGATTCGCTCTGCCCCTACGTGAAAATGGCCTGGCAGGGAACGCCGACCACCATCACGCTCGCTTCCTAGCCTCACGGCGGTGTCCGTGCCGGCGTGTCACAGATCACGCGACCGTTCGGTCGTAGTGAATGACCATCCCGGCGATCGGAGTGAACCGTGGCCATCACAGAACAGCGTCTTGCCACCATGGTGCTGGTGATCGGCACCGGAGGCGCCGGGCTGCGAGCGGCGATCGAACTGGCCGAGTCCGGTGTCGACGTCCTGGCCGTCGGCAAACGTCCCAAGGACGACGCCCATACGGCACTCGCGGCCGGAGGCATCAACGCGGCCCTGGCCACCATGGATCCCGAGGACACTGGCAGCAGCACGCAGCCGACACGCTCAAGGAGAGCTACCTGCTGGCCGACCCTCGTACCGTCGAAATCGTCACTCAGGGCGCCGCCCAAGGAACCGACGACCTGGAGCGCTACGGCATGGCCTTCGCCAGGGAAGAGGACGGCCGCATCTCCCAGCGCTTCTTCGGCGCGCACAAGTTCCGGCGGACAGCTTTCGCCGGCGACTACACCGGTCTGGAGATCCAGCGCACACTCGTCCGCCGCGCGGAACAGCTCGACATCCCCGTACTCGACAGCGTCTACATCACCCGGCTCCTGGTGCACGACGGCGCCGTCCTCGGTGCCTACGGCTTCGGCCTCACCGACGGAACGCGCTACCTGATCCACGCCGACGCCGTGATCCTCGCCGCGGGCGGCCACACCCGCATCTGGCGGAGGACCTCCTCTCGGCGCGACGAGAACACGGGCGACTCCTTCCGCCTGGCGGTGGAGGCCGGAGCCCGCCTCCGCGACGCCGAGCTGATCCAGTTCCATCCTTCCGGGATCCTCGAGCCGGAGAACGCCGCCGGCACACTGGTGAGCGAGGCGGCCCGGGGCGAGGGCGGGATCCTGCGCAACTCGCTCGGGGAACGGTTCATGGCCCGCTACGACCCCGCCCGCATGGAGCTGTCCACTCGCGACCGCGGGCCTTGGCCTCCTACACGGAGATCAAGGAAGGGCGGGGCACCCCCAAGGGCGGTGTCTGGCTCGACGTCTCCCATCTGCCACGGCAGACGATCATGACGCGGCTGCCCCGTGTGTACCAGACCCTGCTCGATCTGACAGATGCTGGACATCACCCGGGAGCCGATCGAGATCGCGCCCACCGCGCACTACTCGATGTGATGGGCGGGGTGTGGGTGCGTCCCGAGGACCACAGCACCGACGTCCGTGGCCTCTACGCCATCGGCGAGGCGTCGAGTGGGCTGCACGGTGCCAATCGCCTCGGTGGGAACAGTCTCATCGAGCTGCTGGTCTTCGGCCGTATCACCGGCCAGGCGGCCGCCGCCCACTCGCAGTCCCTGACCGCACAGCCGCGGTCTGCGTCGGCGATCGCGCAGGCCCGGGCGGAGGTCAACGATCTCCTCACGGCCGACGGCCGGGAGAACGTGCGTGCCCTCCAGCGCGCCCTTCGCAACACCATGACCGAGCACGCGGGAGTCGTACGCGACGAGGAAGGCCTGCGCGCCGGGCTGGTCGAGCTGGAGGAGATCGAGAAGCGGATGGAGGACGTAGGCGTGCACCCGGACATCGCCGGCTATCAGAACCTCGCGCACGCCTTCGATCTCAAGTCCGCCGCGCTGGCGGCCCGGGCCACCCTCGAATCCGCGCTGGAGCGCCGTGAGACCCGTGGCTGCCACAACCGCAGTGACTATCCCGAACAGGATCCCGCTCTGCAGGTCAATCTCGTGTGGTCCCCGGCGACGGGCGTCACCCGCGAGAGCATTCCGGCCATCCCTGACGAGATCTCCTCCCTTATGGAAGACGTCTCGACCGACGGGAAACTGGCCGAATAGGCCTACACGGGCCGCAGCGGAAAACCACCCCCATGTCACGAATCGCGTGTCACACGCAGAGCCGCTGTCCGGTCTTTCCTAGTGCAGGCACGAGGAACATCCCGAGAGGAATTCCGTAATGAAGGTCGTAGTGATCGGTGGGACCGGACTCATCGGCTCGAAGGTCGTCGGCGGGCTCGGCGCGAACGGGCACGAGGCGGTCGCGGCAGCGCCCAGCACCGGGGTGAACACGTTGACGGGCGAGGGGCTGGCCGAGGTCCTGGAGGACGCGACGGTCGTGGTCGACGTGTCCAACTCCCCCTCGTTCGAGGACCAGGCCGTCATGGACTTCTTCCGCGCCTCCACCACCAACCTCCTGAAGGCGGAGGCCGAGGCCGGGGTGGCACACCACGTGGCGCTGTCCGTGGTCGGCACCGGACGCCTCCAGGAGAGCGGCTACTTCCGCGCCAAGCAGGTGCAGGAAGATCTGATCAAGGCGTCCGGCATCCCCTACTCCATCGTCCACGCCACCCAGTTCTTCGAGTTCATGAAGGGGATCGCCGACGCGGCCACCGAGGGCGACACCGTACGGCTGGCGCCCGTGAAGATCCAGCCCATCGTCTCCGACGACGTGGCCGCGGCCGTCCGCCGCGCCACGGTCGGCAGCCCGGTGAACGGCGTGGTGGAGGTCGCGGGTCCCGAGGCGTTCCCGCTCGATGAGCTCATCCGCGAGGGACTCGCCGCCAAGAACGACCCCCGCACCGTCGTCACTGACCCGCAGGCTCGGTACTGGGGTGCCGAACTGCAGGAGACCACACTCCTGCCGGGTCCGGGTGCGCACATCGCCGAGACCAGGTTCGCCGACTGGCTCGCACAGCAGAAGTAAGACCTTCGGGTGGTCCTCACCGATTGGAGAGGGCCACCCGTGCCCCTTTTCCGGCCGACGAGGCGTTCCAGTTGATTCAGCGCTGATTCCGCCTGCGCGGCCGTCACAGGCCGGGGTTCGCCTCTGTCTGGGATCCACGCACGAGGTACCGCTCGCCGTGTTCAATCGCAAGGGAACCACGATGTTCCGTCCGCCCTCTTCCTACAGGGGGCCGACCGGTATCTACCTCATCGACCCGGCCCAGAGCACGATCGGCTTGTCCGTCCGAAACACCATGACGGCCGAGGTACGCGGCGCATTCACCGCCTTCGAGGGACTCCTGAAACTCGACGAATCCCGACCCACCCGGTCGCAGGCCTACTTCAGTGTCCAGACCGGCAGTCTGGAGACGGGCGTTCCGGAGCGGGACGCACAGGTCACCGGCCCGGATTTCCTCGATTCAGCGACGTTTCCGCTCATGAGCTTCCGCTCGACCGAGGTCCTCAGCGCGGATGGGCGGTTCCGCATGGCGGGCCACCTGCGGATCAAGGACGTCGAAGTGCCTGTTCACCTCGACCTCGAGTTCGGCGGAACGAGCCTGGACACCTACGGACAGCAACGTGTCCGCTGCGCAGGAACGGCCGTTGGCACCAAGGTGAAGCTCTTCCTCGACGTCTGCGCCGTACGGCACGGGGAGAGTCGATGACCCGAGCCCGCTCGCAAGCCGCTCGACGCCGGGCTCGCCGTGCGACCGCCTCGGTGACCGTCCTCGACCAGTGAGGCTACGAAGTCGTCCGGCGCGATGTCAGTCGCCGCGACCATGGGGTCACCACTTCGACCAACATCGGCGGCATCGCCCGCGACCTCACCGTCTGGATGGCCATCCGACATTTCCCGGACGGCCGCCCAGGCAGATCTACGATGCGACCCGATGCGGTCGTTCACGACGGCGAGGTCGGTCCCGGAGCGGAGGTCGTCCCGCCCTGTCGTAGCGCACGGCGTTCGCCTTCCGTGAGTCCCCCCCAGATCCCATCCGCCTGTCCCGTCCGCACGGCCCAGTCGAGGCACTGCTCCACGACAGGACAACGGCCGCACACGGCCTTGGCCTTGTCGATCTGCAGAAGCGTCAGTCCACCGTTTGATATGGGGAAGAACAGATCGGGATCTACGCGCAGGCACTCTGCGCGCTCGCGCCAATGCATGGCATGGTCACCTCGTTCGGCAGTCACGGGAAAGAAGTGGGTCTGCATATAAGACGGGGCAACCACCGCATCTGTGACATGCAGCCGGATTACGCGTCGAGAACGCTGATGACACGCCGCTGTACGACGGCACGTGCCGCCGGGGGATGTCACAAGCTCCGCGAGTTCCTGGTCTAACGGGTTGAGCCGACATCGACGGCGTTGGTGCGTGCAGGACCGCGCGAGAGGGAGGATGCCGTATGGACCAGGCCGATGCGCTGCCGATCGCGGAGTTGTGTGAGGAGCGTCGGTTTCTGCTGGATGTCACCTGCTGGATGCTGGGCAGCCTGGCCGCGGCGGAGAGCGCCGTCGATGAGACATACCGCCGGTGGTACGAGCTGTCCGATGCGGCGCGCCGGCAGATCGCCGTTCCCCGGGCATGGCTGGCGAGGACCGCGGGCGGGATCTGTCTGGGCCGGCTCGCGCTGCCCGGCCGGAGGGCGGCCTGGCACGAGGAGGAGTGCCGGACGCGGCCGACAGACGTGGAGGAGGAGGCCGGCCGGATCGTACTGAATGCGCTGGAGTCGCTGTCGCCCGCCGAGCGAGCGGCGTTCGTGCTGGGCGCCTTCGGGATGGCCCCCGGCACGGTCGCCGGCACCGTGGGCCGCACGGAGCCGGAAGTCGCCGAGCTCATAGAGCGGGCCAGGCGGTGGCTGCGAGTGCAGCGTTCGCAGCCCACGACGCCGCAACAGCACGATGCCGTTGCCGGCGCGGTCTTCCGGGCATGCGTCACCCAGGACGGTGAACTGCTGGCGTCGCTGTTGTGGCCGGACGTCACGGCGTTCTTCGACGGTGGCGGCAAGGTGCGAGCGCTGACCGGGCCCGTCCACGGCAGTCGGCCGGTCGCCGACAGCCTGCTGACCCTCCTGGCCCGCCTCCCACGCACCGGCCTGACCACCCGCTCCGTCAACGGCCGTACCGGCCTGGTCGCCCGCTACGGCCACCAGGTCGCCGCCGTCGTCAGCCTCGACGTCGCCGACGAGCACGTCGGCCAGGTCTGGGTCACCCTCAACCCCGACAAGCTGCGGTCCTGGAACCATCCCCGTCTCCACACAGACGGCGGCCCGGGCTCGAACCGAAGCCGGAGCCTGTAACAGCAGCGGAAGTCGTCACGCCGCCGCAGTCACGCACCGTCCGGAGCAGGTCCGGAGGCGGTCGCGAAGCGGGAACGTGAGTCGAGGAACGCGGCGATCTTGTTCGGGCTCATCACCCACATCAGCTTGTAGATGCCATCCTTCGAGGCGGCAAACGTCATGAAAGCGATGGGGCGGCCGTTCTGGCTGATCACCGCTCCCGTGCCGCCGTTGGCGGCGACCAGCCTGCCCTCCGCTCCCCGCCAGAACAGTCCGAAGGCCGAGAGCCTGGCCACGCGGGAACGACCCAGCACAGGTACCCGAGCGCAGCCGCGCACGCCGTTACCATCGGCCACACTCACGCAATCAGGGGCGAGAAGGGCCTCCAGCGCCGCCACATCCCCTGTTTGCGCTGCTGCGACGAAGACATCGAGGAGACGTCGGTGCTCGGCTGCGTCCACGTTCTCCCGCTGCTCGTCCAGCAGATGCCGACGAGCACGGCTCACGATCTTCCGCACATTGACGAGGCTGAGTTCGAGGATCCCGGCGATCTCGGCGTAGGAATAGTCGAACGCCTCGCGCAGGACGTATGCGGCGCGCTCGGTGGGGGTCAGCTTCTCCAGCACCAGCAGCAGAGCCAGCTCCAGGGCCTCCGCACGCTGCGCGCCCACCTCCGGGTCGGAGCTCGTGTCGATGGGCTCCGGCAGCCACGGTCCGACATAGGTCTCCCGCCGCACGCGCGCCGACTGTGCCACGTTGATCGCCAAGCGGGTCGTGGTGCTCGACAGGAAGGCCGCCGGGTTGGCCACCACCGAGCGGTCGGTCTTCTGCCAGCGCAGCCACACCTCCTGGACCACGTCTTCGGCTTCGACCACGCTGCCGAGGACGCGGTAGGCGATCCCGAAAAGACGCCTCCGGTGCTGCACAAAAACAGAAACAGCCTCGTCAAGATCGTCGCGTGGTGTGGGGGATGGTTCGAGATGCATGATCTTTTGGCCTCCGTTGCTTCGCTGCATCTACTTCATTGACCGGGGCCGCCTCCTACCCGTGACAGAACAGGCAGAACAGCGTCGCCGAAACCTGGAAGCCCGAAGATCGACACACGCTCATGCATCCGTATCAGCGAACCGGCCGAGGTCTGTGCCGCGCCCTGCATTCGTAGGTGACCTACTGCGTTCTGGGCCGAGAAAGCTCATGCGGCCGTTTCCTCACCCGCCCGGCGGACACCGAGGCCCTGTGCCTCGCCGCCCGTGACGAAGGCGTCCCGCGGGTGCTGCACAGAGGCGGGAGACCAGATCCCGGCCGAACACGGCGGCGGTGAGCCAGGCGACCAGAACGCGGATCTTGCGCTCCCAGGTGGGCACGGCCAGTACGTGGTAGCCCCGGTGCACCAGCCAGGCGGGAAGACCCTTGATGACGATCTTCTTGTATTGGAAGATACCCCGTCCCAGCCCCAGCGTCGCCACCACCACTCCCAGACTGCTGTGGCGGTAGTCTCCGACCCGCTTCCCGCGCAGGTCCGCCCCGATGTTCTTGGCGAGGCGCCTGCCCTGCCGCACGGCGTGCTGGGCATTCGGCACCGTACGCGCGCCCGGCACCGGCGAGGCCAGGTCGGGAATGGACGCGTCGTCGCCGGCAGCCCACACGTCCGACAGGGGTTCACTGTCGGCGCCCACGCGAAGATCCGAGCGCGCCATGATCAGGCCACGCTCGTCGACCGGCAGATCCGTGTGGTTGTGCACGACCGGGTTCGAGGCGTTGCCGGCGGTCCAGACGATCAGCGCGGAGGCGAACTCCTCTCCGTCGGAGAGGACGACATGCCCGTCCTCGGCGGACACCAACTGTGTGTTCAGGTGGACGTGAGCGCCACGGCGCTCCAGCGAGCGCACCGCCCAGGCGCCCGGCTCCTCGCCCACCTCGGGCAGGATGCGGCCCCGGGCCTCGACCAGATGGAAGGACAGGTCCTCGAAGCTCAGCTCCGGATACGACTTGAGCATCGCGGTCGCCAGCGAAAGCAGCTCACCGAAGCCCTCGACGCCGGAGAATCCGCCGCCCACGAACGTGACCGTGAGCAGCTTGCGCCGCTCACCACCGGGTGGCAGCGACGCCGCCCGGTCGAACGCGGTCATCAGCCGGTCACGGATTGCCACCGCCTCCTCCACATGCTTCAGGCCGATCGCCTGCCGTGCGAGGCCCGGGATCGGGAAGGTGCGTGTCACGGCTCCGGCGGTGACCACGAGGACGTCGTAGTGGAGCACGTACTCGGCTCCGTTCGCGGGGCGGACGGTCACTGTGCGCTGCGCGTTCCGGGTCTCGGTCACGAAGCCCGCGATCAGCCGGGTACGGCGCAGATGCCGCCGCAGCGACACAACAGCGTGACGTGCCTCGATCGAGCCGGCGGTCACCTCGGGCAGGAAGGGCTGATAGGTCATGTAGGGGCGCGGATCGACGACCGTGATCCGTGCTTCGCCTTGACGCAGCTTCTTCTCAAGGCCCCATGCGGTGTAGAAGCCCGCGTAGCCGCCGCCGACGATCAGAATCTCGCGCATGATTCCCTCTGGTGGTTGTCCAACATCAACTAGACCGCGCAGGACGGGCAGATGTGACAGACCGGCTCACCGCGCCACCAGAAGAGGCCAGGCAGCCTGAGCGCAGTTGGATGCGGCGGCGCCAAGTGTGCGAACGCCTGGGCCCCGGCCATGGGCCGACCGGGGCGCAGGCGCACCGCGTCGCTCGTTCAAAGAAGTTTCGAACCTTCGCCGTGAGGCAGTGAGAAAGCACACTCGGCTGCCGGTGAGCCCCCGGGCGACAATCGCGAGCGTCGGCACCGCCGCCCCATGGATTACCAGGCGATCGACCCCGGTGATCTCATTTGCGCCCCACCCCACCATCAGTCAGTGCCCAATGGTGGACAGGGGCGAGTCCGTCGCGTTCGTGAGGCGAGGGTTCGGGCCGAACGGTCGGTCCCGCGCGGAGTGGTCTGCCGCGCCGAAGGCGGAGCCGGCCTCCGGCTCTCCGGCCACGCGCCCAACGCCCGCACCGGACCGGGATCCCGGCTCCGCCTCCCCCTCTCCTGCCCGCGACTCAGTCGGCGGACGGCCGCGGGGCACGCAGGTGCGCCCGCTGCTCCAGCTCCTCGTCGTCGACCAGCGTCAGCATCGGCTGGCCCGGCGCACAGAGCATGGTCACCACGAACCTGGTCGGCGCATCCGACAGAGCATTGCCGTTCTGATAGTGGATCATGTCACCGCCCGGCTCGAACAGCGGCTCACCCGCCTTGATCACACGCTCCGGCTCCCCCTCGAGTTCGAACCGCACCGCGCCCTCGATCACATAGCCGAAACACGGCCCCGAGTGCCGATGCGGAGGGGTCCCGGGATGGCCGGGAGGCCACTCGACCACTACGGTCATCCCCGAGGCACCCTCCGGAATGAACGGCGGCGTCACATCCGCCAACATCCTGGGCCCGACCCCGTCCTGGCTCCCGTGGTCGTGGGCTCCGCCCGCTGAATCCATCTCCAACACCGTGGCACACCTCCGTAACCATGCCCGGACACACGATCATGTCCGGACGCACAGAACCTGCTTCACAGTGAAGACAGGGCATGCCCCACATCTGTGACACACATGGGCCCGCTGACTCTCACGGGCGTGCCGGGGCCGCCCCGTCTCTTGCCGGACGGCCCCCAGGGGCCGTGCATAGGGAACGCGTCACACCGTGGTGCAGGCCCCAGAAGTCGACCGGGGCGCCGGGTCGCGTCATCCCCTGACGGAAGTTCCACAACGAGGTGGCGGTCGCCAGGCCGACTAGCTAGGGCGATCCCGGTGAGGATGTACGGCCGGACCGGGGTGCCGACTCCGCGGTTGCGGGAACGACGAACGAGACGGCCGCCGTCGCGGCGTAGGCGAGGGCGAGTCCGAGGGGCCATTGAAGTGCTCTCCCGGCTGAAGCCGGGAGATTCCTGCTTACCTTGCGGTAGCGGGCTTGACGCGCTTCGCGCGCCTGACGACTGCCCTCCCGG
>NZ_JBIARC010000084.1:0-23982 GCF_042889625.1 Streptomyces sp. NPDC002573 | reverse complement strand
CGCTCCCGACGGCCCGAACGACGCGGACGGCAACTGCTGCCACGTGCAGCCCGACGTGGCCACGAACACGATCGCCGCCAGCACCTCCCGGTCACGTGCCGACGCCGGCCGCCACCCTGAGGCCGGGAAGGCGCTTCCGGCACCACCCGCTGGAACAGCTGCCACAACTCGTCCGGCACCAGCCGCTCAACGATCCCCATGCCAGCAGGCTACCGAAGAACCCAAATGAGATGACCTCTAAAAGCTGGCCTGGGTGCTCCACACGTGGCAGAGCGCCCAGGCCTTCAACGTTGCGGAGTGCCCGCGTACACCGACGGGGCGGTCAGTCGGATCACGATCTACGGCGGAGCTAGCGCGCAACGCCCCCTCGGATCTTGCAGTGCCATCATGAATCTCGGCGTGGGGGCGCGCAGTAGCGAGAGGACCCTGCCGGTGGGACGCCCCGACAAGGCCGCGCGCGCCGCCATCGCACAGCGGCGAGCCGACGCCATCGACCTACGCCTGGCCGGCGTCGACTGGCTCACCGTAGGCCGCAAACTCGCCGCCGACCCAGCCGTCAACTCCGACCGGATCGCCTACCCGCAGGGCTACGGCATCGACCGGTACAAGAAGGGCCAAGAGCCGCCCACCGACGAGCAGCTCATCCACGCCGCCTGCAAAGACGTCCGCCAGGCCCTCAAGGAGCGCACCACCGACGTCGACGAGAAAGCCGACGAGCTGCGCGCCGTGGAGAACCTGCGCCTGGACCGCCTGTTCTTCGTCGCTTACCGGCAGGCCGTCAAGGACGGCGGCCTGCCCGCCATCGACCGCGCGCTGCGCATCATGGAGCGCCGCGCCCGCATGAACGGCCTCGACAAGCCGTCCAAGACCGAGATCGTCACCCAGGCCGCCGAGGGCAGCGAGCTGACCGCGGTCGCCCTCGACGAACTCGAAGCTCTCATCGGTATCAGCGAGGAGGCCGCGCATGGCTCCGACGACTAGCAGCGAGCGTGAGGCCAGGCTGCTGGCCGCCTACCGCTCCAAGCCGCCGGCCGAGCGCCGCGCCATGGCCGCGAAGGCCTCACCCGAGCTGCGCGTCCAGCTCGCCCGCATCGAACGCTTCATCGCCATGGGCGCCTCGCCGGGCGCGCTGGCAGCGGTCCTCACCGAGCGCCGCGAGATGCAGGCCCGGCACCTGCACCTCATCGACCAAGCGTGGATCGACATGGCCGAGGGCCGCGCAGACCGCGTCATGATCACGATGCCGCCCCGGCACGGCAAGTCCCGCCGCGCCTCCCGCTGGGCGCCCCTGTGGTACCTGCGCCAGCACCCCGACCGCCGCATCATGATCGCCTCCTACTCCGGAGACCTCGCCGAGGAACACTCCCGGTGGATCCGCGACGCCATCGAAACGTGGGGCGACGAACTCGGCATCCACCTCAACCCCTCCAGCCGGGCCGCGATGCGCTTCGACATAGCCGGGCATCAGGGCGGCCTCGTCGCAGCAGGCATCGGCGGCAGCCTCACCGGCAAGGGCGCCACCATCGCCCTCGTCGACGACCCCGTGCAGGACATGGCCTCCGCCGACTCCCCGAGCATGCGCCGCAAGACCTGGGAATGGTGGCAGAGCGTCCTGCAGACCCGCCTGGAGCCCAACGGGGCGATCTGCGTCATCCAGACCCGCTGGAACGAAGACGACCTCGCCGGCCGCATCCTCGCCGACGCGCAGGCCAACGAGTGGAAGATCATCGACCTGCCCGCGCTCGCCGACAGCGACACCGACCCCCTCGGCCGCAAGCTCGGCGAACCCCTGTGGCCCGAACGCTTCGACGCCGAACACCACGCCACCACCCGCCGCCGCGTCGGCGAACGCGTATGGGCCGCCCTCTACCAGCAGAAACCGCGACCGCCCGAGGGTGGCGTGTGGCAGCGGGCCTGGATCACCGACCACCGGCTCACCACCGTCGAGTTCGGCGGCCTCGACATGGCCCGCATCATCGTCGCCGTCGACCCCGCCGGCGGAGAGTCCGCCATCGGCGACGAGACCGGCATCATCGGCGCCGCCCGCGGCTTCGACGGCCACCTGTACGTGCTGGAGGACCGCTCGGGCAGCATGGGCGCCAACGATTGGGGCCGCACCGCCTGCCTCCTCGCCCTCGCCCTCAAAGCCGACGCGATCGTGGTCGAGTCGAACTATGGCGGCGACATGGCCCGCCAGGTGTTGTCCCAGGCGTGGGAGCAGCTGCGCCGCGAAGGCACCACCAACGGCGCTCTCATGCCCCGCGTCCTCGAAGTCACCGCCAAGGTCGGCAAGCGCCTGCGGGCCGAACCCATCGCCCAGCTGTACGAGCAGGGCCTCGTCCACCACGTCGGCGCCCACGTCGCCCTGGAGGACCAGATGGTCACCTGGGTCGTCGGCATGGACAGCCCCGACCGCATGGACGCCGCGGTCCACGGACTGACCGAACTCGCCGACCCCGACCAGCTCGCCTCCGTCGCCGGACACATCCACGACGACCGCCTCGGCGGACGCCGATAACCCCCCGGAAACGGCCCCATAAAGGCCAACGGCACGCCGGGCGCCGAATCCGGCCCCGGCTGCTAGTGCTGTGACCGTATAGGTTCACCGGGTTGCTGTGCCTTGTCCGGCGCTAGCATGGCCGGATGCCACTCGAGTTGTTTGCCGGGATCTACGTCCGTGACTTCGAGGCTGCGCAAGCCTGGTACGTGAGTGTGTTGGGCTCCGTGCCAACGTTCCTCGCATCCGACACGGAAGCAGTGTGGGAGCTTGGTGAGCATCGGTACCTCTATATCCAGGAGAACGCCCACCACGCTGGCCACGCCGTCCAGACGATTCTCGTCGACGACCTGGACGCCTGCGTCGATCGCATCACCGAGCGCGGGATCGAGCCCGTGAAGCGGGAGACGTATCCCGACGGCATGCGCAAGGCGCTGTACCGCGATCCCGACGGCAATGAGATCGGGTATGGAGGGGCCGCATAGTTTCGCCGGGTCGTTCAGGCCGCGGCGGCGAGGGGGCGCCCGCCCCAGCGGATGCCCTTCTCACTACGGGCTCGGGCGCGTTCGCGCCGTTGGGCGGCCAGCACGTCGGGATGGCGGGCGTTCTTGTTCCGCCATCGCAGGTAGCCGTGCAGGGCGCGCGTCTGCGCGGTGTGGTTGCGGTGGTTGGAGTTTGCGGCGGTGAACTGCCGCAGCGGTCCGAAGTGGGCCCGCACGAGCCTTGCTTCCATGGCCTCGGCTACAACGAGGAGCACGAGTTCTGGGTGCTGTACTTCGACCGGACTATTCGGCCGTTCACCGATGTGCGTCAGCTGGAGGACTACTGGCGAATCCGCAAGCAGGTGGTAGGGCCGACGCGGACGGAGGCCGACAACCAGCCGTTCTCGGACGTGGGCGACATCTTCGGCCAGCGCCGAGCCCCGGTGCCAACGCCAGACCCCCAGCCCACCCTGTCGGTCACCTGCAACCTGCACCCCCTGATCGCGAAGGTCGCGGCCGAGCGGTACAACCGCGGCGCCTACAGCGATGCGGTGAGGAGTGCGGTCCAGGCGGTGGAGCACCGGGTACACACGCTGGTCGCGCCCACTAGCCTCGTCGGTGACAGGCTCATGGGTATGGTCTTCAACAACAAGCCAGACCCCCCGATGCTCACAGTGACTCGGTTCACGGACGGCTCCCTGGAGAGTGAGCAGAACGGCATGCAGGCACTGTTCAAGGGTGCGGTGCAAGCTCTGCGTAACCCTCGCAGTCATGGGCCGGACCGGGAGGACGACCGTGACGAGGCCGACGAGATGTTGGCGTTCGCCAGTTTCCTGATGCGGCGCCTCGACATCGCGGAGGTGAAACAGAGGCAGCTCGCCGTGGCCGACGCCGAGTCGGCGACGTGATCACGCGCTGCCTCTAAGGGCAACTCGCCACACGGCGGGCGCCAGGCGTCCCGTGTGCTGTCGTTCAGGTACGCCGTCGCACTCACTTAGGTCGTACATGGCGTTCGTCGCGTCGACCTGGCCGACGTCCTCGCCGAGGGTACGTTCGGCGCTGGCCATCGTCCAGTAGCGGCCGGTGGGGAACAGTGATCCGTCCTCACCCTGGACGAGTTCGAGGCCCGCAGCGTTGAACGGAGCGTCAGGCTGGGTGCCGGTGAAGATGTCCGTGGACGGGATGGACCTTGACCACCGGATTGGGCTCCCGGCAACAGCTCTAGGTGAACCTGATCGAACCAGTCGCTGTCGCCGAAGTCGCTGCTGACGCGTCCTTGGACACCTCCGGACGGTGGCGACACCCGGTCCGGCTCCAGCAAATCCGAGCCGAGTTGCATCCGGATGAGGTTCCCTTGTTCGGCGAGCGCCGGTAGGGCGCCGGACTTGGGGCATGGGACCACCGCCAAGCGCCCACCTCGGTCGTACGCACGAGGCCATGGCCACCCCTGATCCGGAACTGCCCCAGACTGCGGCCCCCTGCCTGGTGGCACAGCCCCGGACCGGGGGCCGATAACCACGCGCACGTGCTCAATCGGCAAAGAGGCGGGCCGTAAAGTGGCCGCGCGAGTTCACTGGTACCCCTAGGCACACCAGTATCTATCCGCAACTACGCCTACTCCAGTGGACAGCGGCCTCCACGCGTGCTCCACTAGCATTGCATCGGCTTCCAAGGGCATCAAATTCGCAGATTACCTAGCTGTGGAAGGGAATCGGCAAATGGCCAGCCACGGCAAGAAACTCTCGATCGCTCTTAGCGCATTCCTTGCGCTGCCTCTTAGTCTGCTGCCCGCCGGGCATTCATCAGCCTCACCGAGCACTGTCTCGGGTTCGTGTCCGGTCGCGATTATCAGTGGGCGATATCAGCTTCTCAATACCTGGGACGTTAATCGCTACCGTCGCTACCCAATCAGGTACTACGGAATTGGCACCCAGTTTCGAACGCCGAACGGCATGTGGAAATGTGTTGGGTCGTGGAACGGGAGCGCGGCTTGGTATCGCAACCAATACCGCCCGCCGCCCGTCGGACCGGGGTTCGTCCCGCCGAGGTCAAGGTAGGCCGCGGTGGTTGCGGGTTCGAGACCCGCTACGTACGCACACCGGTCCCCGCTAGAGGGCGTCTGAAAGCCTGCCAGCGGAGCGTCCTTGCGAGTCGACGTACGAGCAGCATAGCCATGGCGGGGTAGTTGACACTGATGCCCGTAGCCTGTCGGCTCCCAGTGTGGAAATCGGCGCCGCGGTAACCTTGATCGGCCCAGATGTGCTGCAGATGCGGGAAAGCCTCCGCTGCCTGGCAAAGCAAGCTGGCTGCGGGCGCGGGGCCCTGCATGCTGGAGGGGCAGCTGTGAGGCCCATGCGTGCACTGCTCATCGACGATTGGTCGTGGCTGAACTACGGGCCCGCGATGGCCGACCTGCGCCAACCCGGAGCCCGTGCCGCCGCCCGAAACGGCCTGATAAAGACCAACCGCTCGCCCGAGTCTGGCTGATACGTTCCCTGGCCATGTCGATCAAGGGCCAGTCGCGGTCGCAGCCCTCGTGTGCGCGGCCACCGTCGCCGGCGTGAACCTGCTGTGGCCCGCCCCGGACGTGCGGCCCACAGCGCCGATTGCGGACCAGATGAAGGCGCCCGCTCAGGCCCGCCTGGACGCCTCGCTCAGACGGGGCCCACCGCGCGGCAAAACATTCAGGCGATCGGTTAGACGCTCCTGGACGAGCCGTGCCAGGCCGCGTGGGACAACCAGACCGCCACGGAGCGGCGTGGCATGCGGTAAGCGATGTGGACGCACGGCTGCGTGGATGGCCCTGGCAGCGGCTACAGGTACTTGCACCCGTAGGTGTGCCGCTTCAGGCCACGCTGTATCGCCTCCCGCTCGGTCATCGAAAGGTACTTGTCGTTGACGTAGCCGCACGGAGATTCGCTGGAGTGGTAGCAGTCAGGATCAGGGCCCGGCGGGACCAGCACAGTGCGACGACGAGCCTTGATCGCTCGCTCTGCTTCCTCGGTACGAGTCCGCAATACACCTCTGAACCTGTTCTCAACGAGTTGGATCTCGTCTCGGAGTATGCGTAGTTGTACCTCGCGCTCCTCGTTCAGCTCCTCGTACAACCGCGCGCGCTCGGCCCTCAGCTCCATGACTTCCTGCGGGGTCAGTTCCACGGCTTTCCCAATCACCGTGCCACGTGGACGCCCACCAGCCTGGCACGTGCCTGACCTGTACTGGGTTGCCTTCTGCAGATTCCTAACTCGGCGGTAGCCGCCCTCGCTCACGAGATGTGCGACAGCGCCGTTGGCGCCTCGCCCGGTCCGCTGTTGGCGCAGTCGCCGGTACCGAGCGTGTTGGCAATGCTGTATGCGGTCTTCATGTCGCCGTTGAGGTGGTCGATGGCCTCGTTCGTGGTGGTGATCGCGGTCGCAATGTGCGTTTTCGCTGTGGCGATAGCCGTGCCGGCTCCGTCCAGCGGGGTCAGCCCGGCAGCGGTGAGGGCCGCCTGCGCGTTCTGCAGGTCGGTGATCTGGGACCGCAGGCTCTTGATCCCCTGCTGCTCCTGATCGACGTCGTAGCTGGCCGTGGTTGTGACGTCGTAGCCGACGTTGTTCTCCGCGTCGTACCCGACGTTGTTCTCCACGTTGTAGCAGTCGTCGCCGTTGCCGCCCTTGGCGTCCTCGCGCAGCTTGGCTAGATCATTGTCGGCCGTCTCGATGTCGGCGCGCATTGACTTGGCGTTGTTGAAGTCGCGGTTGGAGCCCTGCAGTGTCGACAGCGCGTCCTGCGCCGCGCTCTCGTCCGCCGCCCGGGAACTTGCCTGGGCGCTCGCGTCTGCCTCCGCTTGGTCCTGCTGCCGCCCGGTCTGCTCGGCCGCCGAGTCCTCCCGCCAGCCGGCCTGCAGTAGGCCGCTGCACACGCCCTGCCCGAATATCTGGCTGCCGCTGTCGCGCACCACGACCACGACGTCGTCCTTCTGCACGGCGCAGACCACGGGCACGGGACCCTGCACGCTGATGGCCTGCGTCGTCCAGAAGCTGCCGTCTTGGGATAGGGACGAGGCCAGGCTGCTGCACTCGCTCGCCGGGTTGGATCCCCCGCTGCGGACCTCGGCTCGCGCGGCATGCCCGTACAGGTAGATCTCGCACGCACCCGCCCCCGCACCCGAATCCGTATGCGCGGCCGGCGGGGTGCTGCTCGCGGCCGGTGCCGGCGAGGAGACCACGCGGACGACAGGCGCACCGGCACGTGTGTGTGACGACGTGCAGCCGGCAAGCAACGCGCCGGAAGCGACCAGGACCGCGGCGGCGACGCCTGTTCTCATCGAGTGTGCTCCTTGCGAAGGCCCTGTGTGTCAGGTGTGTTGGAGCTGTACTCTCCCAAATCCGCTGCCTCGTCAAGGCCGACGGCACAGATTGCAGTTCCGCGTATTCTGGTCGGTGCGGGCGCGGGGCCTTGCACGCCTGGAGGGGCACCCGTGAGGCCCATGCGTGAACTGTTGATCGACGCTTGGTCGTGGCTGAACTACAAGCAGGCCATGGCCGACCCGAACCGGCCGGGCCACCACGCGTTCCCGGAGCTGAACACCTCGTGGGTGCCTGCCGAGGACTTGCGCCGGCTGGCCGCCTACAAGTTCTTGGCCGCGTACGACTCGAACCAGGCCGGGCAGCTGGCCGCTGTCACCGGCGACGAGCACCACGGTCTGGAGCGCCGCGAGTTGGGTGACCCGTCGAAGCTGATCGACACCACGCTCGGCTACCTGCTGGGCGCGGAGCAGAGCATCGTGGTGCCGGGCGCCGAACATGCCGAGGAGGACAAGCCGAGCGCCGAGAACCGTGCCGCCGCCGACCTGCAGGACAGGCTGCGGGCGTGGGCGGACAAGGAGTTGCTGGCGCTGCGGATCCAGCAGGCCGAGCGGTGCGCGGTGCGCTGCGGTGACGGCGTCTACACCCTGGCGTGGGAGCCGGGTAAGCAGCGGGCGCTGCTGCGCACCTACGACCCCGGCTTCTACTTCCCCGAGTGGGATGAGGGCGAGCAGGACTCCGCCGAGTACCCCTCCCGTGTGCACTTCGCGTGGGAGCTGGCCGTAGACCCGGTGCGGGGCCTCAAGGCCCGCGTGCGGCGCATCACGTACGAGCTCGGCCCGATCGGGCCGGCCACCTCGCCGGGCAGCCTCGACGGGCGTGCGATCCGCGAGCAGGTCGTCGGCGCCGACGGCGACCCGGTGCTGACCGTGGGCGACAGCCGCGACCCGCTCACCGGCAACGTGACCCGCACCTACCCGTGGGCGCCCGGCAAACCCTCATCCACGACGTGCTACCTCACCGATGCCGAGTGGCTGCTGGAGGACCTGGGCCGCGCGCACGACGTGTTCTCCCTGCCGCTGGACAAGGCCTCCTACCGGGTGCGCTCCGATGGTCAGGTCCTGGACCGCCTGGACCTGATGCACGACTTCATCCCGGTGGTGCATATCCCGAACACCATCCCTGACGTCGGCGAGCATTGGGGCAAGTCCACTTTGGCGACCGTGCTGCAGCTGCTGGACGAGCTGGCCGCCACCGACACCGACAGCGCGTCCGCGTCGGCGACCACCGGCACACCGATCGTGGCCCTCGCCGGTGCCCGTCTGCCCATCGACCGCAGCACCGGGCAGCCCCTGCCGGTACGTGTGGAGGCGGGGACGGTGTGGCAGCTGTCCGACTCGGGGCGCATGGACACCCTGGACACCTCGGCGCAGCTCGCCGAGCTCCGCCAGCGCATCAACCACCTGCTGGACCGGCTCGCCTCCAACACCCGGCTGACCGCGGCCGGGCTCGGCAGCCTCGACCCGGTCAAGCTGCCCAACGGCTACTCGCTGCAGGTCGCGTTGGGCCCGCTGGACTCCCTGGTCGGAGCACTGCGCCTGGCCCGCAACCACAAGTACCAGCTGCTGCTGCGCATGGTGCAGCGCCTGCACCAGGCCGGGCAGGAATGGCCCGCCAGCGAGTCGCTGCCCGCCCGCCTCGTATTCGGCGCACACACCCCCACCGACCGCACCACCGTCCTCAACGACGCCGTGCAGGGCTACGAAGCGGGCGTGTTCTCCCTGGAGACCGTGGTGCGCATGCTGCAGGAAGCCGGATATCCGATCGAGGACATTGCCGAGGAGATCGAACGCATCCAGAAGCGGGCCTTCGACCAGGCCGCCCGCCTCGCCGATGCGACCGGCGACAACACGGCGGTGCGCGAATACCTGGGCCTGCCTGAAGCCGACCCGACCCCGACCGTGCCCCTCGTGGAGCCCGGCCAGGTCCCGCAATCCGGGCCGCCGACCAGCCCGCCCGGCGCGAAGCCGCTGCCGCCCACACCGCTGCAGCCGCCCGGCAAGACCGGAATCATCGGCGAGGCAGGGCCTGGCCCCCGCTGAACGCTGGCCCTCGGCACGTTGCCGAGGGCCAGCCCAATGAGTTGTGGGCGCTACCGAACCAAGGAGAGACGTGGCCGTTCGTGTGCTGGGAGGTCTGCACTGGCCTGGTTGCTTCCGGTGCGCGCAGTGACGATCAGCCCGAATACCCAGCTGCTGAGCTCTTCCGGGGACACGTACAACTCTCGTGCCACCTCGTGGAGCGTGACGCCTTTGGCCTTCATGGCGGTAAACACTTTGTCGAGCAACTGGGAGCTCTCGCGGTAGGGCATGCCGGTCGGCTCGGAACGCCGATAACCGAGCTGGCCGAGCTCGATGCAGGCGCGGCGGTAGTGCCAGTCCGACAGCATGTCCAGCTCATGCAGTCGGTAGGTGAGCGCGAGGGCGGCAACCTTCCAGATCTTCTTTCCTTGGAGGATCTGTTGGACCAGAGGCGACCTGGGCATGTGTTCCATGACGCTGGTGCGCGGCATGAGGAACGCGCTCGCGAAGGCGTTCGCTTCCTGCTCGGCTTGGGGGCCGGCCAGCGAGCGGTCTTCTCCGTGGAGGACGAGGTGCCCCAGCTCGTGGGCGGCATCGAAGCGGCCTCGCTCCGGCGTCTTCAGCGTGTTGAGGAAGACGAAGGGGGTGCCGTCGCGCCACATAGCGAACGCATCGACGTCGGCGTACTCAGGAGGGAGGGAGAAGACCCGCACGCCGTGGGCCTCCAGAAGGTGCACCATGTTGCTGATCGGCGCAGTGCCGAGGCCCCAGCGGGCACGAACCATCTCGGCTGCTGTCTCCGGGTCCGGCCTGCCCAGGGTGGGGATGTCGTTGAGGGGCAGGCGGAAGCGAGCCTCGATCCAGGCGTGCAGTTCTAGGGCGAGGCGGCTCGCCCACAGGGCAGCGTCGCGGGGGCCAGCCGCCAGCTTGCTGCGGGCGCGGAAGGACACGGCCTCTAGTGGAATCGGATCCAGGTCGGGTTGGTAGAAGAAGGGCTCGGGGAAGTCAAGAGCGGCTGCTAGGCGGGCGAGGGTGTCAGGGGTGGGCTCAGTGCGGCCTCGCTCGTAGTTCGAGAGGCTTTGTACGCTCACCCCGACGCGCTTTGAAAGCTCTGCGAGCGTGAGACCGCGTCGCTTTCGGGCTGTGGTGATGCGCGAGGATGTGATCATGTCTCCTCGTCATCTTGGTGTCAGTTGATCTTGCTCTTCTACCGCTCTTCGACAGAAACGACGATGTCACCGGTAGTTTCGACAGCGTAGTCGCGCACGGGTTCGAACTCGACGGGGGGCAGGAGGATCCGACGCTGGAAGCTGTCGATCTTCCCTCCGTGGCCTACCCGGTCCGGGAGCGACAACTCACTGCGAACAGTCACAACTCCCGTCTGCCTGGCCGTATAGCGGTACGTCAACAGGTACCAGGTCACCATCTGCGCGTACTCGTCGTCATCCGACTGTGACCCGTCCGGCAGATCAAATTCCGGCTCCTCGAAGGGGAGCGTCAGGTCCTGGTTGCGGGCGACGGCCTGCTCCTTGGTCACGCCGGCGGGCCGCTTGCTACGCGGATGAGGGATGCCGGGGAGACCGGTGCGGGCGTCTCCGAGAAGGACGCCGATTCCTATGGTCTTGTCCGGATTCACGATGAGTGGAGCCTGCAGCGGGTCGTAGGGATGCCACATCAGGTCAGTGCGGAGGGCGCGCCGGAGCTCGCGGACGCGCGTGAAGTAGTCCTGGGATCCGGGTGCGTTCTTGGCGTCGTCCTTCGTCTTGCCGCTCCGCCGGGCCTGCTCGCTCATCCGAATAGTTCGTTCGAAGTGCTTCCACTGAAGGCCGAGGGTGGCGAGCTGCGCCTCGTACCCCTCGGGCTTCCCCTTCGGCTCGATGAGGATGTTGCTGACCACGCCACCTCCGCGCTCTTATAGGTATCCACCCTCAAATGAGGGAGGATTTCTTAAAGAGTAGCGTGCGGTGGTGACACTGCGCTCCTGACTGAGCAAAAGCTGACGTTCCGTGAAGAACGTGCTGGTCCACGCCGGGACTACACTGATGGCTGGCGCGGGGGCGCTGCTGCAAAGGACTGGATCCGCATGGACAGGCTGCTGCCCCACCCCCGTACCCCGGTCGGCTACCGGCGTGACGGCCGCCCCATCTACCCGATCCTGGGCGCCGACCCCACCGACCCGTCCAACCAGCAGATCCCGCCCGCACCGGGCACGGACCCGGCTGTGCCGTCGGCGCAGGTGCCGGACCAGGAGGCCCTGAACCGGCTGCTGGCCCGCGAGAAGCAGCAGGGCGAGCGCGCAGCGATCCGCCGCCTCGTCGAGCAGCTCGGCTTCACCAAGACCGACGACCTGACCTCGTTCGTGCAGCAGCAGCGTGACGCGCAGGCCGCGCAGCTCTCCGAGGTCGAGCGCCGCGAGCAGGCCGCCGCCGAAGCCACAGCCGCAGCTGCCGCACGTGAGGCGCAGGCCGTCGCCCGTGAGCGGGCCGCGGTACGCCGCGCCGTCCTCGTGGGGCTGGGTGCTACCGGCGCCGACCTGAGGGATGCGGAGCTGCTGCTGGTCGTCGACGACGACGCCACCGAGGACACGGTCACCGAGGCCGCGCAGGCGCTGAAGGCGCGCAGGCCCGAGCTGTTCGCCGCCACCGCCGCCCCTGTGCCGCCTGCCGCGCCTGGTGGCTCCCCTGCGGGCGGGCCGCCGCCGCGCGGAGCGAACGTGCCCAAGCTCGGCCAGCACGGCGCCGACATGGCCCGTCAGCGCGGCTTCCTGACGGGCAGCTGACTTCCCACCGGCGGGTTAAGGCCGGATCTGTGGGGACCACGCCCCCCTTCCGTGGACGACGCCACCAGCCGGTGAGCGGCCGATCAACCGCTTCGTCGCGTCCACGGGAGGATTCATGACCGTTCAGCCGGTCACCATCACCCAGAACCTGACGGCCGACCGCTCCTGGCTCGCCAGCCTCCACGGCACCAGCGAGGTCGACTCCATCACCCTCGACATGTCCACGTTCGTGTCCGGCACCCACTACGTGCCCTCGACCGACACGAGCATCCCCTACAGCCGGTTCCTGTCCGGCATCCCCGTCGGCAAGATCACCGCATCCGGCCTGTACGGCCTGTACTCCACGGGTGCCGCCGACGGCCGCCAGACCCTGGCCGGGTTCGTGTTCGCCGAGGTGCTGTTCGCGCCGGCGCAGACGAAGGTCCCGGCCGCGCTGCTGTGGCACGGCTCGGTGAAGACGGCGAAGCTGCCGATCGTCGTCGCCCCGGTCGTCCCGTCCGCCGTCTGCCAGATCCGATTCGTGTAAGGAGCCCCGACGATGTCTGTTCAGGACCTGATCAAGGACGTCAACACGGCGGACCTGACCACGTTCGCCCGCTACATCCCCACCCCCGCCGACTTCCTCCTCACCCAGACCGTGTTCGCCAAGGTGTCGGTGCAGGACGTCATGTGGCGGATCAAGAACACCGGCCGCTACGTCAACGCCGCGAAGTACCGGGCGTTCGACGCGTCGGTGCCGTTCTCGGACCGGCAGGCGTGGCAGACGGCCACGCAGGGCATGCTGCCCGCCCTCGGCCAGAAGCTCATGGTCGGCGAGGTCGAGCTGCTGCTGCAGGAGGCCTCCCGAGGCCAGGACGCGTCCCGCCTGGAGCAGCTGCTGTACGACGACGTGGAACGCCACGTCGAGGCCATCAACTCCCGTCTGGAGCTGGCCGCCGGCGACGTCCTCACCGACGGCAAGTTCTCCCTCGCAGGGGAGAACGGGCTCACCCTCGACGTCGACTTCGGTGTGCCCGCGCAGAACATGCCGACCGCGCCGAAGCTGTGGTCCGACCCGACCGCGGATGCCATCGCGGACGAGCTGGGCTGGCTGTCCTACCTCGACGGCGTCAGCGCACCGCAGCCGGAGATGGTCGTCACCTCGCGGCGCGTCTACTCCTACCTGGCGGGCAACAACGCCTACCGGGCCGCCTACTACGGGTCGGTGAACCCGTCGACCACGCCGACCGCGTCGCTCACCCCGCAGCAGATCAACGTGGTCCGCGACAACTACGGCCTGCCGCCGATCACCCTGTACCGGGCGCAGGTCCGCGTGGACGGCGTGTCCACCAAGTGCCTGCCCGACGACCGGTGGGTGATGCTGCCCCCGGACCGCTCCAAGTGGGGGCAGACCCTGTACGGGACCACGGCGGAGTCGCTGGTCCTGTCGCGTGGCGGCAACCCGCAGATCACCCGCGAGGACGCGCCAGGCCTGATCATCACCAGCGGCGGCAAGGACGACCCGGTGCAGATCTGGACCAAGGGCGCGGCCGTGGCCATGCCCATCCTGTACGCGCCGGACTGCCACATCACTGCGAAGGTGCTGTGACATGGGGCGGCGACTGGCGGCAGCGGTGCACGTGCGGCACCCCAAGAGCAACGAGTGGCTGATCCTGCTGCCCGGTGAGGAGCCGGACGAGGACCTGGCCGAGGTCATCACCAACCCGGCCGCGTGGGAGCCGGACGAGGACGGCGACGGCGGGCAAGGCGAGGCGCCCGCCGGCGGAACCGACCTCGGCCCCGAGCCGACACCCACGCCCGACCCGACGCCGACGCCCGAGGCCGAGCCCGAGCCCGAGAAGCCCCGGACCCGGACCCGCAAGCAGGCCGACGAGAAGTAGGCCCTGCCAGGCCCGGCCCGGCACCCCTATGTGGCGGGGGTGCCGGGCCGCACCCCTTACCCCTGGAAGGACCCCGCTCGTGGACCCTGCTGTCCTGGCCTGGCTCTTGGCGCAGCTCGGCCCCACCACCGACCAAGGCGACCTGCAGACCCGTTACGACCGGCTCGGCTCGGCCAAGGCTGTCGCCCTGGAAGTGCTGTCCGAGCGGCGCGCCAATCTGCTGGCCGACCCGCTGCAGCTGACCGTCAACGGTGTCGTCACCATGGACCAGTCCAACAACCTCACGGGCCTGGAACGGCAGATCGCCTCCGTGGAGGCTGCGACCGCGCCCGACGATGCGGTCGGCGGCGACACTCTGGTCATCGCCCCGCTGGAGTCTGCGCGCCGCCGACGCCACCACTGGTGGCGGTAGTGGCCCACGAGTTCGGGCCGCTGACGCCCGGCGACCCGGCCGTTGTGGCGGCCAGGGTCGCCGCGGTGCTCGAGGATGCATGGCAGCGCCTGGCCGACGAGCAGGCGGCCGTGCTCGCGGCGATCGGTGACAACGGCCGCTCCCGGATGGTCGCCGACCGTCTCGCCCAGTTCCAGGCCGCCATCGTCGACTTCCAGCAGCGCGTCGACGCCGAAGCCCGCGCGTTCGTGGCCCGGCAGCTGCCCCACCTGTACGAGGAGGGGGCCCGGGCGGCAGCGGAGGCGCTGGGCGGGCACTTCTCGTGGACGCTCATCCACACCGAGGCGCTGCAGTCGCTGGCCTCCGACTCGTACGCCGACTTCCTGCGCCGCTCCGAGGAGGAGCAGCGCATGGCCGCCGCGTTCTACCGGGCTGTAGGGCAGGCCGCAAGGACGGAAGTGCCGTTGCTGGCCGCAGGGCACACCACGGCCCTGCAGGCGGCGAAGGCCCTCGCTGACCGGTTGGCCGCCGAGCACCAGCTGACGACCGTCATCTACCGGGGAGGCACCCGGATGCCGGTGCAGGCGTGGGCCGAGTCGGCGACGCTGGCCAAGAGCGCGGTCGCCTACAACGCGGGCACCCTGAACCGGGCCCGCGAGGCCGGTGTGCAGTTCATGGAGGTGTTCGACGGCGCCGACTGCGGATGGACCAGCCACAAGGACACCGACAAGGCCACCGGCACGCTGCGCAGCGTGGAGGACGCCGCAGCGTGGCCGATCTCCCACCCGCGGTGCAGGCGGGCCTTTGGGCCGCGCCCGGACGTGGGCGCGCTCAGCGCGCCGTCGATGCGTGAACGTTCGGATGGTCAGGCAAGTTCGCGGGTCATGGACGCGTAGACGGGACTGTCGGAGAAGGGCTGCTGTTGGCCGACGGTCCGGTAGCCCCACGCCTCGTAGACGGCCTGCACGGACCCGTTGCCCGCGGCCGGGTTCACCAGGAGGGTGACGCGCTGCTCGGTGCGGTGGGCCAGCCATTCTTCGTGGATCTGCCAGGCCACGCCACGCCCGCGCCACGGCTTGCGGACGACGATCTCGTTGAGGGCGACGGTGCGCTTTCCGTCTTCGGTGGTGTAGCCGTCGGGCAGCGGCGTGCTCATCGAGCGCCACCACGTGCTGTCCGGGCCGAGCGTGATTCCGAATGCGAAGCCGACTGGTTCGTCGCCTTCCCAGCCGACCGCTGCGGTGAAGCCGGGGCGGGAGGAGTACCGGGTGAGGCGCTCATCGAACCGTTCCACGCTGTTGAACTCGTTGTTCAACTTGAAGTCCCCGTGGCGGACTTCAGCATGAATGTCGAGGATGATCTGTCGGATCTCGGGGAGCTGTTCGGTGGTGTAGTGCTTGACCTCAACAGCCATGATCATGTCCTCCTGGCGTTCGAGTGCTGGTCGGCCCAGTCGGCTGCATAGCGGCTGCCTGGGGCGATGGCCGCCAGAGCCTGGGTGAACTCGTCCAGCAGGCGCCCTGATCGCCCGGTCAGTGAATCACTGCCCTCGCGGGGCAGTACAGAGCTCGCGGTGGCATATGCGTGCTCTACGTCGCGTTGCCTGATCTGCGAAAGAGCTAGCTGGGTGCGGTAGTAGGTGCGGTTGCGTCGGTATTCGGGCCGCAGTTGGGCCAGGGTGCGGTGGAAGTGGGCCTCTGCCTGCTCGTGTTGACCGAGCTTGGTGTACGCGATCGCGGACAGCCCTTCAAGTTCGGCACGGTCGTAGAAGCCGACCCAGGCGGGCCGTTGGGTGCGCGGGTCCGCTTTGGCGAGGGCGTCGCGGGCGCTGTCGAGGGCTCGTTCCACACCGCGATGGTCCTTTTGCGCTGCCAGGGCCCCGGCGAGGCGGGCTGAGGCCAGGGAACGGAACAGGGGGTCGCGGCGGCACATGGAGGAGGCGCGGCCGGCCTGCGCTGCGGCCACCGCGTCGTGGGGATTGTCCTGCTGGCTGGCGAGGAGGGTGGCGTGCCCGAGCAGCCGGAGCCGGATTTCCTCGCTGCCCGACAGGCTGGCCAGCGTCATTGCTCGGTCGAGGTGGCGTTGGGCGCGGTCGGTCTGTCTGGTGTCGATGGCGGCCCACACGGCGGTGCCGGTGAATGCGGCTGCCAGGTAGTAGAGGCGGGCGCGGACGCGCTGGCTGGCTGAGCCGACCTGCTGGAGTTCCATGGCGTGGTGGGCGAACGCGAGGGCACGCGTCTGGATGTCGAGGGCGGCGCCGTGCTCGTTGTCGGAGGCGATCAGCTGCTGGAAGGCGTGCTCAAGACGGTCGGCGTCGTTCATGCCGACGCGCAGCGAGCTGTGGGCTGAGGCAGGAGGCATGGCGGTTGCGGCTGCGAGGCCGAGAGCGGATCCGGCGAAGGTGCGTCGCCGCACGGGGTCCTCCGGGTTTTCTGGTTGGGCGGTGGCTGTCCGGCGCGGGGGTCTGGTGAACCCGAGTTCCTCTATCGGGCAGCCGAACTCTTCTTCCAGGGCGCGGCGTTGTCGCGCCTGCGGCCACCGGGTTTTACAGGTGAGGTAGTTGCGGATGTGCCGGTCCATGAGGGTTCCGGCGCGGCCGGTGAACTGCTCGATGCGCTTGTTGAGGCGGTCGGCGAGTTCCTGCTGGCCCAGTCCGGCGGCCTGCATGCAGGCCTCAAGTAAGGCGTTCCCTGCCATGTGCAGACGGTAGCGGTGTGATGGGTGTCACGTCACCGCGAAGGTAAAAATTACCGGTCGTTGGTGCCTCGATTGTTCCCGGAATTGCCTGGGCCCCCCGCCGCTTCAGCGGTTGTCTGGTAAGGGCTCGCCCCGCCCAGCGGCGGATGGGCCGCCCGCGCAGCAAACGAGGGGACCAGGACCGTGAACACGATCGACACCACGCCGGCCACGACTCCGCTTGAGGACCGCCCCCGCCGGCCCGCGGCCCAGACCACTATCATCAGCGGCCGGGCGATGGGCATCGTCACCACCGCGTACGCCGGCGCTGCGGCGCTGGACGACTGGCTCGGCGAGCACCAGGCGTTCCTCTCCCAGGTGGCGACCATGCCGACCGCGGCCGAGGGGGCAGCGCGGTGACTGCTGACGGCCGCCAAGCCCCGATCCCGCTGCGCGCGCTGCGTGGCGAGGACCGTGAGCGAAAAGCCGCAGCCGAGGCGTGGCTGTACCGGGCCGCCACGTCCTCGCAGGCGGCGGGCATGGAGTGGTCGCAGCACGGCATCGCGCTGCTGACCGCGGGCATCATGTGGGATGCCGTGCGCGTGCCGTATGCCGCGTTAGGCGCCGATCTGGAACGCGACGCAGGTCCGGAGCGGCTGCGCCGCCGCCTGCACGAGCTGCAGGTGGCCGGGCCGGTGTTCTGCGACCCCTACCGGCCCTTCGTGTACGTCCTCGTGCCGCCCGGCACCGACCGGGAGTGGCCGCGCATGCTGACCCAGCTGGGGCTGGAGTGCCTGGGCGGCACCCGCCCGTACGTGCACCACGTGGGAGTGCCGCGCCTGGACCTGATCTCCCCGCCGGGCCAGTACTGGCTGACCCTCCCGGACGGGACCGGCCAGTTCACCGACCCGCAGTACCTGGCCCACGTGCTGCAGGCGGGGATAAGAGAGGCAGCGAAGCAGCAGGACGCACCGGTAGGCGCCTCGCAGGTGATCGTGTGAGCCGCGACCCGTTAGGTACCGCGCTGGCAGCGTTATGGGCGGCTGGTCACCTCGCTGCCGCAGTCACCCTCGGCGCCACCGTCCACGAGGAGATGGCCAGCGCCCACGGCTCGAGCGCCGCCGGGGCCGATACGCCGCTGGCCCTGCCAGACACGCCGCCCACATTGGGGGCTGCATAGACCGCGCCGGCCGTGCATGGCTGTCCCCTGACGCGCACGGCCGGCGCGCTCCACCTTCCGACTCGTCGCCGTGAAGAGAGCCATGTCCGCACTCCTGACCTACAAGGGCCACACCGTCCCGCACATCGCTTCTTGGAGCGGCGAGCACCTTAAGCAGCCGCCCGTCGTCCGCAGCGCGGTCGGTGTCACCTTCGCCGATATCGCCTTCGCCGGATTCCCGCACCGGGACTCGGCGGGCGTGCTGTGGCAGCCGTGGGCGCTGCGCCAGGGCGACGGGATGCCTGAGTTCGGGAGGGTTCACGGGCCTCGGCAGCGGCGGGCGATGCGGCGCCGCCTGTGCCAGGTATGTGGCGGGCCGGCCGACGAGAACGAGCAGGGCACGCTGTGACTGCTGGAAAACCACGTGGCGGTGCCCGGCTGGCCTGAGCGGGAGGTGACGACACATCCGCCGGTGTGCGTGCCGTGCGTGCCCCTGGTTCGATCCCAGTGCCCCCACATGCAGGACGCTGTGACCGTCCGGGTCGGCCGGGCTGCCGTCGACGGCATCTACGGCCTGCTGTACGCCGTTGGCCTGGGAGGCCCGGTCCCGGGTGAGGCGAAGGTGGTCTTCGCCGACGACCCGCGCGTGAAGTGGATGGTTGGCGCGCAGCTGGCCGCCACCCTCTACAACGTGACGGTCGTCGACCGTCCCAAGCCGGTCACTGAAGGACCGGTGGCCCGGGCGGGGGTACGCCGATGACACCGCCCGCGGCACCGGCGGTCGACGCCGGCCTGATCCGCCGCACGTACGGCACGGCACTGTGGGATTCGCGGCCGGTGGGCGAGGAGGGCCGCGCGCACATGGCGGGCCTCCTGCGCGGGCACATGCGGCTGCTGCTGCCCGGGGCCGAGGAGCGGGTGGCCGGAATGTCCGGCACCTTCAACCGCAGTGCCGGCCAGCTCGTCATCGGCCGGGCGCGCGACGTCCTGGACGTTCCTGTCACGGGGGCGTCGTCAGCCGAGTACGTCTACGACCTTGCGACCCTCACCCGGGTGCTCCTCGCCCTGCATGAGCACCCCCAGGGTGGCCGGAAGGCCAGGTGACCATGCATCCGCCTGTGCCGTCCGCGCGCGAGCCGCTGCACCACCGTGCCCGGGCGCACCCCCTCTGAAGCGCGCTGCTGCGCCGACTGCAGCACTGCCGACACCATCACACCGCATTCGTGCAAGAAGGGACCTCTCGTGGACTACTTAACCCGGCGCAGACGGCTGCTGACGTCGACCAGGCCCATGCCGGACTGGGAGGTCGAGGGATCCAGCGGCGCCTGGCTGCACCTGGCTGACGGCCGCCGGATCTTCGACGGATCGAGCGGCCTGCTCTGTGCGAACGTGGGGCAGAGCAGCCCCAAGGTCCGCTCCCGCATCGAGGAGCAGTTCGCCAGGTACTCCTACGGTGGCGCCGCCGTCGTCCAGCCCCACATCCAGATGGAGCTGATGGACCGCCTGTGCTGCGCCGTGGGCCGAGGGGAGGACTCCGTCGCGCTCACCACGTGCGGGACGCTCGGCGTAGAGGTCGCGGTAGGCCTGGCCCGGAACATCACCAGGGTCCGTGACGGGAAGCGCCGCGGGGACATCCTGACGTCCGACCTGAGCTATCACGGGATGAGCGCGCTCACCCTCGGCCTCGCCGGGAACCACGCCCGCCGGCCCCGCCCAGAGGACGCGCTCGGGCTCGGCCCGGCCTTCTCCCCGCCGTACCCGCCCACGCACCCCCACTACGGCCGTACGTGCGACGCCTCATGCGCCGACGAGATCGCGCACGCGATCGACAGCAGGGGCAGGGAGAACGTTTCTGCGGTCCTGATCGAGCCCGTCAACGGGAGCACCGGCGGCGCCTACGTGCCGCCCGCCGGTTACCTGCGGCGGGTAGCGGAGATCTGCCGGGAGCGGGCCGTACTGGTCATCCACGACGAGGTGCTGACCGGGCTGTGGCGCACGGGCGAGCCTCTGGCCAGCCACCACTGGGATGGCGCTGAGCCGGACCTGTGCATCCTCTCCAAGGGCTTGGGGGCCGGGTACACGGGCGTGGGCGCGGTGCTGGTGTCGCCCGAGATCGCACCGCTGATCCGGCACGAGGACGCCGACCCGCTGCCGGCGATGGACACCATGGCCACCCACCCCCTCCAGGCAGCTGCCTGTCTCGGGGTCCTGGACGAGCTGGAATCCATGGACGCCGACGCTTTCCGAGCGCGCGGAGACCGTCTGGGGGCGGGCCTGCAGGCCCTGACCGACCTGCCTGTCGTGCGAGACGTCCGGGGCCTCGGTTTCCTGTACGGCGTGGAACTGGCACCGGGTCTGCTCTGGCCCCTGATGCAGGAGGCCGAGAAGCACGACGTCCTCTTCTACCCGTTCACCGGAGCTGGCCACCCGAAATCCGAAGGCCTCGTCGTCGCCCCTCCGCTGACCTCGACGGACACAGACGTCGACTTCCTGGTCTCGGCGCTCAGCAACGCGATGACCGCCCTGGCCCAGCGCAGCTAACGCGCGCCCGGCACACGCCCTTAGGCCCATCACTGGCCAACCAAGGAATCGAGGAGGACCCCTCGTGTACCTGCCCTACCCCGTCATAGAGCAGCTGTCCGAATCGCAGGTGGCGACATGGAACCGGCACTTCGCCGGTGACGGTCACGAGCGCCCGCGCAGCGTGGAGGAAGGCATCTGGCGGCGCACCCAGGACCCGGCGAACGCCGAACAGTCCGGGTGGACCGAGGACGCCTCGGGCCGTCGCCGGGTCGTGCACTACCGGTACGACTACGCGCTGAACTACACCTTCCCGGTGCCGCGGCTGGTGCTGTCCGAGCTGTACCTGTACGTGTCGCACACCGCACCGGCCGAGGAGATCAGGGCCTACGCCCAGTCCCTCCGCATCTGGCTCGATGAGGGCCGGTGGAAGCCGCAGCAGCCGGGCACCTGGCAGCGCGGGGATCTGTCGGTGACCGTCGCTGAGTTCGACGTGCACCCGCAGGACGAGCGCGCCGACCGGGCCACGCCCGAAGGGTTCCGTTCGCTGGACGTGCGGTTCACCTCCGAGGGCTACAGCAGCCCGGTGCGCACCCTGCGGAATTTGCCCTGGGACGTGCTGGCCGGTGGTATCCGCATCAAGGAACAGCGGGGCAACCCGACCATCAGCGACGACCTCACCGGGATCTTGGACTTCCTGCCGTTCCAGGTGGAGGTGGGGTGCGGCACGTCGATCGAGGCGGGGATCCCGCCGCTGCACTACCTGCACGAGGTGTACCGGGTGACCGCGCGCAAGGACAACACCCTCACGCAGTCGCACGCGTTCACTCTCTCGCCCCAGGCCGACACGCTCGTCCAGGAACTTCTGCTGAACGCGCCGGCGAAGGCGGAAGACCTGACGCGGATGTTCGCCCAGTGCTTCATCGCCGAACCCACCCCGGCGCACACGGCGCTCAAGGCCTTGCACGACGCCGGTCACGTGGTCGGACCCGTCATCACCCACAACTTCGACGTGCTCTCCGCGCGGGCGGGACTGCCCGAGGTGTTCGTCCGCCGGTACGACCAGAAGATCCCGCCCGTGCCTCTGCTCGACGAGGCCCGATCCCTTCTGGTGATCGGCCTGCACGCCGACCGACGTGCGGTGCAGGCGCGGGCCCGCGCCAAGGGGATGCGGATCTTCTACGTGGACCCGGAAGGGCTGATGGAAAACGGCGTCTTCAAGGAGTACCCGATCGAGGGGGCCCGCGAAGGGGACACAGTGGTCCGCGCGGCTGCGATCCCGGCCCTGAACCGCCTGCGTGAACTCCTCGCTGTGACCGTGTGACAGACCTTGCGCACGGTTCAACTGGCCCTGTTCCAGGGCGATAGCGTCGTGGGGCCGCACGCTCGGCGCGGCCCCCGGCATCAACCGAGAAGGACAGCAAGATGCGCGTTTCCGTGATCGGCTGTGGTCACCTCGGCATCCCGCACGCAGCGGCGATGGCGGAACTCGGCCACGAGGTCATCGGCGTGGACGTCGACCAGGCCAAGATCGACCGGCTCAACGCCGGCGAGTGTCCCATCTACGAGATCGGTCTTCCAGAGCTGCTCGCCCGCCACACCGCGAGCGGTCGCCTGCGCTTCACCACCGACATCCGCGAGGCCGCCGACTTCGCCGAACTGCACTTCATCGGCGTCGGCACCCCCATCGACGCCGACGGCCGCTCCTACGACACCGCACAGGTCTACGGCGCCATCCGCCAACTCGCCCCCCACCTCGACCGGCCGTGCACGATTGTCGGGAAGTCGACGGTCACCGTCGGCACCACCAGCCAGGTCACCGCCCTCGCCCAGCGCCTGGCCCCCGCGGGCGAAGCCGTCGATGTCGTGTGGAACCCGGAGTTCCTGCGCGAGGGACACGCGGTGCAGGACACCCTGCGCCCGGACCGCCTCATCGCCGGTGTCACCACCGCCGAGGGTGAGAAGACGATCCGCGCCGTCTACGCCCCCATCCTGAACGCCGGCGTCCCGATCTTCGTCACCGACCCGCAGACCGCTGAACTGGCGAAGGGTGCGGCGAACACCTTCCTCGGCCTGAAGATCAGCTACATCAACGCCGTGGCCGACATGTGCGAGGCCGCTGGCGGCGACGTCTCCCAGATCGTGGAGATCCTCGGCATCGACCCCCGCATCGGCAGCGGCGGCATGAAGCCCGGCATCGGCTACGGCGGCGGCTGCCTCCCCAAGGACATCCGCGCCTTCACCGCCTCCGCCCGCCAGCTCGGCGCCGACCAGGCCGCTACCCTCCTGCGCGCCGCCGAGAAGATCAACGAGACCCGCATCGACGTCGCCATGGACCTCATCACCCGGGCCCTGGGCGACCGCCCCCTTGAGGGCTCGCGGGCCGCGATGTGGGGCGCCGCCTTCAAGCCGGGCACCAACGACGTCCGGGAATCCCCGGCGCTCGCGCTCGCCCACGCGCTCCAGCAGGCCGGCTGCACCGTCACCGTGCACGACCCGCAGGCCGTGGCCACAGCTATGACTCGCAACCCCGAACTCGAGTACACCGACGACCTGGCCGTCTCCCTCGACGGCGCCGATCTCGTCGTCCTGGCCACCGAGTGGCCGGAGTACGGCCAGGCTGACCCCGGGGCCCTCGTGGACCGGCCGGCCAACCCCCTGCTTGTCGACTGCCGCACCATCATCGACCCCGAGCCCTGGCGCGCGGCCGGCTGGACCGTCCACCAGCTCGGACGCCCCGGGAAGTAGCCGGACCCGCGGGTGGGACACCCCCGTGGGTGTCCCACCCGCGCGCGACCTCAAACGGAGCCGACCATGACCACTAGCAACGCCGGCCAACACCCCAGCGTCCCGACTGGTTGGCACCTCACCGACGACCTGACCCACTTCCTCACCCAGGCCGGACCCTTTCTGCACTCGCGGCCTGCACTGCACACCCTGACGCTGACGCTGGCGGAGACACTGCGGATCTGCGGACCGCACGCGTACGGACCCGAGGCCCCCGTCCTGGGGATGCTGGAGCGAGGAGACGAGATCTGCGCCACCCTCTTCCGTGCCCCGCCGCACCGCCTGAACCTCACTTCCCTCACCCCCGAGGAAGCAGACACCCTCGCCGCCCACATGGCTGGCTTAGCCTCGATTCGTCAGCGGTCGCGATTGCCTGATGAGGTTGATGGTTCGCCCTGTTTGTCCCGCGTGATCGCGGGCGGGGCCTTCGCGTGTCGCTGC